>NZ_LZTA01000047.1 GCF_001665875.1 Mycobacterium sp. 852002-40037_SCH5390672
CGAAGCGGATGTTCTCCAGCAGCAGGACGTCGCCGTCGGTCAGCCCCTCGGCGCGGGCCAGCGCGTCGGTGCCGACGACTCGGGACTGCTCGGAGCCGGCCAGCTGGACGTGCCGGCCCAGCTGCTCACCGAGCGCCGCGGCGACGGGCGCCAGCGACAGCTTCGGGTCGGCTCCGCCCTTGGGCCGGCCGAGGTGCGCGGTGATCACCACCCTGGCGCCCGCCTCGACCAGCGCCTTCAGCGTCGGCACCGACGCGCTGGCCCGCGCCGAGGGGCTGACCGACGGCGACGTCCTGCTGCTGGAGAACATCCGCTTCGACGCCCGCGAAACCAGCAAGGACGACGGCGAGCGCCTGGCGCTGGCAAAGCAGCTGGCCGAATTGGTCGGTCCGACAGGCGCTTTCGTCTCCGATGGCTTCGGCGTGGTGCACCGCAAACAGGCCTCCGTGTACGACATCGCCACCCTGCTGCCGCACTACGCCGGCACCCTGGTGGCCGAGGAGATCCAGGTGCTGGAGCAGTTGACCAGCTCCACCAAACGCCCCTATGCGGTGGTGCTCGGTGGGTCGAAGGTGTCCGACAAGCTCGGCGTCATCGAGTCATTGGCCACCAAGGCCGACAGCATCGTCATCGGCGGCGGCATGTGCTTCACTTTCCTTGCCGCGCAAGGATTCTCGGTTGGCAAATCCCTGCTGGAGACCGAGATGGTGGATACCTGCCGCAGGCTTTTGGACACCTACGTCGACGTGTTGCGGCTGCCGGTGGACATCGTGGTGGCCGACAAGTTCGCCGCCGACGCAACACCGCAGACCGTTGCGGCCGACGCCATCCCGGACGACCTGATGGGCCTGGACATCGGGCCGGGATCGGTCAAGCGGTTCACCACGTTGTTGTCCAACGCCGAGACCGTCTTCTGGAACGGGCCGATGGGCGTCTTCGAGTTCCCGACCTATGCCGCGGGCACCAAGGGCGTCGCCCAAGCGATCGCCGCGGCCACCGGCAAGGGCGCGTTCAGTGTGGTGGGCGGCGGGGACTCCGCGGCCGCGGTGCGCGCGCTGGGCATCCCGGAGGGCGACTTCTCGCACATCTCCACCGGTGGGGGAGCGTCGCTGGAATACCTTGAGGGCAAGACGCTTCCGGGTATCGAGGTGTTGAGCCGACCCCAGCCCGACCACAACTAGGGAGGCCCAGAGTCGTGAGCCGCAAACCGCTGATCGCCGGCAACTGGAAGATGAACCTCAACCACTTCGAGGCCATTGCGCTGGTGCAAAAGATCGCGTTCGCGTTGCCGGACAAGTACTACGACAAGGTGGACGTCACGGTTCTGCCCCCGTTCACGGATCTGCGCAGCGTGCAAACCCTGGTCGACGGTGACAAGCTGCGGCTGACCTACGGCGGGCAGGACCTGTCCCAGCACGATTCGGGTGCCTACACCGGCGACATCAGCGGTGCCTTCCTGGCCAAGCTGGGTTGCACGTTCGTCGTCGTCGGGCACTCCGAGCGGCGGACCTACCACCACGAGGACGACGCGGTGGTGGCCGCCAAGGCCGCGGCGGCACTCAAGCACGAACTGACCCCGATCGTCTGCATCGGCGAGCACCTCGACGTCCGCGAGGCGGGCAATCACGTCGGCCACTGTGAAGAGCAGCTGCGCGGTTCGCTCGCCGGGCTGTCCGCCGAACAGATCGGCAAGGTCGTCATCGCCTACGAACCGGTATGGGCGATCGGCACCGGACGGGTCGCCAGCGCGGGCGACGCCCAAGAGGTGTGCGCGGCGATCCGCAAGGAACTGGGCGCGCTGGCGTCATCGCAGATCGCCGACTCGGTCCGGGTGCTCTACGGCGGATCGGTGAACGCCAAGAACATCGGCGAGCTGATCGCCCGCGATGACATCGACGGTGGCCTGGTCGGCGGTGCGTCCCTGGACGGCGAGCAGTTCGCCACGCTGGCGGCGATCGCCGCCGGTGGGCCCCTGCCCTGAGAACCCATCGGCCCCGGTAGGCTAGCCGTCATGCAGTTGGCTTTGCAGATCACCCTGGTCGTCACCAGCATCCTGGTGGTGCTGCTGGTGCTGCTGCACCGCGCCAAGGGTGGCGGCCTGTCCACGCTGTTCGGTGGGGGCGTGCAGTCGAGCCTGTCCGGATCCACGGTGGTGGAAAAGAACCTGGACCGGCTGACGTATTTCCTCACCGCCATCTGGCTGGTGTGCATCATCGGCATCGCGCTGATGATCAAGTACCGCTGACCGCACGGATGGGTGATCCCACGCGATCCAACCGCGCGTTCACAGTGCGGCGGTCAGTCTCCATAATGCTTCGCGGTCGACTGAGTTGGAGCGGTCCAGCGGATTGAGCACGACATCGGTGGCTCCGGCGTCACGGTAGCGGCGTAACTGGCGTGCGACAGATTCCTCGGGTCCGATCGCCGCGAGGTCGACGACACTGGCGAGGCCTTCCCGGGCGATCACGTTGCGATACGACGGGATGGTCTCGTAGAAGCTCAGCTGTTGCGCGGCGGCGGTGCGAGCGCCCTCGACATCGTCGGACAACAGCACGGGCACCGCGGCGATGATGCGCGGTGCCGGGCGGCCCGCCTCGGCTGCCGCCATGGTGATTTCGGGCACGATGAATTCTCCGATAGTCCGGGGCCCGGCCAGGTTGGGCAGTGTCCCGTTGGCCAGTTCGCCGGTGACTCGCAACGCCTTGGGGCCCATCGCCGCCACGTACACCGGGATCGGTGTGCCGCCGGGGACCTGCACCGGCCAGGTGGGACTGGCGCGCAGTTCACTGCCGTGAAAGTCGACGCCGCCGGTGTTGAACACCGACGCCAGGATCGTCAGGTGCTCGCGCAGCCGGGTGATGGTGTCGGGCCATTCGGTGCCGAAGGCCCGGCGTTCCATGTGGCGGGCACCCAGTCCCAGCCCAAGGCTGAAGTGACCGTGCGCGGCGGCCTGCGCCGTTTGCGCCAATGAGGCCATGATCAGCGGGTGACGGGGGTTGATCGGCACCACCGAGGTGCCCACGCCCAGCCCGGGCACGGCGGCTCCGACGAGCGCGGCGAGCGCGATTGCGTCGTAATTCTGCTGTTGGGGCAGCCACACGTGCGCTACCCCGAGCTCATGGGCTCGGTTGGCTTGGGCGATCACGTCATCGACCAGATTGGGGGCATCGGGACGGGCCATGACAATGATTCCGGCGGACATGTCCGCAACCAACGCGCTCAATCGGGTGGTGATTCCTTCCCGATCACGGTGATCTGACGTACTGGGCGCCACGGTGATTCGCGGCCGCGGGTGATCCCCGACGGGCGGATGCTGACATCCGCGTCGATACTGGGTCCTATGGTTGAGGCATCCGAGGGCACGCTGGAACCGATTGGCGCCGTACAGCGCACCCTGGTGGGTCGTGAGGCGACGGAGCCGATGCGCGCCGACATCAGGCTGCTGGGCACCATTCTGGGCGACACGGTGCGCGAGCAGAACGGGCACGAGGTGTTCGAGCTCGTCGAACGTGCCCGGGTGGAGTCGTTTCGGGTGCGGCGCTCCGAGATCGACCGGGTCGAGCTGGCGCGGATGTTCGATGGCATCGACATCCACCGGGCGATTCCGGTCATTCGGGCGTTCAGCCACTTCGCGTTGCTCGCCAACGTCGCCGAAGACATCCACCGGGAGCGCCGCCGGGCGATTCACGTCGCCGCCGGCGAAGCCCCGCAGGACAGCAGCCTGGCCGCGACCTACGCCAAACTCGACCGGGCGCAACTGGATTCGGCCACCGTCGCCGACGCGCTGAAGGGCGCCGTCGTGGCCCCGGTGATCACCGCACACCCCACCGAGACCCGTCGGCGCACCGTGTTCGTCACCCAGCACCGGATCACCGAACTGATGCGGCTGCACGCCGAGGGACACGAAGAAACCGACGACGGGCGCAACATCGAACTCGAATTGCGCCGCCAGGTCCTCACGCTGTGGCAGACCGCGCTGATCCGGTTGTCCCGGTTGCAGATCACCGATGAGATCGAGGTGGGGCTGCGGTACTACGCCGCCGCATTCTTCACGGTGATCCCGCAGGTCAACGCGGAGGTGCGCGACGCCCTGCGGACACGCTGGCCCGACGCCGACCTGCTGAACCAGCCGATGCTGCAGCCCGGCTCCTGGATCGGCGGGGACCGCGACGGCAATCCGAACGTGACCGCCGACGTGGTGCGCCAGGCCACCGGCAGCGCGGCATTCACGGCGCTGGCGCACTACCTGTCCGAACTGACCGCCCTGGAGCAGGAGCTGTCGATGTCAGCGCGCCTGGTCGCGGTCACCCCCGAGCTGACCGAGCTGGCCGAGGGCTGCGGGGAGAAGGCCCGCGCCGACGAGCCGTACCGGCGCGCGGTGCGGGTGATCCGCGCCCGCCTCACCGCGACAAGTGCCGAAATCCTGGACCGGCGTCCGCAACACGAGCTGGACCTGGGATTGGCGCCCTATGGCGCCCCGGCCGAACTGCAGTCCGACCTGGACACCATCGATGCGTCGCTGCGCGCGCACGGCAGCGCACTGCTGGCCGACGACCGCGTGGCGCTGCTGCGAGAAGGCGTGCGGGTCTTCGGGTTTCATCTGTGCGGCCTGGATATGCGGCAAAACTCCGACGTGCACGAGGAAGTCGTCGCCGAGCTGCTGGCGTGGTCCGGGGTGCATCCCGACTACGGTTCGCTGCCCGAAGACGAGCGGGTCGAGCTGTTGGCCGCCGAGCTGGGCACCCGCCGGCCGCTGGTCGGCGACAACGCGGAACTGTCCGAGCTGGCCCACAAAGAGCTGGGCGTGATGCGTGCGGCCGCGCATGCCATCAAGCGCTACGGACCGGCCGCCGTGCCCAACTACGTGATCTCCATGTGCCGCTCGGTCTCCGACGTCCTCGAGGCTGCGATCCTGCTGAAAGAGGCGGGACTGATCGACGCGTCCGGGGACGCGCCTTACTGCCCGGTGGGCATCTCACCGCTGTTCGAGACCATCGACGACCTGTACAACGGCGCCGCGATCCTGCACGCCATGCTCGAACTCCCCATTTACCGCGCGCTGGTGGCCGCGCGCGACGACAGCCAGGAAGTGATGCTCGGGTATTCCGACTCCAACAAGGACGGCGGGTATCTGGCCTCCAGCTGGGCGGTCTACCGGGCCGAACTGGCCCTGGTCGAAGTGGCCCGTAAAACCGGAATCCGGTTGCGGCTCTTCCACGGTCGCGGCGGCACCGTCGGCCGCGGTGGCGGCCCGAGCTACGAAGCCATCCTGGCGCAGCCGCCCGGAGCCGTGAACGGTTCGCTGCGGCTCACCGAGCAGGGCGAGGTGATCGCCGCGAAATACGCCGAACCGCAAGCCGCGCAACGCAATCTGGAGAGCCTGCTGGCCGCCACGCTGGAATCCACGTTGCTGGATGTGGAGGGCCTGGGTGACGCCGCGGAACCGGCGTACGCGGTGCTCGACGAGGTGGCCGTGCTGGCGCAGCGCGCCTACGCCGAACTAGTCCATGACACACCGGGTTTCGTCGACTATTTCATGGCCTCCACGCCGGTCAGCGAGATCGGCTCACTGAACATCGGTAGCCGGCCCACCTCACGCAAACCCACCCAGTCCATCTCGGATCTGCGAGCTATCCCGTGGGTGCTGGCGTGGAGCCAGTCGCGGGTCATGCTGCCCGGCTGGTACGGCACCGGGTCGGCATTCCAGCAGTGGATCGCGGGGGGCCCGGAAAGCGAAAGCGAGCGGGTGGACATCCTGCACGACTTGTACCAACGCTGGCCGTTTTTCCGCAGCGTGCTGTCGAACCTGGCCCAGGTGCTGGCCAAAAGCGACCTCGGCCTGGCGGCGCGCTACGCCGAATTGGTGGACGACGAGGAATTGCGGCACCGGGTATTCGACAAGATCGTCGACGAGCACCGGCGAACCATCGCCATGCACAAGCTCATCACCGGCCAGGACAACCTGCTCGCCGACAACCCGGCGCTGGCGCGTTCGGTGTTCAACCGCTTTCCATACCTCGAGCCGCTCAACCACCTGCAGGTGGAGTTGCTGCGCCGCTACCGTTCCGGCGACGACGACGAATTGGTGCAGCGTGGCATTTTGCTGACGATGAACGGGCTCGCCAGCGCCCTGCGAAACAGCGGCTGATAACCCGCGAATCGGTCACCGGGCCGGCCCGGTCGCGAATACCCTGATTGACGCGACGTCGACCAAGGAGACCAGTGAGCGGATCCGGACTACCCCTGTGGCTATTTCTGGTTTCGGTCATCGCCGTGGCGATCGCGATCGCTGTGGGTTCCATCTGGCTGGGAAATCGCATCCTGCCGATGCAGCGGTATGGCAAGGATCAGAATCCGGCGATCGCCTCGTTTCTCACCGTCGTCGGCTTCCTTTACGGTGCCCTGCTGGGCTTCACCGTGGTGACCACGTGGGATCACTTCTCATCCACCCAGGTGGTCGTCTCCGGTGAGGCGTCGGCACTGACGACGATGTATCGGCAAACGGTCGCCATGCCCGAACCGGAGCGCACCGACATTCAGGTGCTGCTGCGCAAGTACGCGAGCGCGGTCGCGGGCCCCGAGTGGAACAAGCAGAACAACGACGGCGCGCGCGCCGCGATCACCCGGATGTATCGCACGGTGGGCCGTCAACAGCCCAATATCGCGGCGAAGCCGATCAATCAGCAATTCCTCAACCAGTTGAGCGAGTTGGCTTCCGACCGTAACGAGCGAATCGTGGGCACCAAGCCTCGGATACCCGCCCTGATGTGGGCGGGTCTGATCTTCGGTGCTGTTGTGCTGGTTGCCTTTACGGGTTTCCTGCGGCTGGGCAGTACCGTCGGGCACGTCATCGTGTCGAGCACGGTCGCGGTTCTGCTGGGTCTGTTGCTGTGTGTCGTGTTCCAACTCGACCACTCGTATGCGACCGATCAACGGATCACGTCCGGGCCGTTCCAGCACGCACTGGACATTTTCGATTCGGTTGACAACGACAGCCGCTACTTCCCGCGCTGAGCATCGACGTTGCGGGCCGTGGCTTCGGCGGCGGTTATGGTTGAGTCGGGGGCTTGGCCGGACCGGCCGTAAACGCAATGCACGTCTATGCAACGGGGAGGGTTGGCATTGAAGACCATCACATTCGGCAAGACGGGGCTTGAGGTTTCCCGATTGGCCTTCGGTACCTGGGAGTTCTGCAGTGACTGGGGCCATTCCGACGAGGACGCCGCGATCGCCATGATCCGCAGCGCCCGCGATCTGGGGATCAACTTCTTCGACACCGCCCAGCAATACGGGTTCGGCGCGTCCGAACGCCTTCTGGGAAAGGCTCTTCGCGACGATCTCAAAAAATCGCGGGACGAGGTGGTGATCGCCACCAAAGGCGGGTTGCGTGCCACCGACCACGGGCTGGTTCGCGACGGCAGCCCGGAATGGTTGCGGCAAGGCGTGGAGTCCAGCCTGAACGCGTTGGGCATCGACCACATCGACGTCTATCTCGTGCACTGGCCCGATCCCGGCACCCCGGCATCCGAGACCGCCGGCGCGCTCGCAGAACTGGTGTCGGAAGGCAAGATTCGGCATGTGGGTGTGTCGAACTACGACGCCGCGCAGGTGCGGGAGTTCTCCGAGACTCTTCCCGTGGAGGTGGTGCAGCCGCCCTACCATTTGTTTCGCCGCGATATCGAAGACGAGCTGCTACCGTATTCCCGCGAACACGACATCGGCGTGATGGTGTACGGGCCGCTGGCGCACGGTCTGCTGACCGGAACGATGAAGGCCGACACCAGTTTCGCCGCCGGGGATTGGCGCGGTAAGAGCGACGTTTTCAGCGGCGACGGCTACCTGCGCAACCTGGAAGTCGTTGCGCGGCTTGAGGGTCTGGCCGCAGGCCTGGGCGTGACGATCAGCCAGCTGGCCATCGCGCGGGTCATCGCGCAGCCGGGCGTGCACGTCGCCATCGTCGGAGCCCAGCACCTGCGCTACCTGCAGGAGAGTTCCCGCGCGGCCGACGTCGCCCTGTCCGAAGGCGATCTCGTGGCCATCGATGAGATCCTGGGGGCGGCGACCCCGGTAGGCGGTCCGTACCCCGAGATGCACCAGAAGGCGAGTTAGATCAGCCTTTCAGCAACTCGCCGACGTGCGCGGTGACCGAATCGGTGAGGCCTTGCAGGTCATAACCGCCTTCGAGCACCGCCACCAACCTACCGTCGCACAGGTTTTCGGCTGCCGTCATCAATTCCCTGGTGACCCAAGCGAAGTCGGCGGCCGTCATGGTCAGCGAGCCGAGCGGATCACGCTCGTGGGCGTCGAAGCCGGCGGACACGATGATCAACTCGGGCGAAAACGACTGCAACGCAGGCACTATCCGGTCCTGAAAGGCGGCGCGCAGTTCGGCGCCGCCGTCACCGGGTGCCAGCGGCGCATTGAAGATGTTGCCGACTCCGGTTTCTCGTGCCGCACCGGTACCGGGGAACAGCGGCATCTGATGCGTGGACGCGTAGAGCACGCTGGGGTCCGAGTAGAAGATCTGCTGGGTGCCGTTGCCGTGATGGACGTCGAAATCGACGATGGCGACCCGTATCAGCCCGTGTTTGAGTTGTGCATGACGCGCGCCGATGCTGATGTTGTTGAACAGGCAGAAGCCCATGGCGCGCTCGGTCTCGGCGTGATGACCCGGCGGCCGGCACGCGACGAACGCGTTCTGGGCGTCACCGGTGAGGACCCTGTCCACGGCCTGCAGCGTGGCGCCCACCCCGCGCAGTGCCGTCTCCCAGGTCGAGGGCTCCATCATGGTGTCGCCGCCGTCGAGGTAGACGTAGCCGTCCTCGGGTCGCGCGGCTTCCAGCGCGTCCACATAGCGATTGGAGTGCACGTAGCGCGTCGCCGCGAGCTCGGCGGGCTCGGCCTCCTCCCGCAGCAGAGTGTCAAACCGCGGCCGGCTCAGCGCCGCTTCCACGGCGCGGTAGCGGTCCGGGCGCTCCGGATGGCCGGGAGCGGTCCGATGAGCGGCGAAGGCGCAGTGATGCAGCAGCAGCGTGGCCATCAGGTCCTGCCGAGCGCCTACTGCACGGTCCGGTTGCGCAGCCTGTCCACCAGGCCGCGCACCGCATGTTCGGTGATGGCCAGCGGAGACATCATGGTCTCGCCCACCCTCACCATGTCGTCGACCCGCGCAACGATGGCTTCCACCGGTTCGACCAGCACGATCAGCCGCTTGGCCAGATCGTCCAGGCTGGTCATGGTGCCGTCCAGGTGATCCAGACCGGCCTCCAGGCGTTCCACCGTGGCGTTCAGGGCTGAAAGTGAACTGCTGAGCTCCTTCATGGTGTTGCTCAACCCGTCGAGGACGTCTTCGACCTGCTCAACGGTTTTGTCGGCGTTCAACGCGGCCTGGGTGAGCGTCTTGATCCGGCTTCGCTCTTGCCCCCCGCGCACGGTTCTGTCTGCCATGACCGTCATTATGACCCGGCCGGGCAGGACGGGAGCCCGAAGGCATCCACCACCTCGAAAGCGCTAGCGGATGCGCTATCGCATTTCAGAAGTTCGTCACGCCAAGTGCGTGCGCGACGGCTAGCTTTGCTCTCCGGTCCGCGACGGCAGCTTGGCCGCGGCGTCCTCGTCGAGCAGCCACAGCGTGGTCTCTAGCCCGACCGCCCCGGCCGCCGGCACCGAGACCGGTGCGGCGCCACCGATCGCCGCGGCCACCGCCTCGGCCTTGCCACCGCCGGAGACCATCAGCCAGACTTCACGCGAACGTGCAATGGCGGGCAGCGTCAAGGTGATTCGTTGCGGCGGCGGCTTGGGGGAGTCGTCGACCGGCACCACCATGCGGGTGGTTTCGAGCACGGCCGGGGTGTCGGGGAACAGTGAGTTGATGTGTCCCTCGGGGCCCATGCCCAGCAGGTGTACATCGAAATTCGGAACTTGCTGTCCGGGAGCGGCGTTGGCGGCCAGCAACTGCTCGTAGGCCAGCGCCGCGGCGGCGAGATCATTGCCGAACTCGCCGTCACTTGCCGGCATCGGATGCACCTGGCGCGACGGTATGTCGACGTGGGAGAGCAGCGCGGCCCGTGCCTGCTTGTCGTTGCGCTCGTCGTCGTCCTCCGGGACGTAGCGCTCGTCGCCCCAGAACAGATGCACGCATCCCCAGTCGATCTCACGTCCCACCAGCGACTGCAGCAGCCCGATGCCGTTGCCGCCGCCGGTCAGCACGATGAGCGCTTGGCCCCGCGCCGCCACGGCCTTCGCGATGGTGTCGGTCAGTCGCGTGGCGGCGGCTTCGACCATGGTCTGGCTATCCGGGAAAATTTCGATGCTGGTGCTCACACGTATTGCACTTTCTCGATGCCTTCGAGCGCTGATTGGTAAATCTCGTCGGGATCAAGGCGACGCAGGTCTTCGGCGAGGCACTCACCGGTTTCCCTGCGCGCCAAGGGGAGTAGGGCGTCCGGCCGCGACGTCCGGCTCAACGTGGCGGTCCTGCCTTCCTGCGGCCGGCTCAAGACGATGGTCTCGCTCTTGCGCACCAGTTCGATCTTGAGTTCACCGACCGCCCGGCGCACCGGACCGTCGATCCGGCTGGCCAGCCACCCCGCCAGGACGTCCAGGGCGGGTTCGGTCGCCAGCCCGGACACCAGCGCCGACTCGATGGGCTCGTGCGGCGTCAGGTCGACGGCCGAGGTGAGCAGCGCGCGCCAATAGGTGATGCGCGCCCAGGCGAGGTCGGTGTCACCCGCGGTGTATCCGGGCAGCCGGCTCTTGATGGCCGCCAACGGGTCGACGCCGTTGGTCGCGTCGGTGATGCGCCGAATGGCCAACCGTCCCAACGGGTCTTGCGCGGGGACCGCCGGTGCGACATCGGGCCACCAGATCACCACCGGGATGTCGGGCAGCAGGAAGGGGGTGACCACGCTGGCGGCGTGGCCGGACAGCGCCCCGGACAGCCGCAGCACCACGACTTCGCTGGCGCCGGTGTCGCCGCCGGCGCGCAACTGCGCATCCAGGCGTGGCTTGTCCGCGTACGGATTGCCCCTCATCGTCACGATGATCCGGCTGGGGTGTTCATGGCTGGCGTTGTTGGCCGCTTTCAGCGACTCTTCGAAGATCTCCTCGCTGTCCGGCGCGATGATCAGGGTCAGCACCCGGCCCATCGCGACGGCACCGACCCTTTCCCGCAGTTCGTCGAGTCGCTTGTTGACCGCCGTGGTGGTGGCGTCCGGCATATCAATGATCATCAGGGCCGCCGCCATTCCCGGTCGGTGCGGTGCAACATCTCGAAGGCCGAGTCCGGACCCCAGGTGCCAGCCTCGTACGGTTCGGGTTTGCCGCTGGCGGCCCAGTTATTGAGCACGGGATCGAGGATGTCCCAAGCCAATTCGACCTCTTCGTTGACCGGGAACAGGGACGGCTCGCCCAGCAGCACGTCGAGGATCAACTGTTCGTAGGCCTCGGGCGATTCCTCGGCGAACGCCGAGCCGTAGGAGAAGTCCATGTTGACGTCGCGGACTTCCATCGCGGTGCCAGGCACCTTGGAGCCGAACCGCAGCGTGATGCCTTCGTCGGGCTGCACCCGGATCACCATGGCGTTGGTGCCCAGCTCGTCGGTCATGGTCGCATCGAACGGCAGGTGCGGTGCCCGCTTGAAGACCAGGGCGATCTCGGTCACCCTGCGGCCCAGGCGTTTTCCGGTTCGCAGGTAGAAGGGCACACCGGCCCAGCGGCGGGTGTCCACCTCGAGCGTGATGGCGGCGAACGTCTCGGTCGTCGAGTCTTTGGCGAATCCTTCTTCGTCGAGCAGCCCGACGACCTTCTCACCGCCCTGCCAGCCCGCCGTGTACTGGCCGCGGCTGGTGGTCTCGTCGAGGGGCTCGGCGAGGTGGGTTGCCGAGAGCACCTTGATCTTCTCGGCTTGCAGCGCCGACGGACTGAAGCTGACCGGTTCCTCCATCGCGGTCAGCGCCAGCAGCTGCATCAGGTGGTTCTGGATAACGTCGCGCGCGGCGCCGATGCCGTCGTAATAGCCCGCCCGGCCGCCCAGACCGATGTCCTCGGCCATGGTGATCTGCACGTGATCCACGTAGTGCGCGTTCCAGATCGGGTCGAACAACTGATTGGCGAACCGCAGCGCCAGGATGTTGCGGACCGTCTCCTTGCCCAGGTAATGGTCGATCCGGAAGACGGACTCCTCCGGAAAGACGGCATTGACGGACTTGTTCAGGGCTTGCGCGCTTTCCAGGTCATGACCGAACGGCTTCTCGATCACCACCCGGCTCCACCGCTCACCCTGCGGGCGCGCCAAACCCGACCTGTGCAACTGCTCGCACACCACCGGGAAGGATTTGGGTGGGATGGCCAGATAGAAGGCGTGGTTGCCGCCGGTGCCGCGCTCGGCGTCCAGCTTGTCCAGGGTCTCGGCCAGCCGGCCGAACGCCTCATCGTCATCGAAAGCGCCTGGGACGAAACGGAATCCCTCGGCCAGCCGATCCCAGTTTTCCTGCCGGAAGGGCGTGCGGCAGTGTTCCTTGACGGCCTCGTGCACCACCTTGCCGAAATCCTGGGTGCTCCAATCCCGGCGGGCGAAGCCCACCAATGAGAAGCTGGGCGGCAACAGCCCGCGATTGGCCAGGTCGTAGATGGCCGGCATGACCTTCTTGCGGGCCAGGTCGCCGGTGACGCCGAAGATCACCATCCCGCACGGCCCCGCGATCCGCGGGAGCCGCTTGTCGCGCTTGTCCCGTAACGGGTTATGCCATTGTTGCGCGGTGCGGGCTGGGCTCATTTGGAGGCGGAGCCCAGCTGTTTCTGTGTCTCCTCCAGCAGCTCGGTCCAGGAATCCACGAACTTCTCCACGCCCTCGTTCTCCAGCACCTTGAAGACGTCGGTCAGGTCGATGCCGATCTGCTCCAGCTTGTCGAACACCCCCTGGGCATCGCCTGCGGTGCCGGTGATTGTGTCGCCCTTGATCTCGCCGTGGTCGGCGACGGCGTCAATCGTCTTTTCCGGCATGGTGTTCACCGTGTTGGGCGCCACCAGCTCGGTGACGTAGAGGGTGTCGGAGTAGTCGGGGTTCTTGACGCCCGTGGACGCCCACAGCGGACGCTGAACCCGGACGCCGTCGGCCTTGAGCGACTCAAAGCGATCGCCGCCCTCGAAGACCTCCTGGTAGGCGGCGTAGGCCAGCCGCGCGTTGGCCACCCCGGCCTTGCCCAGCAGCGCCTTCGCATCCTCCGACCCGATCTTCTCCAGCCGCTTGTCGACCTCGGTGTCCACCCGGGACACGAAAAACGATGCGACGGAATGGATCTTGGACAGGTCATGCCCCGCCTCGCGGGCCTTCTCCAGGCCCGCTAGGTAGGCGTCCATCACCTGACGGTGCCGCTCGACGGAGAAGATCAACGTCACGTTGACCGAAATGCCTTCCGCGAGAACGGCGGTGATCGCCGGAACGCCGGCCTTGGTCGCCGGAATCTTGATGAACAGGTTCGGCCGGTCGACGATCTTCCACAGTTCGACGGCCTGCGCGACGGTCTTGTCGGTCTCGGCCGCCAGGCGCGGGTCCACCTCGATGGACACCCGTCCGTCGACGCCGTCCGAGGCCTCCCACTCCCGCTTGAGCACGTCGCACGCGTTGCGCACGTCGTCGGTGGTGACGGTGCGGATGGTGGCGTCGACATCGGCGCCGCGCTCGGCCAGCTCGGCGATCTGACCCTCGTAGGCGTCGCCCTCGGCGAGCGCCTTCTGGAAGATCGACGGGTTGGTGGTCACGCCGACAACGCTTTTGGTGTCGATCAGCTCCTGCAGGTTCCCGGACTGCAGCCGCTGGCGCGACAAGTCATCCAGCCAAACCGATACTCCCGCGGCGGACAGCGCCGCGAGGTTAGGGTTCTGAGTCATGTGAATTGCCCTCTCTCAGTTATCCACTACCTGTTCCGCGGCGGCCGCGACGGCTTCTGCGGTGAAACCGAATTCACGGAACAACGTTTTGTAATCGGCGGATTCGCCGTAATGCTCGATCGAAACGATCCTGCCGGTGTCGCCGACCAGCTTGTGCCAGGATTGCGCGACGCCCGCCTCGACGGCGACCCGGGCCGACACGGTCGGCGGCAGCACGCTGTCGCGGTAGTCCTCGGGCTGCGACTCGAACCATTCGACGCACGGCATGGAAACCACCCGCGCCACAATGTCCTTGTCCGCCAACAACTTCTGCGCATCGACCGCGAGCTGGACCTCCGAGCCGGTGGCGATCAGCACCACGTCGGGGTCTTGGCCGGCATCCTCGCCGTCCGAGCCCAGGATGTAGCCGCCCCGGGCGACACCGTCGGCGCTGGTCCCCTCGAGCACCGGCACATTCTGGCGGGTCAGGATCAGCCCGACGGGGCCGCTGCCGTTGCCGCGGGCCAGGACCGTACGCCAGGCGTAGGCCGTCTCGTTGGCATCGGCCGGGCGCAGCACCGAAAGGTTCGGGATGGCCCGCAGCGCCGCAAGGTGCTCGATCGGCTGATGGGTCGGGCCGTCCTCGCCGAGTCCGATGGAGTCATGGGTCCACACGTAGATGGTGTCGATGTCCATCAGCGAGGCCAGCCGCACCGCGGGCCGCATGTAGTCGGAGAACTGCAGGAAGGTGGCACCGTAGGCCCGGGTCGGGCCGTGCAGCACGATGCCGGACAGAATGGCGCCCATCGCGTGCTCACGAACACCGAAGTGCAGCGTGCGGCCGTACCAGTGCGCCGTGTAGTCCTTGGTCGAAATCGATGGCGGACCAAAGGAATCGGCGCCCTTGATGGTGGTGTTGGTGCTGCCCGCCAGATCGGCCGAACCGCCCCAGAGCTCCGGCAGTTTCGGCCCCACCGTGTTGAGCACCTCGTTGGAGGCCTTGCGGGTGGCGATCGGGTCGGAACCGGGTTCCCAGTGCGGCAGGTCGGCGTCCCACCCGTCGGGCAGCTCCTCGGCCGTCAACCGGTCCAGCAGTGCCTTGCGTTCGGGTTGCCCCTGCGCCCAGGCGTCGAAATCCGCCTGCCACTTCTCGTGCGCTTCCTTGCCACGATCCACCAGCTTGCGGGTGTGGGCGATCACCTCGTCGCGCACCTCGAACGTCTTGTCCGGGTCGAAGCCGAGGATCTCCTTGACGGCGGCTACTTCTTCGTCGCCCAGAGCCGCGCCGTGCGCCTTGCCGGTGTTCATCAACTTGGGTGCGGGGTAGCCGATGATGGTGCGCAGCGAGATGAATGACGGCCGGTCGGTGGCCGCCTTCGCGTTGGCGATGGCCTCCTCGATCGCGACGACGTTCTCGCCGCCCTCGATCTCCTGCACGTGCCAGCCGTAGGCGCGGTACCGCGCGGCGGTGTCCTCACACAGCGCGATGTTGGTGTCGTCCTCGATGGAAATCTCGTTGTGGTCGTAGAAGACGATGAGGTTGCCCAGCTGCTGGACGGCCGCCAGGGACGACGCTTCCGAGGTGACGCCCTCTTCCATGTCGCCGTCGGAGGCGATCACGTAGACGAAGTGGTCGAACGGGCTGGTGCCCGGGGGGGCGTCGGGATCGAACAGGCCGCGCTCGTAGCGCGCGGCCATCGCCATGCCCACCGCCGACGCCAGGCCCTGCCCGAGCGGGCCGGTGGTGATCTCAACGCCCTTGGTGTGCCTGAACTCCGGGTGCCCGGGCGTCTTGGATCCCCAGGTGCGCAGCGACTCGATGTCGGACAGTTCCAGGCCGAAACCACCCAGGTAAAGCTGGATGTACAGCGTCAGACTGCTATGCCCGCAGGACAGGACGAACCGGTCGCGGCCCAGCCAATAGGTGTCGCTGGGGTCGTGGCGCATCGCCCGTTGGAACAGGGTGTACGCCAGCGGCGCCAGGCTCATCGCCGTCCCGGGATGGCCGTTGCCCACCTTTTGCACCGCGTCGGCGGCCAGCACCCGAATGGTGTCGACGGCGGCCGCGTCGAGCTCGGACCAATCGTCGGGAAGGTGCGGTTGGGTCAGCGTAGAGATCTCTTCGAGTGTCGTCACAGACTCAGTCCTTGGGTCATCGAGCTGATCAATCCCACCCTAGTGCGGGAGGACCGGCTCTTGCAGCGCAGGATTTCGGGTACCCACCACCGGCAGGTGTGAAAATTACGCGCCCGTCGAAAGCGCTTAACATTCAGTTCGGGAATCCGGGAAAAATCTGCGGTAATGGACCCGCGGGCGGGTCATCGCCTCAACGCGGTCTACCATCGTGTGTAGTAGATGCTGCGCGCCGCTGCGACCCCAAGGAGTTATTGCGTGAGCGTTCGCGGGCGCGCCGCGCCGAGCCAATTGCCAAGCCGAATACGAGGCACGGTGCTGGCTTATCTGGCGCTGACCAAGCCACGGGTCATCGAACTGCTGCTTGTCACCGCTATCCCGGCGATGCTGCTGGCCCAGCGCGGGACGGTGAACCCGCTGCTGATCGTCAACACGCTGATCGGCGGAATGCTGGCCGCCGGGGGCGCCAACACCCTCAACTGCGTGGCGGACGCCGACATCGACAAGGTGATGAAGCGCACGGCCCGCCGGCCGCTGGCACGTGCCGCGGTACCCACGCGCAACGCCCTGGTGCTCGGCCTGGTGCTGACGGTGGCCTCGTTCTTCTGGCTGTGGTGGACGACGAACCTGCTGTCCGGGTTGCTCGCCCTGGCGACGATCGCGTTCTACGTATTCGTTTACACACTGCTGCTCAAGCGCCGCACCTCGCAGAACGTGGTGTGGGGCGGCGCGGCCGGCTGCATGCCGGTGATGATCGGCTGGTCGGCCGTCACCGGCACCATCGCCTGGCCGGCGTTGGTGATGTTCGCGATTATTTTCTTCTGGACGCCACCGCACACCTGGGCACTGGCGATGCGCTACAAGGACGACTACAAGGCGGCCGGTGTCCCGATGCTGCCGGCCGTGGCGACCGAGCGTCAGGTGACCAAGCAGATCCTGATCTACACCTGGCTGACGGTGCTGGCCACGCTGGCGCTGGCGCTGGCGACCGGCTGGCTGTACGCGGCCGTCGCCCTGGTGGCCGGGGTGTGGTTCCTGACGATGGCCCATCAGCTGTACGCCGGGGTCCGCGCCGGCGAGCCGGTCAGGCCGCTGCGCCTGTTCCTGCAGTCGAACAACTATCTCGCGGTGGTGTTCTGCGCGTTGGCCATCGACTCGGCCATCGGGCTGCCGCACCTGTTCTGACGCATTCCGTCCCAAGCATCTCTTGGCGGAACGACACGATATTTGCCCACCTCGCAGCGACAACTTGTGAACGTCCGCTGGAGTGCGGTTGCCAGGGGCCGGATTGTCGCTGGGAGGCGGGCAAAGCGTCGGACCTGTTCTTCCCGCAGTCGCACGCGTGTGCGGTCAGGAGCGGTCTGCGGGTGTGCCATAGGCGATGTCGTGGAAGGCGGTCCGCAACAACGCGGTGATCCGTTCCGGCGCAGCGTCTCGCAGGCCGTCCAATCGCAGCAAGTGACGCCCGATGACTGCGCCGATAGTGAGTGCCCCGATGAGACCGGCGCGCAGCTCTGCGTCGTCAGGGGCCATGTGGTGGGCAGCCTGTCGTTGACGAGCGACCATGGCTGATCGCACTTCGCCGGTGGCATCGGGGTGGGTGAAAATGGATCGGATCGCGGCCAGCGCATCGATCGGCTCCTCGGCGAGCTTGTTCTCGAGGGCGGCCAGCAACTGTTCGGCGGCTTGTTCGGGTGCCCCCGTCACCTGCTGGTCCTGTTCAAACCCCGCGACCCGCGCGAACAGCTTCTCTTTAGATCCGAAATAGCGCATCACCAGCCCGGGATCGGTTCCCGCCTCGGTAGCGATCGCGCGGATAGTGGCCCTGTCGTAGCCGAGCTCGGCGAACAACGTCTGTGCTGCCGACAGGATCCGGGATTGCGTGCGCTCACGCTGCTCAGCGCGGCTGGTGCGACCGGCACTCATGTGTTCAGTCTACGTTTGTTGACTCGAGTGCGACCGGCGTTGTATTTTCGGCCTACAACTGTTGACTGAATGGGGTAATTCGCCGTGTGGCTCACAATGCTGCTTTCTGCTCTCGCGGGTCTGATGGGCGCGAACGCCGTCCCGCACTTCGTCAAAGGCCTGGTCGGTGAACAGTTTCCGAACGTCTGGGGCAATGGCGCGCTGCGCAACGCTGTGGCGGGCACTGCCGGATTAGCGCTGGCGGTAGCGATCGGCTACTGCGCCGATCTGCCCACTCATGCGATCGCCGGCATCACCGGCCTGTTCGTCGGGGTGCTGCTGATGGCGGTGTTCCATGGTCGCGGTGGTGCTTACCGTCTCAACTCCGTTCTCGGTCTGCCGAATCCGCCCCGAACCGCGGGGCCGGGCTGCTAATCCCGGGCTGTTGTCGGTCGGCAGTTAAGGCACCAACACAACGGAGCCAACTGTCTTGCGGCCCTGCAGATCCTGATGGGCGCGGGCGGCATCGGCCAGCGGGTAGCGTCCGCCGACCTCGACGGTGATGTCGCCCCCGGCGATCGCGGCGAACAATTCCTCTGCCCGCCAACTGAATTCCTGGCCGGTGCGGACGAAATGGGCCAGCGACGGGCGGGTCAAAAACACCGAACCGGCGGCATTGAGACGCTGCGGATCGAACGGCGGCACGGGTCCGCTGGCCGCGCCGAACAGCGCCAGCGTGCCCCGGACGGCGAGACTGGCGAGGCTGGCGTCGAAGGTCGTCGCGCCCACGCCGTCGTACACCGCGGCCACCCCGGCGCCGCCGGTCAACGAGCGAATCCGCTCGCCGAATTCGTTCGCGTCGTCGGGGTAGGGGAGCACCTCGTCGGCGCCGGCGTGCCGGGACACCCGCTCCTTCTCCGGGGTCGAGACCGTGGTGATCACCCGCGCGCCGAGCAGGTGAGCCCACTGCGTCAGGATCAGGCCGACACCGCCGGCGCCGGCGTGCACCAGCACCGTGTCGCCCGCCTGCACCGGATACACCGACTTGAGCAGGTAATGGGCGGTCAGACCCTTCAGCAGGGCTGAGGCCCCGACGGCGGCGGTCACGCCGTCGGGCAGCTTGGCGGTCAAATGCGCTGGGGCCGTGGCATATTCGGCATAACCGCCGGAAGCCGCGGCGCTGGCGACACGATCGCCGACGCTGAACCCGTCGACGCCGTCACCGAGGGCTTCGACGGCGCCGCACAATTCGGAGCCCAGGATGAAGGGCAGCTCGCGGGGGTATTGGCCGGAGCGGAAATAGGTGTCGATGTAGTTGACACCGATGGCCTCGGCCTTGATCAACACCTCGCCCGGTCCGGGCGCCGGCTGTGACGTATCGACGTAGCGCAGCACCTCGGGGCCGCCGGTCTCGCTGACTTCGATTGCGTGCATCTGCTTATCATGCCCGGGCATGAAACTCGCTCGCCCGGACGTCTTCCACCCCCGCATCGTGCTGGCGGGTTGCCCGCCGCACCCCGGCGGCGACCCGGACGACGCGGGGCTGGTGCCCGCGCTACGTCAGCGTGGTCTGCACGCTCGCTGGCTGTCCTGGGACGATCCGGAAACCGCCAACGCCGATCTGGTGATCCTGCGGGCTGCCCCGGACGAAACCGATCGGCGCAACGAATTCCTGGCATGGATCCGGCGGGTGCGCCACCTGCTCAACCCGCCCGATGCGGTCGCTTGGAACCTCGATGAGCGGTATCTGCGTGACCTCGACAACGACGGGGTGCCCACGGTGCTTGACGGGCCGCCGGCCCGGTCCGGCGCCCAGGCGGCATTGATCTTCCTGGGCGGACAGCAGTCGCACGCCTGGCCGGTCGAGCCGGAGTTCGAGTCGTGGGACCTCGGCTACGCCGCGCTCGCGTCGGCCGCCGACCGCGCTGCAGTCGACGCCCGAGAGCTGCTGTACGCGCGTGCCGACGTGGCCGGCGATCGGCTGGTAGGGCTCGACCTGGTTGCGCCGGCGCTGGGCTGGCACCGGTTGGACCCCGCGGCCCGCGATCTCGCCCAGCGCCGGTTCGCCGTCGCGGTGGAGTCAGCCTGCGAGCGGCGCGGGCTCGGCCCGCTCTCGCATGGACGCCCATAGCGCCGCGGTGGCCGCGGTGCACGCCGCGGCCCCGGCCACGTGCAGGGCGACCAACACCGCGGGAACCCCGGTGTAGTACTGCGCGGTGCCGACGGCGGCTTGGGCGAACACCAGCACCAGCAGCACCGCCAGCCGCAACAGGACGGGCCGGGCGGCACGCACCGCCAGCAACCCGAAGCCCAGCCCCACCAGCAGCGCCAGGTAGGCGATCAGCAACGAGGAGTGCACGTGCACCAGGGTGTCGACCTCGACCTTCAGCCGCGGCACCGTCCGGGTGGGGCTGCGATCACCCGCGTGCGGACCGGCGGCCGTCACCAGCGTGCCCGTGACCAGCACCGCGGCCAGGTTCAGGCCGGACAGCACGGTCAGCGCGCGCAGCGGCCTGACCAGCCGCTCGCGAACCACTCCATCGTCGGGCTCGCCGATCTTGATGTAGAGCAGCACCGACAGCCACACCATCGTCATCGATGTCAGCAGGTGGATGGCAACCGTCCACCACAGCAGGCCGGTGCGCACGGTGATGCCGCCGATCACCGCCTGCACGACGGTGGACACCGGCATCAGCCAGGCATAGACCAGCACCTCGCGCCGTCGCCGCGCCCGGGTCACGGCCAGCACGGCCAGCGCCGCGGTGATCACCACGGCGAAGGTGACCATCCGATTGCCGAATTCGACCGCCTGGTGGATGCGCGGCACCTCGGCGTGGGCCACCGGAACGAAGCTGCCCGGAAAGCACTGCGGCCAGGTGGGGCAGCCCAGCCCCGAGGCGGTGACACGGACGATCGCGCCGGTGACGGCGATACCGCCCTGGGTCAGGATGACGGCCACAGCGATGAGGCGCTGGACGCCCAGACTGGGATGGGGGAGCAGGTCCACCAACCGCAACAGCATTCGTCCAAGCACGGCCCGATCCTAAGCCACCGAAACTACGGCTTGTAGTACGGCGGTCGCGAGCCCGCCCGACCCGTCAGGTGAAGCGGAACCAGCGCAGCGCGCTCAGTGCGCCCACCGCGCCCCACGCCAGCAGAACGATGACCCCGAACCAGTCCACCGACATGGTCATGGCCTGCGAGAGCGCCTCGGTGAGCGCGCCCGACGGGGTCAGCCGTGCCGCCAGCTTGACCGCCGTCGGGGTTATCCCGGTTTCCAGGGTCAGCGCGCCCAGGCCGGCGAAGACGAACCACATCAGGTTGGCGACCGCGAGCACGATCTCCGCGCGCAGCGTCCCGCCGAGCAGCAGTCCCAGGGCGGCGAAGACCACGGTGCCCAGCGCGATGACCGCCCCACCCAGGGCCAGGGCCGCCGGCGCGGGTCGCCAGCCGAGCGCAAAACCAATGGCGCCCAACAGAATTGCCTGCAAGAACACCACCGTGACCACGGCCAGAGACTTGCCCGCGATGATGCCCCACACCGGAAGCGGGGTGGCCCCCAGCCGCTTGAGCGCGCCGTAGCGCCGGTCGAAGGCCACCGCGATCGCCTGCCCGGTGAACGCCGTCGAGATCACCGCCAGCGCCATGATGACCGGGGTGAAGGTGGCCGCGCGGTGCTGGCCGAACGAGCCGAGTGGCAGCAGCGTGAGCCCGACCAGCAGCGTGATCGGGATGAACATGGTCAGCAGCAGCTGTTCGCCGTTGCGCAGCAGCAGCTTGAGCTCCAAACCGAACTGCGCGGCAAGCATTTTCGGCACCGCGCTGGGCCGCGGGTCGGGAGCGAAGGTGCCCTGGGGGAAGACGCTCGATCCAGTCTTGTTGTCCGTCAAGGCCGTAACTTCCTGCCGGTGAGGTCGAGGAACACATCCTCGAGGCTGCGTTGCTCGACGCGCATGTCGGTGGCCAGCACGTCGATCCGCGCGCACCAGGCCGTGACGGTCGCCAGCACCTGGGGGTCGACGTGACCCTCGACCAGGTACTCGCCCGGCGTCACCTCGGTGGCTTTGTAGTCCTCCGGCAGGGCCGAGGACAGCAGGGACAGATCGAGGCGCGGCGGTGCGCTGAACCGCAACTGGTCCTTGGCCCCGCTGCGCATCAGCTCCGCCGGCGTGCCCGAGGCCACCGTCGCCCCGTGGTCGATGATCACCAGCCGGTCGGCGAGTTCCTCGGCTTCCTTGAGCTGATGCGTGGTCAGCACCACCGTCACACCGTCGCGGCGCAGGGCGTCGATCAGTTCCCACACCAGCAGGCGGGCGTGGGCGTCCATGCCCGCGGTGGGCTCGTCGAGGAACACCAGCTCGGGGCGGCCGACCAGCGCACACGCCAGCGCCAGCCGTTGCTGCTGGCCGCCGGAGAGCCGGCGATAGGTGGTCCGCGCGGCGTCGGTGAGGCCCAGCGTGTCCAGCAGCCACGCGGGGTCCAGCGGGTCGGCGGCGTAGGCGGCCACCAGGTTGAGCATTTCTCCCGCGCGGGCCGCGGGGTAGCCGCCGCCGCCCTGCAGCATCACCCCGATACGTGCCCGCAGCCGGGTGTTGTCGGCGATCGGGTCCAGGCCGAGCACCTCGATGGTGCCGGCGTCCGGGCGGACGAAGCCCTCGCACATCTCGACCGTCGTCGTCTTCCCCGCGCCGTTGGGGCCGAGCAGGGCCAGCACCTCGGCGGCGTGCACTTCGAGATCGAGGTTGGAGACGGCTTCGATGGCGGTCGCGCCGGATCCGTATTTCTTGGTGACCCCGCGCAGCCGCACCACTGTGTCAGGGGATTCGCGCGATTCGCGGACGGGACAGGCCGAGCTCACGTGGAATCAGCGTAGGCGTCACGCGCCGGGGCCGGTCGGGGGGTCGGCGGAGTCTTCGGCGGTGCCGCCGTGTCGATGCCCGGTTGGCCGTTCGATTCGTTGCCCTCGACCGGCGGGCGACGCCACGGCAGGCGGGTGTAGGTCAACGCGATGAGTACCACCACGATGACGGTGCTGGCCACGGTGGCGTCGATGATCTGGAACAGCGCGAACCGGTCGCCGTTGGCCGTCGGGCCGAAGATCCCGACGACCAGGCTGATGACGATGGCTGCCACGCGGAAGCCGGTACGGGTCGCCCAGGCGGCCAGCGGGATGATGGCCCACAGCAGATACCAGGGCTGCACGACGGGAAACAGCAGCACCGTGATGCCCAGCGCGACACCCAGTCCGCCGATCGGGTGTAGCCGGCCGCGCAAGACGGCCAGCAGCAACCAGGCGACCATCACCGTGATGATCAGCACGCCGATCGCACGGGTCAGCCCCAGCACCGCGGTGGTGTGATCGCCCAGGCCAAGCAGGATGCCCACCTGCCCGGTGCCCAGCGCCAGCAACGTCGGCGGCGACATCCAGCTGCGCACCACGTTGGCGGTGCCCAGCGTGTAGATCCAGCCGAATCCGAGGCCGCTGGCCCACCCCACCAGCGCCATCACCGCCAGCGACAACGCCGCCATGCCGCCGCCCGCCAGCAGCAGGGCGCGCACGGTGCCACCGAAGCGGTAGGCCAGCGCCATCGTGACGAAGCCCAGCGCCAGCAGCGACGGCAGCTTCACCTGCGACGACAACACGATCAGCACAGCGCCGGCCGCCAGCATCCCCAGCGGTTCCCAGTCCGGGCCAAATCGCTTCCACGACGCGGGCAGCAGGCGCGGTGCATCGATGCCGCGCAACGCGAATTCCGCCCCGGCCAGCATCAGCCCCAGCATCAGCGCCTCGTTGTGCGCGCCTGCCACCAGATGCATGATCAGCAGCGGATTGGCCGCACCCAGCCACAGCGCGCTGACCTCCACGACCCCGCAGCGCCGGGCCAGCCGCGGTGTCGCCCACACGATCAGTCCCACCCCCAGCAGCTCCACCAACCGGTGACACAGCACCGCGGCGACGATGTTCTCCCCGGTGATCGCCGAGATGCCGCGCCCGATCCACAAGAACAGCGGCCCATAGGGTGCGGGCGTCTCACGCCAGAGCGTCGGCACCGACAGCGTGAAGATGTGGGACAGGCCGAGCCCCGAGGCCGGGCCCACCCGGTAGGGGTCAAGCCCCTCCAGGGAGATCTGGCTTTGCGCCAGATAGGAGTAGACGTCCTTGCTGTACATCGGCGGGGCGATCAACAGCGGCAGCACCCACAGCAGCAGGGTGCGGTCCAGGTCGCCGCGCGACATCCGCCGGTTTCCCAGCGCGAACCGGCCCAGCATCAACCATGCCAGCGCCATCATGACCGCGCCCGTCGTGGTCATGGTCAACGACACGGTCTGGATCCGCGACGGCAGGTTGAGCAGCCGCACCCCGAAGGTGGGGTCCTGCACCACGGGCCGGGCGCCGGCGCCCAGCGCGCCGATCGCCATCACCATGGTGCCGGCGGCGCCGAACAGGCGGGTGCGGCGCAGCGCGGTGAGCTCGGTATCGTTCAGCGGCGAGCCCACTGTTTGCTCGTCGCCGTGCAGACTCGCGATCGACGAGCTCAGCGTGTGGTGGCGGGCTGCCATCAGAGCAGCGTAGCCGCCGGATGGAAAGGGTCAGCGCCTCGCCGTTGGTGTGAGCAGCGCAACGCCAGGACAGGGGACCCTTGGTGGACCGATCCCCGGAATTGCGTCACACTGGTGTTGTGAAAATCCGAACCAGCCTCGATGGGGCCGCTGGGGTCGGCGTCGCCGGTACCGGCGCCGTCGACGGTACCTCGGATGGCCACACCCGCCGCGCGATCGTGCGACTGCTGCTGGAATCCGGATCGATCACCGCCGTCGAGATCGGTGACCGGTTGGGCCTGGCGGCCGCCGGTGTGCGACGCCACCTCGACGCCCTGATCGAGGCCGGCGATGCCGAGTCCACGGCGCCCGCGGCGTGGCAGCAGGTGGGACGCGGGCGTCCCGCCAAGCGCTATCGGCTCACCGCGGCCGGGCGGGCGAAGCTCGACCACGCCTACGACGACCTGGCGGCGGCGGCCATGCGGCAACTCCGTGAGATCGGTGGTGAAGAGGCGGTGCAGGCGTTCGCCCGGCAACGGATCGACGCCATTCTGGCCGACGTTCCCGCCGCCGACAGCGCGGCGGACAGCGACGTCGAAGCCGCCGCCGACCGGATCGCCACCGCGCTGACCAAGGCCGGCTACGTCACCACCACCACGCAGGTCGGTGGGCCGATTCACGGCGTGCAGATCTGTCAGCACCACTGCCCGGTGTCCCACGTCGCCGAGGAATTCCCCGAGCTGTGCGACGCCGAACAGCAGGCCATGGCCGAGGTGCTGGGGACCCACGTCCAGCGGTTGGCGACCATCGTCAACGGCGATTGCGCCTGCACCACGCACGTACCCCTGACTCAGGCATCCAGCACGGCGGCCAGCCCGCGCCGCGCCGTCGACGATGCAGAGCGCAGCGATGAGGAGGAGCGGCGCCACATGACCGACACCACGAGCATCAAAGGAGCGTCTCGATGACACTCACACCCGAGGCCAGCAAGACGGCGACCGCGCCGCTGACCCAGGAAGAGGCGATCGCCTCCCTGGGGCGGTACGGCTACGGCTGGGCGGACTCCGACGTCGCCGGGGCCAGCGCCCAGCGCGGCCTGTCCGAGGCCGTGGTCCGCGACATCTCGGCGAAGAAGAACGAGCCCGAGTGGATGCTGCAGACCAGGCTCAAGGCGCTGCGCATCTTCGATCGCAAGCCCATGCCGGGGTGGGGTTCCAACCTCGACGGCATCGACTTCGAGAACATCAAATACTTCGTGCGCTCCAGCGAGAAGCAGGCGGCGACGTGGGACGATCTGCCCGCCGACATCAAGAACACCTACGACAAGCTGGGCATCCCGGAGGCCGAGAAGCAGCGGCTGGTCTCCGGTGTCGCGGCCCAGTACGAGTCGGAGGTCGTCTACCACTCGATCCGTGAAGATCTGGAACAGCAGGGCGTCATCTTCCAGGACACCGACACGGCGTTGCGGGAGCACCCGGAGATCTTCCAGCAGTATTTCGGCACCGTGATCCCGGCCGGGGACAACAAGTTCTCCGCGCTGAACACCGCGGTGTGGAGCGGCGGCTCGTTCATCTACGTGCCGAAGGGCGTGCACGTCGACATCCCGCTGCAGGCTTACTTCCGGATCAACACCGAGAACATGGGTCAGTTCGAGCGGACGCTGATCATCGCGGATGAGGGCTCCTACGTGCACTACGTCGAGGGCTGTACCGCTCCCATCTACAAGTCGGATTCGCTGCACTCGGCGGTGGTCGAGATCATCGTGAAACCCAATGCGCGCGTTCGCTATACGACCATCCAGAACTGGTCGAACAACGTCTACAACCTGGTCACCAAGCGGGCCCGCGCCGAAGCCGGTGCCACCATGGAGTGGATCGACGGCAACATCGGATCGAAGGTCACCATGAAGTACCCGGCGGTCTGGATGACCGGCGAGCACGCCAAGGGTGAGGTGCTCTCGGTCGCCTTCGCCGGCGAAGACCAGCACCAGGACACCGGTGCGAAGATGCTGCACCTGGCGCCGAACACGTCGAGCAACATCGTGTCCAAGTCGGTGGCCCGCGGCGGCGGCCGCACCTCCTACCGAGGCCTGGTGCAGGTGAACAAGGGTGCGCACGGATCGCGTTCCAGCGTGAAATGTGATGCGCTGCTGGTCGATACGATCAGCCGCAGCGACACCTACCCCTACGTCGACATCCGCGAGGACGACGTCACCATGGGCCACGAGGCCACCGTGTCCAAGGTCAGCGAGAACCAGCTGTTCTACCTGATGAGCCGCGGCCTGACCGAGGACGAGGCGATGGCCATGGTGGTGCGCGGCTTCGTCGAGCCGATCGCCAAGGAACTGCCGATGGAGTATGCGCTGGAGCTCAACCGGCTGATCGAGTTGCAGATGGAGGGCGCCGTCGGATGACCGGCGACAATCTGACCTCAGCTCTGGAGAAGCCGTCGAAGGGGAGTTCGCTTGCTGCATTGAATAAGGGGGAGCTGTTCTCCTCGTTCGATGTGGACGCGTTCGAGGTCCCGCACGGCCGTGACGAAATCTGGCGGTTCACCCCGTTGCGCCGGCTGCGTGGCCTGCACGACGGCTCGGCGCGCGCCACCGGCAAGGCCGAGATCAGCGTCAGTGAGCAGCCCGGCCTGCGGGTGGAGACCGTGCGCCGCGGTGACGAGCGCCTCGGACAGGGTGGCGTGCCGACCGACCGTGTTGCGGCGCAAGCGTTTTCGTCGTTCAACTCGGCGACCTTGGTCACCGTTGAGCGCGACACCCGCATCGCCGAGCCGATCGGCGTCACCGTCACCGGTCCCGGTGCGGGCGCGGTGGCCTACGGGCACTTGCAGATTCGGGTATCCGAGCTCGCCGAGGCGGTCGTCGTCATCGACCACCGGGGCAGCGGGACCTTGGCCGACAACGTCGAATTCGTCGTCGACGACGCCGCCCGGCTCACCGTGGTGTGGCTTGCCGACTGGGCCGACGACGCCGTGCACGTCAGCATGCAGCACGCCAAGCTGGGCAAGGACGCGGTGCTGCGCCACGTCGCCGTCACGCTCGGTGGCGAGGTGGTGCGGATGACCGCCAACGTGCGGTATACCGCCCCGGGCGGGGACGCCGAGCTGCTGGGCCTGTACTTCGCCGACGACGGGCAGCACCTGGAGTCGCGGCTGCTGGTGGATCACGCCCAGCCCGACTGCAAGTCCAATGTGCTGTACAAGGGTGCGCTGCAAGGCGATCCGGAATCCGCGCTGCCCGACGCGCACACCGTCTGGATCGGCGACGTGTTGATCCGCGCCGAAGCCGCCGGCACCGACACCTTCGAGGTGAACCGCAACCTGGTGCTCACCGACGGGGCACGCGCGGACTCGGTGCCCAACCTGGAGATCGAGACGGGCGAGATCGTCGGCGCCGGACACGCCAGTGCCACCGGCCGTTTCGACGACGAGCAACTGTTCTACCTACGCTCCCGCGGCATCCCCGAGGAGCAGGCGCGCCGCCTGGTGATCCGCGGCTTCTTCGCCGAAATCATCTCCAAGATCGCGGTGCCCGAGATACGCGAACGCCTGACCGCAGCCATCGAACACGAACTGGCCTTAACGGAAAAGACGGAAACAACAGCCTCATGACCACTCTGGAAATCAAAGACCTGCACGTCAGCGTCGTAAACCCGAACGCCGCCGACTCCGAACGCGAGATCCCCATTCTCAAGGGCGTCGACCTGACGGTGAAATCCGGTGAGACCCACGCCCTGATGGGCCCCAACGGTTCGGGCAAGTCGACGCTGTCATATGCCATCGCCGGCCACCCCAAGTACACGGTGACTTCGGGCTCCATCACCCTGGACGGCGAGGACGTGCTGGCGATGAGCATCGACGAGCGCGCCCGGGCCGGAATCTTTTTGGCCATGCAGTATCCCGTCGAGGTGCCCGGCGTCTCGGTGTCCAACTTCCTGCGCTCGGCGGCGACGGCCGTGCGCGGTGAGGCCCCCAAATTGCGGCACTGGGTCAAAGAGGTCAAGACGGCGATGGGTTCGCTGGAAATCGACCCGGCCTTCGCCGAGCGCAGCGTCAACGAAGGTTTCTCCGGGGGCGAGAAGAAGCGCCACGAGATCCTGCAGCTGGAACTGCTCAAGCCCAAGATCGCCATCCTCGACGAGACCGATTCCGGACTCGACGTCGACGCGCTGCGAGTGGTCAGCGAGGGCGTGAACCGCTACGCCGAGGCCGGCTGGGACGACGGCACCGGCCAGCCGGTGCGGGGCGGCGTCCTGCTGATCACGCACTACACCCGCATCCTGCGCTACATCCACCCCGAATACGTGCACGTGTTCGTCGGCGGGCGCATCGCGGAGTCCGGCGGTCCTGAGCTGGCCGACGAACTCGAGCAGAACGGCTACGTCCGCTTCACCCAAGCGGCGGCAACCGGGGCCTGACATGGCTACACCTTCGGCGGCGGTTTCACCCCTGGATGTCGCGGCCATCCGTGCCGACTTCCCGATCCTCAAGCGGGTCATGCGCAGCGGAAACCCGCTGGCCTACCTGGATTCCGGCGCGACGTCGCAGCGGCCGCTGCAGGTACTCGACGCCGAGCGGGAGTTCTTGCTGACGTCCAACGGCGCCGTGCACCGCGGCGCGCACCAGCTGATGGAAGAGGCCACCGACGCCTACGAGCAGGGGCGTACCGACATCGCGGCATTCGTGGGTGCCGACGCGCAAGAGCTGGTGTTCACCAAGAACGCCACCGAGGCGCTCAACCTGGTCTCATATGTGCTGGGAGACAAGCGTTTCGGGCGTGCCGTCGGACCGGGTGACGTCATCGTCACCACCGAGCTCGAGCACCACGCCAATCTGGTTCCGTGGCAGGAACTCTCGCGACGCACCGGCGCCACCCTGCGCTGGTACGGCGTCACCGACGACGGGCGCATCGACCTCGACTCCCTGGAACTCGACGAACGCGTCAAAGTCGTCGCCTTCACCCATCATTCGAATGTCACCGGCGCGGTGGCCCCAGTGGCCGAACTAGTCAGCCGGGCAAGGGCCGTAGGCGCGCTGACCGTGCTGGACGCCTGCCAGTCGGTGCCGCACCAGCCCGTCGACTTCCACGCGCTCGACGTCGACTTCGCCGCGTTCTCGGGGCATAAAATGTTGGGCCCCAACGGTATCGGTGTCCTGTACGGGCGCCGCGAGGTGCTCTCGGCGTTGCCGCCGTTTTTGACCGGCGGCTCGATGATCGAGACCGTGACCATGGAAGCGTCCACCTACGCGCCTGTCCCGCAGCGGTTCGAGGCCGGCACTCCGATGACATCGCAGGTGGTCGGCTTGGGTGCGGCCACCCGCTATCTCGGCGCCATCGGCATGGAGGCCGTGCAGGCCCACGAACATCAACTGGTCGCCGCCGCCATCGACGGGCTGTCCGGTATCGACGCCGTGCGCATCGTCGGCCCGGCATCCACGGAGAACCGCGCCTCGCCGGTGTCTTTCGTCGTCGAAGGCGTCCACGCACACGACGTCGGGCAGGTGCTCGACGACGAGGGTGTCGCGGTGCGGGTCGGTCACCACTGCGCCATGCCGCTGCACCGCCGGTTCGGCCTGGCGGCCACCGCCCGGGCGTCCTTCGGGGTGTACAACACCACCGAGGAGGTCGAGCGTTTGGTCACCGGTGTGCGCCGCGCTCTGGATTTCTTTGGGAGAGGCTGACATTGCGTCTCGAGCAGATGTACCAGGACGTGATCCTGGATCACTACAAGCACCCGCAGCACCGCGGGCTGCGGGAGCCATTCGGCGCCGAGGTGTTCCACGTCAACCCCGTCTGCGGTGACGAGGTCACCCTGCGGGTCACGCTGTCCGAGGACGGCGACACCGTCGCCGACGTGTCCTATGACGGGCAGGGCTGTTCGATCAGCCAGGCGGCGACCTCGGTGCTCACCCAACAGGTGATCGGTCAAAGCGTCGGCGAGGCGCTCAAGACCATCACCGCGTTCACCGAGATGGTGTCCTCGCGTGGCACCGTCGAGGGTGACGAGGACGTGCTGGGTGACGGGATCGCCTTCGCCGGTGTGGCCAAATACCCTGCGCGCGTGAAATGTGCGCTGTTGGGGTGGATGGCGTTCAAGGATGCTTTGGCCAAGGCTTATTCGGGCGAAGAAGCAGACTTTCAGGAGGTTACAGATGAGCGAAGCCACCGCACAGGGTGACGAATTCCTTGCCGACCTCGAGGAGGCGATGCGTGACGTCGTCGACCCCGAACTCGGCATCAACGTCGTCGATCTGGGACTCGTCTACGGGCTGAACGTCGAGGCGGGCGACGACGGAACCGTCGCCCTGATCGACATGACGCTGACGTCGGCGGCCTGCCCGCTGACCGATGTCATCGAAGACCAGTCACGCAGCGCGCTGGTGGGCGCCGGTCTGGTCGACGACCTGCGGATCAACTGGGTGTGGAACCCGCCGTGGGGTCCGGACAAGATCACCGAGGACGGCCGCGAGCAGCTGCGCGCCCTCGGGTTCACCGTCTGAGTCAGGCTTTTCGCGCTGCGCGCGCCACTAGATGTCGAATGGGCGGTGCGGCAGATGCACCAACGGCACTGATCCATCGCGGTTCGCGTGCAGAGTCTTTCTATGCCGCCACGAAAGACGTTGCAATGCAGCAATTTCCATCCCGCATGCCCGAAAGGTCTCCACCCGCTGGGAACCGCCATCTTGTCGTGGGATGCCATGACTGGTGCTCGCTGACGATTTCCCCCTCGCGCCGCGCCGGACCCGCACTCGTGAACAGACTCAGGTACCGTCCGTAGCCTTCGGATTCGAGGTTGTCGCGGTGAATGAAGCGCAGCGACACCATCACAGCAAAGATGAGGATGTCTGGCTGCTGCTGCAGCAGCGTCGATCTGGTGGCCATCCCGGGAATCAACTCGACCGCTATGGCGTTCGGCTAGCCGTGGCGCATGCGAAGAGATGCCTTAATATCAGCCCGTCGAGCATTCCTGATCGGGGGGCACGGTGTTGACACTTCTCAAGCGGGCATGGGTTCCGCTGGTTGTGGCCGTGGCGCTGATCATCGGCGGCGTTGCAGTGATCCGACTCAATGGCGTTTTCCCAGGACCCGGCCTGTCCAAGCCCGATCCCCGGGATGCGACCCCGCCGTATGCGGCCAAGACCGCCATCTACGAAATCCTGGGACCGCCCGGGACTACCGGCGTCGTCAACTGGATGGATGCGGAGTCACTACCGCAGAAGGCCAGCTTCACCACATTGCCGTGGTCGAAGACGATCGTCGCCGAGATGCCCGGCATCTTCGCCTACGTCGTCGCCCAAGGTGACAGTCCCTCCATCGGCTGCCGCATCACCGTCGACGGCAAGTTGGTCGATCAACAACAGGTCAACACCCGCGACGCGCAGGTTTCCTGCTTGGACAAATCCGCGTGACCGACGATACGAGCGACACCGACAAGATCCCCGTCGCGCAGCGCACCGAAGTTGAGCGCAAACCGCGTCTGGCCCGCACCATCCGCGTCCTGGCGCTGCCGATCGTCGTGGTCTGGCTGCTGATCGCGATCGGCGTCAACGTCTTCGTCCCGCAGTTGGAGAAGGTCGCCGAGGAGGTCTCGGTGCCGCTGTCGCCATCCGATGCGCCTTCGGTGACCGGGATGAAGCACATCGGGGAGAAATTCAAGGAGTACGACTCCGACAACCTCGTCCTGGTGACCCTGGTCGGTGACAAACCACTCGGGCAGGACGCGCACCGGTATTACGACGATCTGGTCAAGAAGCTGCAGCAGGACCACGAACACGTCGAGCATGCGCTGAATTTCTGGGGACAGCGATTCACGTCCTCGGGTGTCGAGAGCTACGACCACAAGGCCGCCTATGTCCAGGTCAACCTGCGCGGTGACCAGGGCGGAGCCGTCGGCGACAAATCGGTTGCCGCGGTTCGCAAAATAGTCGCGGACTCCAAGCCGCCGGCCGGAGTGAAGGCCTACGTCGCCGGTCAGGGAGCCTTGACCGCCGACACGATCGTCGTCGGCGACGCGAGCCTGGCCAAGATGACGATCATCACCATCATCATCATCGCGATCATGCTGATGTTCGTCTACCGATCCATCGGCACGGTGCTGCTGACGATGGTCATCCTGTTCGTCGGACTGGCCACTGGCCGCGGCGTAGTCGCGCTGCTGGGCGAAACCGGCATCATGGGGCTCTCGACCTTCGCCGTCAACTTGCTGACGGCACTGGCCATCGCGGCGGGCACCGACTATGCGATCTTCATGGTCGGCCGCTACCAGGAGGGCCGCGAACGGGGGCTGGACCGCGAAGCCGCCTACTACGACACCTTCGCCGGTGTCACCAAGGTGGTGCTGGGCTCAGGTTTGACGATCGTCGGGGCGTTGGCCTGTCTGAAATTCACCCGGCTGCCGTACTTCAGTTCGCTGGCGTTTCCGTGCGCCGTGGGTCTGTTGGTGGTGGTGGCCGCCGGGGTCACGCTGACGCCGGCGCTGATCGTCTTCGCAAGCGGCTTCGGCCTTTTCGACCCGAAACGCGAGTTCAACTACACCCGGTGGCGCCGTCTGGCAACGGCCATCGTGCGGTGGCCGGCGCCCATCCTCGCGACCTCCGTCATCCTGGCGATCGTCGGCGCCCTGGGCCTGATGGGCTTCACTCCGCGCTACAACGACCTGTACTACCTGCCGGAGAGCGCTGCGTCGGTGAAGGCCTACACCGCGGCCGATCAGCACTTCACCCAGGCCCGTATGAACCCTGACCTTCTGATGATCGAATCGGACCACGATCTGCGCAATCCCCGAGACATGCTGGTCCTGGACAAGATTGCCGGCGCCATTTTCCGGGTGCCCGGCATCGAACGGGTACAGAGCATCACCAGACCTCTCGGCCCGCCAATTCAAGACGGATCCATTCCGTTCCAGCTCAGTGTGCAAAGCGCGCCGATCCGCAGCAACCTCGATTACCTGAAGGCCCGTGTCGGCGACATCAAGAAGATCACCGGTTTCCTTGACACCCAGATCGCCCTGTTGGAGCGCCAGTACGCGGTGACCCAGAAGCTCGCGAACGCTGCGGACGACAGCTCGAAAACCACGGGGGAGACGGCGGCCATCACGGACGAGATCCGGGACCACATCGCGGATTTCGACGACTTCTGGAGACCGATTCGCAGTTACTTCTATTGGGAGAAGCACTGCTTCGACATCCCGATCTGCTGGTCGCTACGATCGCTCTTCGACGCGCTGGACGGGTTCGATCAGCTGGCCGAAAAGTTCCACCATCTCACCCACGATCTCACCAACACGGCTGCGGCCACGCGCGAATTGCTGGCGATTATTCCCGAGAATATCGCGGTCTCGAAGTCGATCCGGGATACGACGCTGACCATCTACAGTTCGTTCGACAGTCTGATCGATCAGTTCGACCGGCTGACCGACACGAACGCCGTGATGGGCAAGTCCTTCAACGACTCTCAGGTGGAAAGCCTCTTTTACCTGCCACCCGAGATCTTCCAGAACCCGGACTTCCAGCTGGGGTTGAGCTTGATGGTGTCGCCGGACGGCAAAGCCGCTCGCTTCATCATCACCCACGCCGTGGACCCGGCGACGACGAAGGGAATCGCGTCCGTCGATCAGGAACGCCAAGCGGCCAAGGAGGCGCTGAAACTCACCTCGTTGGAGAACGCCGACATCTACATGGGCGGCACGGCCGCGACGTTTTACGACATCGCCAACGGCGCCAAGTACGACCTGATGATCGCCGGGGTGGCCTCGATCGTGCTCATCTTCATCATCATGGTGATCGTCACCCGAGCTTTGGTCGCAGCGGGTGTCATCGTCGGCACCATCGTGATGTCGCTAGGGGCCGCCTTCGGGTTCTCGACCCTGATCTGGCAGCACCTTGGTAATTTCCAGTTGCACTGGGTAGCAACTGAATTCGCGTTGATCGTGCTCTTGGCGGTGGGATCTGATTACAACCTGATGCTGGTGTCCCGAATCGAGGAGGAGATCGGAGCCGGCCTGAAAACAGGACTCATCCGAGGCATGGGTGTTACCGGCCCGGTGGTTACTGCCGCCGGTGTCGTGTTCGCCGTCACCATGGGCACGATGATCACCAGCGATCTGCGGGCGATCGGCCAATTCGGCACGACGATCGGCATTGGCCTGTTGTTCGACACCTTCGTCGTCCGATCGCTCATCACGCCGTCGATCATGACGGTGATGGGACGCTGGTTCTGGTGGCCGAAGCGGGTACGGGTCCGTCCGGCCAGCCAGATGCTTCGGTCCGTCGGTCCGCGCCCGCTGGTTCGTGCACTGCTGTATCAGCCCCGGCACGAGGCCCCGCGGGATCCGCAGACGTAGCATCCGGCACAGTACGCGCCGCCGACTGCGGATTATGTAGTACACGTCGGTGCCCGCTATTGCGCCGAAGGTTGCCGGCTTTGGCCAGAACGCGGGGCGAATTGAACTGGGAGGAGGAACGGCTCAGCAAAGAGACCTGATGGCGACCGGTCTACGTTTCGTGCGGCGCCGCCATGGCGGCTTCGCGCTGAGCCTTCTCTTTGACGTGGGTCGAGCAGCAATGCCCAATATCGCAATGGAAGCGGTCACTGCATTCATGTGAACAGTAGGCCGTTGCGGCCGGAAGCCAGTCCGGATCGGATAGGTCACGCCGTCGGGCGGTCGGATCGAACGTGTGGCCGCAATGCACACAGGTCTTGGTCTTGACCATACTGGTCAGGATACGCGCCGCGGCCCGAAATCGGTGCTGGTTTCAGATCGATAGCTAACAATTTTCGTTTCGCAAAACAGGTGGCGACCCGCTGCGCCCGGCTTCGCCGCGCTGGCGATCGCCACTAGATCAGATGGTGGCGACCCGCTGCGCCCGGCTTCGCCGCGCTGGCGATCGCCACTAGAGGTGGAAGGGGAGGTGAGGCAGGTGCAGGTGGTGGTGCGGGTGCCCCATCGGTGGGCATGTCTCCACACTGATCATCGTCGCGTGCAGCACGCCACCGTCTTGAATTCCCTGCGCCCCAATGCATTTACCGTTCGTGATCGCCTGGGTGTCCGACGGCGTCTGCCGCTGGTATGAGGTCGAGTCGGCGACGGTCACGTTGGTGGAGGCGCCCGGGCCGCCGGGGCCCAGACCGTTGACGGCGATGGTGTTGCCCGTGACCGAGGCGACCGTCCCGTAAAACCCGGCGGGGGGCGGGCACTTGCCGTCGGCGGACTGGGTGACCGTCACCGCCTGCGCGGTGATCGCAGCGGGGGGCGGCGCGCTCTGCGGGGTCGCGCGGACGTTCACGCAACTGCCGGGCGTCACATCGGTCAGCTTCGCCGGGGTGACATCGACGACCCTGGTCTGCGGCGTGTAGTCCACCGTCGCCGAGCCGGTCCGCGTCCGAAGCGCTACCGTGCCACCCGAATTCGACTGCACCATGCCCTCGACGTAGTCCTTGCCGACCGGTGGCGGCGGAGGCCCTGGTGGTGCGGGTGGCACCGCGTTGGGTGCCGCGCTGGGCGGGACGGCCGTGACGGCACGTGGCGCGCTGCTGTTCGACGCGTCGTGCGACGGGCCGCACATGGCAACGCACACCGCGACGAAAGCAATGACTGCGCCGAGCGCGATCTGCGTCCGCCTGGTCTTCAACGATAGGGCAGGCACAGAACTCATCTCCGATCAAACGTTTCGCCGTCCTGAGCAAATACCCCCGCCGGGCGCGGTTTTCACGCCGCGCCGGCGGGAGTGGCGACAATCTCAGTCAGCGGAGCCGGGGTCAGTGACCCTGGCCAGGCTGCTTGGGCTTGCCGCATTTGCCGTCGACGGCCTGTCGTAGATTGATGCTCGTCGCTTGCAGCGCGCCACCGTTGTCCTGGGTTCCGCGCGCGGCCAGGCATTTGCCCGGCGTGATCGCGTCGGTGTTCGCGGACGACTGCTTGCTGTATTTGGTCTTCTCGTCGACCGTAACGGTCGTTTGCGTGGTGTTGCCGCTGGGATCGGTGTTGGTGAGATTGATGGTGTTACCGGAAACCGACGCCACCGAGCCCCGGACCCAGGCCGGCTTCGCGGGGGCCTGCGACGGTGGCAGTGAGGGCGGCGTGGTGGTGGAACCGCCGGGTGCTGACTGCGGCGGCTTCGGGCAGGCGCCGTTGACGGACTCGCTGATCTTCACCGACGCGGCGGTGACCGACTGCCCGGGCGCCGATCCCTCCGCCGGCTTCACGCTGACGCAGCTGCCGGGGGTGACGTCCGGCAGCCCGGCCGGGACGGCCTCGGTGATCTTGGTGGTCGAGGTGAAGTTCACTGAGGCGGTCGCGTTGTCTTCTTTGGTGACCTGAATGGAGTTGCCCGCCACCGAGGCGATCAGACCGCTGACCCGCGCTTCGGCGTTGGGGGTGGACGAGGTGGCCGTCGACGTGACGGTTGACGTCGAGGTTGAGGTCGAGGTTGACGGGGGGCCGGATTTGTTCGAGGAGCCGCAGGCGGACAGGGACAATGCGGTGGCTCCCGCGACGGCGAATACCGCGAAGCGAGTGAGCCGGGGCATGTGACAGCTGGCAGACATCAACGTTTTCTCCATTCGTCGGTTAAAGCCAACGTCATGGATTACCCGTTTAACCTGTGTCCAACCTGTGTATTTAGCGGCGCTCAGAAGGCTTCTTCGGCCATCTTCATGATGTCGTCGTCGAGGGTCTCGATGACCCCGCGCAGCGCGGTCAGCCTCGGCAGCATGTTCTTGGCGAAGAATCCCGCGGTCGCGACCTTGCCCCGATAGAACGATTCGTCGTTTCCCGCGCCGTCCGCCAGCGCGCGCTGCGCGATGTCGGCCTGCGCCAACAGTCGCCAGCCGATCAGCAGATCGCCGACCGCGAGCAGATAACGCACCGATCCCAGGCCCACCTTGTAAATCTCGCCTGCGTGCTGCGCCGCTGACATCAGGTAGCCCGTCAACGCAGCCGTCATCGCCGTCACGTCGTCGTACGCGGTCTGCACCAGCTGGGCGGTCGGCTTGAGCGCCTCGTCACAGTCGTCGATAGTCGCCGTGATCTGAGTCGTCAAGAACTGAAGGGCCTGACCCCGGTCGCGCACGATCTTGCGGAAGAAGAAGTCGAGAGCCTGGATGGCGGTGGTGCCCTCATAGAGCGAGTCGATCTTGGAATCGCGGATGTACTGCTCGAGCGGATAGTCGGCCAGGAATCCGGAACCGCCCAGCGTCTGCAGCGACTCGGTCAGCACCTCGTAGGCCCGTTCGGAGCTCACCCCTTTGACGATCGGTAGCAGCAGATCGTCGATTCGGTGCGCCATTTCGTGATCGGCACCCGAAACATGTTGGGCCACTGCATCATCCTGATGAGCGGCGGCATACATGTAGAGCGCGCGCAGCCCCTCCGCGTACGCCTTCTGGGTCATCAGACTGCGACGCACGTCGGGATGATGGATGATCGTGACCCGCGGCGCGGTCTTGTCGGACATCTGCGTCAGGTCCGCACCCTGCACCCGCTCCTTGGCGAAGGCCAGCGCGTTCAGGTAACCCGTGGACAGCGTGCCGGCGGCTTTGACGCCAATCGTCATGCGCGCCTGCTCGATTACGGTGAACATCTGCGCGATCCCCCGGTGCACATCGCCGACCAAGTACCCGACGGCGGGCACATCCGTTGCACCAAAAGTCAATTCGCACGTGGGGGAGGACTTGATGCCCATCTTGTGCTCCACCCCGGTGACGTAAACACCGTTGCGGGGGCCGAGCTCGAAGGTGTCCGGGTCGAACAGGAATTTGGGCACGTAGAACAGACTCAGCCCCTTGGTGCCCGGGCCGGCGCCCTCGGGGCGGGCGAGCACCAAATGGAAGATGTTCTCGGCGGTATCGCCCACGTCGCCGCCGGAGATGAAGCGCTTCACGCCCTCGATGTGCCAAGTGCCGTCGGGTTGTTCGACGGCCTTGGCGCGGCCGGCGCCGACGTCGGAGCCCGCGTCGGGTTCGGTGAGAACCCTGGTGGCCGCCCAGCCCCGCTCCACGCCTTCGGCGGCCCACTGCCGCTGCCGCTCGTTGCCCTCGACGTATAACGCCTGCGACATGAACGGGCCCAGACAAAAGAAATTCGCCGAAGGGTTGGCGCAGATGAGCATTTCGTTGACCGCCCACGCCAGCGGCGGCGGTGCGGGCATGCCGCCGATCTCTTCGGCCATGCCCAGCCGCCACCAGCCGGCCTTTTTGAGCGCCGCCACCGTCTTGGCCAACTCGTCGGGCACGCTGATTTTGTGCTCGGCCGGGTCGAATACCGGCGGATTGCGGTCGGCGAAGGCGAAGGAATCGGCCACCGGACCTTCGGCAAGGCGAGCGGCTTCGGCCAATATCGTTCGGACCGTGTCCTCGTCGAGGTCGCTGTAGCCGCCGGTGCCCAGGACAGCGCCGACATCGAGAACTTCAAACAGGTTGAACTCGAGGTCACGGACGTTAGCGATGTAGTGGCCCAACGCGATTCCCTCACTGGTCCTCGAGGCGATGGATCGTCAGGCACAGTCTGTCGGACGCGGGAAAACGTACGCAACCGTAACCAGCGACGCCCCGCGACGGGCGCCGCGCAGCGGTGGTGATCCCGTGTGCCGACAGCCGTATTCCGAACTCCCGGCGCATCGGGGAACATCACGTCAGCACCGGGCGTTACAGCAAACGTGACAACACTTGATCTCACCGCTGAGAAGTTCAACGAAATCATCGAGGGCAACGACATCGTGCTCGTCGACTTCTGGGCGTCCTGGTGCGGTCCGTGCCGCCAGTTCGGTCCCACTTTCCAGGCGTCGTCGGAGAAGCACCCCGACATCGTGCACGCCAAAGTCGACACCGAGGCCGAACAACAGCTGGCGGCGGCCGCCCAGATCCGGTCCATCCCCACGCTGATGGCCTTCAAGAAGGGCAAACTGCTGTTCAACCAGCCCGGCGCCCTGCCACCGGCCGCCTTGGAGGACCTGGTGCAGCAAGTCCGCGCATTCGACCTCGACGCGGCCGAGGCCGGCCCGGCCGAATAGGCCCCACACCGCGCTGCGCGCAGAACCCACAGTTAGCCACGCGCTAGGTTGCTTGGGTGAGTTTGGTATTGGTAGATCACCCGCGGCCCGGCGTCGCACTGATAACCCTGAATCGGCCCGAGCGGATGAACTCCATGGCGTTCGACGTCATGCTTCCGCTGAAAGAGGCTCTGGAGAAGGTCACCTACGACAATTCGGTGCGGGTGGTCGTGCTGACCGGGGCCGGTCGGGGTTTTTCCTCCGGCGCTGATCACAAGTCCGCGGGCTCGGTGCCCCACGTCGAGGGGCTGACCCGCCCCACCTATGCGCTGCGCTCCATGGAGATCCTCGACGACGTCATCCTGGCGCTGCGCCGGTTGCACCAACCGGTGATCGCCGCGGTCAACGGCCCCGCCATCGGCGGCGGGTTGTGCCTGGCCCTGGCCGCCGACATCCGGGTGGCCTCGACCGGCGCGTACTTCCGCGCCGCCGGCATCAACAACGGGCTGACCGCCAGCGAACTGGGCCTGTCCTATCTGCTGCCGCGGGCCATCGGATCGTCACGCGCGTTCGAGATCATGCTGACCGGTCGCGACGTCACCGCGGAGGAGGCCGAGCGCATCGGCCTGGTGTCCTGCCAGGTGCCCGACGAGCAGCTGCTGGACACCTGCTACGCCATCGCCGCGCGGATGGCGGCCTTCTCGCGGCCGGGCATCGAGTTGACCAAGCGCACGCTGTGGAGTGGACTAGACGCCGGTAGCCTGGAAGGGCACATGCAAGCCGAAGGCTTGGGACAGCTATTCGTCCGCCTGCTCACCGCCAACTTCGAAGAAGCGGTTGCCGCGCGCGCAGAACGACGACCAGCGGTGTTCACCGACGACAAATAGGCGTCTTTTCAACAAGGAGAGCGATCGTGATCACGGCCACGGACCTCGAGGTCCGCGCTGGTGCGCGCATCCTGCTCTCACCCGACGGTCCCGACCTGCGCGTGCAGCCCGGCGACCGCATCGGGCTGGTGGGCCGCAACGGCGCCGGTAAGACCACCACCCTGCGCATCTTGGCGGGGGAGACCGAACCCTATGCCGGCGCGATCAACCGCGTCGGTGAAATCGGTTATCTGCCACAGGATCCCAAAGAGGGCGACCTCGATGTGCTGGCCCGCGACAGGGTCCTGTCGGCCCGCGGGCTCGACGTGTTGCTGACCGATCTGGAAAAGCAGCAGGCGTTGATGGCCGAGGTCGCCGACGACGACGCCCGCGACCGCGCGATCCGCCGGTATGGGCAGCTGGAGGAGCGTTTCGTGGCCCTGGGCGGCTACGGTGCGGAAAGCGAAGCCAGCCGCATCTGCGCCAGTCTCGGCCTGCCGGAACGGGTGCTGACGCAGAAGCTGCGCACCCTGTCCGGCGGGCAGCGCCGCCGGGTGGAATTGGCCCGCATCCTGTTCGCCGCGTCGGAGGGCGGCGCCGGAATGTCGGGTTCGTCGACCACGCTGCTGCTCGACGAGCCGACCAACCACCTGGACGCGGACTCGATCGGCTGGCTGCGGGATTTCCTGCGCGGGCACACCGGCGGGTTGGTGATCATCAGCCACAACGTCGAATTGCTCGCCGACGTCGTGAACCGGGTGTGGTTCCTGGACGCGGTGCGCGGTGAGGTCGACGTCTACAACATGACCTGGCAGAAGTATCTCGACGCGCGGGCCACCGATGAGCAGCGCCGCCGCCGGGAACGCGCGAACGCCGAACGCAAGGCCGTCGCGCTGCGCTCACAGGCCGCCAAGCTCGGCGCGAAAGCCACCAAAGCCGTTGCCGCCCAAAACATGTTGCGACGCGCGGACCGGATGATGGCCGCACTCGACGACGAGCGGGTGGCGGACAAGGTGGCCCGCATCAAGTTCCCCAATCCTGCCCCGTGTGGGCGCACCCCGCTGGTGGCCACCGGGCTGGGCAAGTCCTACGGATCGCTGGAAGTGTTCACCGGTGTCGATCTGGCGATCGACCGCGGCTCGCGGGTGGTGGTGCTGGGCCTCAACGGCGCCGGCAAGACCACCCTGCTGAGGATTCTGGCCGGCACCGAGGCCCCCGACACCGGAGGTCTCGAGCCGGGGCACGGGTTGCGGATCGGCTACTTCGCCCAGGAACACGACACCCTCGACAACGATGCGACCGTGTGGGAGAACATCCGCCACGCCGCACCGGATTCCGGCGAACAGGATCTGCGCGGCCTGCTGGGCGCGTTCATGTTCAGCGGTCCTCAGCTCGACCAGCCGGCGGGCACGCTCTCCGGCGGTGAGAAGACGCGGCTCGCGCTGGCCGGTTTGGTGGCGTCGACCGCCAACGTGCTGTTGCTCGACGAGCCGACGAACAACCTCGACCCGGCCTCGCGCGAACAGGTGCTCGACGCGCTGCGCAGTTACCAGGGGGCGGTGGTCTTGGTGACGCACGACCCCGGTGCCGCCGAGGCCCTCGACCCGCAGCGGGTGGTGCTGTTGCCCGACGGCACCGAGGACTTCTGGTCCGACGAATACCGGGATCTCATCGAGCTCGCCTGACTTCGCTGCAAGCGATTTGACGAAAGCGGCCCGCGGCCGACAGCGGCTTCTTACTCTGGGTGCTTGCGATCGTGTCCCGGCGTCGGAGGAGCCATGAAAAGAACACTGCAAAGGTCGGCCAAGGCACGCGACCAGTTGTTGGACGAACTGCGCCACGCCTACGAAGGCGGCGCCAGCATCCGCAGCCTGGTGGCCACGACCGGCAGGTCGTATGGGTCGATTCACAGCCTGCTGCGGGAGTCGGGTACCACGATGCGCAGCCGCGGCGGCCCCAATCGGACCGCCAAAGCCGCGCGGGCGTAGCGTCACTGCGAAATCACGTCCCCTTGTTCGCAGTGACGTTACGATCGCTTCTCAGAATCGTTGCGGCGCACCGAGTTTTCCACCAGGTCAAGGACCGCGGATAGGCGCTGCGGATCCTCGCCCGATGCCGACCGCGCCACCAGGCCGTCGAGCACCAATTCCAGATAGCACTGCAGTACATCCCCGGGCACGTCGTCGCGCACTCGGTGTGCCTCCTTCTGCCGGCGCAGCCGGTCGGTGGTCGCGGCCGCCAGCTCGGCGGAACGCTCCGCCCATCCCCGGCTGAACGCGGGATCGTTGCGCAGCTTGCGCGCGATCTCCAATCTGGTGGCCAGCCAGTCGAATTGGTCCGGCGCGGCCAGCATGTCACGCATCACCTGGATCAGTCCCTCGCGGGAAGCCACGTCGGCCATCCGCTCGGCGTCCTCGTGGGCGAGGGCGAAAAACAGCGCGTCCTTGTCCCGGTAGTGGTGGAAGATCGCGCCGCGCGACATCCCGATCGCCTTTTCCAACCGGCGCACCGTGGCTTTGTCGTAACCGTATTCGGCAAAGCAACGGCGGGCGCCGTCGAGGATCTGGCGGCGGCGCGCCGCCAGATGGTCCTCGCTGACCTTTGGCATGGGTGATCGGATCGGTTCGGGTTAGCCCGATTTGAGCATGTTGCGCAGCACGTACTGCAGGATGCCGCCGTTGCGGTAGTAGTCGGCCTCACCGGGGGTGTCGATGCGTACCACCGCGTCGAACTCCACTGCGTTGCCGCCATCCCCGCCGGAATCCTTGCTTGCCTTAACGTGCACCGTCTTCGGCGTCTTGCCGTCGTTGAGCTCTTCGATCCCGGTGATGTCGAACACCTCGGTGCCGTCGAGACCCAGATCCGTGGCCGATTTTCCGTCCGGGAACTGCAACGGGATCACGCCCATGCCGATCAGGTTGGAGCGGTGGATACGTTCGAACGACTCGGCGATCACCGCGCGAACGCCCAGCAGCCGCGTGCCCTTGGCGGCCCAGTCTCGTGACGAGCCCGACCCGTATTCCTTGCCACCCAGTACCACCAGCGGAATGTCTTGTGCCGCATAGTTTTGCGCCGCGTCGTAGATGAACGCCTGCGGTCCGCCCTCCTGGGTGAAGTCGCGAGTGTAGCCGCCGGCGACGTCGTCGAGCAGCTGGTTGCGCAGCCGGATGTTGGCGAACGTGCCGCGGATCATCACCTCGTGGTTGCCACGCCGGGAGCCGAAGGAGTTGTAGTCCTTGCGCGCCACGCCGTGCTCGTCGAGGTACTGCGCCGCCGGCGTGCCCGGCTTGATGCTGCTGGCGGGGGAGATGTGGTCGGTGGTCACCGAATCGCCCAGCAGCGCCAGCACCCGGGCGCCGGTGATGTCGGAGACCGGCTCCGGCTCGGCCGGCATGCCCTCGAAGTACGGGGGCTTGCGGACATAGGTCGAATCCGGGTTCCACTCAAAGGTGTTGCCGCTCGGCGTTGGTAGGTTGCGCCAGCGCTCGTCACCCTTGAACACGTCGGCGTAGTTCTTGGTGAACATCTCGGAGTTGATCGCCGACGCGATGGTGTCGGAGACGTCCTTCTGCGACGGCCAAATGTCTTTCAGGAAGACCTCGTTGCCTTCCTTGTCCTTGCCGAGCGGCTGCTTTTCGAAATCGAAGTCCATGGTGCCGGCCAGTGCGTAGGCCACCACCAGCGGTGGCGACGCCAGGTAGTTCATCTTGACGTCGGGGTTGATGCGGCCCTCGAAGTTCCGGTTACCCGAAAGGACGGCGGTCACCGATAGGTCGTTGTCGTTGATGGCCTTCGAGATCTCGTCGGGCAGCGGGCCAGAGTTGCCGATGCAGGTGGTGCAGCCGTAGCCGACCAGGTAGAAGCCCAGCTTCTCCAAATACGGCCACAGGCCGGCCTTGTCGTAGTAGTCGTTGACCACCTGGGAGCCGGGCGCCATCGTGGTCTTCACCCACGGCTTGGACGTCAACCCCTTGTCGACGGCGTTGCGGGCCAACAGCGCCGCACCGAGCATCACCTCGGGGTTGGAGGTGTTGGTGCACGACGTGATTGCGGCGATCACCACCGCGCCGTGGTCGAGCACGAACTCGCCACGCTCGTCGGACTTCACCGTCACCGGGCTGCTGGGGCGGCCCTTGGCATGCGCGGCCGCCGAATGCACCTCGGGAGCGTCGTCAGCGTGTCCGTTCGACACCGCGCCCGGATCGCTGGCCGGGAAGGTCTCCTCGACCGACTCGTCGAGTTTCGAGTAGCCCTGCTGGCCGTCCTTGTCGCCGTCGACGTAGCTCAGGATCTGCTCACGGAAGGTGGACTTGGCGGCCGTCAAGGCGATCCGGTCTTGCGGGCGCTTGGGTCCGGCGATCGAGGGCACCACCGTGGAGAGGTCGAGCTCGAGGTACTCGGAGAACGCGGGCTCGTGTTCCGGGTTGTGCCACAGCCCTTGCTCTTTGGCGTAGGCCTCCACGAGCGCCAGTTGCTCCTCGTTGCGCCCGGTGAACCGCAGATAGGAGATGGTCTCCTCGTCGATCGGGAAAATGGCTGCGGTGGAACCGAATTCGGGACTCATGTTGCCCAGGGTGGCGCGGTTGGCCAACGGCACCTCGGCCACGCCCTCGCCGTAGAACTCGACGAACTTACCGACGACGCCGTGCTTGCGCAGCATCTCGGTGACGGTCAGCACGACGTCGGTGGCGGTGACACCCGCCTGAATCTCACCGGTCAGCTTGAAGCCGACGACCCGTGGAATCAGCATCGACACCGGCTGGCCCAGCATCGCGGCTTCGGCCTCGATGCCGCCGACGCCCCAGCCGAGCACCCCGAGGCCGTTGACCATCGTGGTGTGCGAGTCGGTGCCCACACAGGTGTCGGGGTAGGCGGTCATATTTCCCGCGTCATCCGCTCGGGTCATCACAACGCGCGCCAGGTACTCGATGTTGACCTGGTGCACGATGCCGGTGCCCGGGGGCACCACCTTGAAGTCCTGGAAAGCGCCCTGGCCCCAGCGCAGGAATTGGTAGCGCTCCCCGTTGCGCTGGTACTCGATCTCGACGTTGCGCTCGAATGCGTCTGCGGTGCCGAACAGGTCGGCGATCACCGAGTGATCGATCACCAGGTCGGCGAGAGCGAGCGGGTTGACCTTTTCCGACTTGCCGCCGAGGTCGCCGATGGCCTCGCGCATGGTGGCCAGGTCGACGATGCACGGCACGCCGGTGAAGTCCTGCATGACGACGCGCGCCGGCGTGTACTGGATCTCAATGCTGGGTTCCGCCTTGGGATCCCAGTTCGCGATGGCCTCGATGTGGTCCTTGGTGATATTGCTGCCGTCCTCGTTGCGCAGCAGGTTCTCGGCCAGCACTTTGAGGCTGTAGGGCAGTTTCTCGGTGTTGGGGACGGCGTCGAGACGATAGATCTGGTAACTCTGGTCGCCCACCTCGAGGCTGTCGCGGGCTCCGAACGAATTCACAGAATCAGTCACTTCAACTCCCAGAGTCTTTAGTTCTCCCACCGCGACGGGCCGTGTCGGCGGTGCGGTGCCAACTTTAACAGTACGCTTGTCCTGCATTACGAAGGCACTCCTGATTTCAGTCTTGTCGCCGCGGCCGCCGCTTTAAACCCCACTGGCGCACCAATCCGCGTCGAGACACAACGCACGGCCAGGCGGCGCCGCCATGACCGAGCGCTGCGCGCGGGCCGATCGCGTACGGTGCCTCTAGCACCACCGCAGGAGGGACGCGCCGCCGCAGGAGGGAAACAATGACCGGGCAAGATTCTTTCGTCGGACCGCTGCCACAAACGGTTCCTTTTCTGCCCGCCTACATTCCGGTCGACGTCGACATGACCGTGGTGAAGGCTCAGGTCGCCGCCACCGGAGTCAGCGCCCCGCCGGACGCGATGCCGGGACTGCTCGACGTGGTCAACCAGGCGCACGCCGAGGGCATCAACCTCAAGATCGTGCTGCTCGACCACAACCCGCCGAACGACACCCCGCTGCGCGACATCTCGACGGTGGTCGGTGCGGACTATCACGACGCGACGGTTCTGACGCTCAGCCCGAGCTACGTCGGGTCGTACAGCACGCAATTCCCCCGCGTCACGCTCGAGGCCGGCGAGGACATCGCCAAGACGGGCAACCCCGTGGTCTCCGCACAGCATTTCTTGCATGAGTTGGACACGCCCGAGTTTCCGTGGACCGGCCTGACGATTTTCCTGTTGATCGCGGTCTTCGCCGCGGCCGTCGGCACCCGCTGGTTGCAGTTGCGTAGTAAGCCCTCAGCAACATCGGATGACAGCGCAACGACCCCCGCCGGCGACTCCAATACCGCCGTCTAACCACGGGCATTCGTTCCTTCGGGTTCCACCGGGGAACGGTCACGACCTCTCGCGGCAAACCGGCCAGGTCACCGTTCGGTCACATTAAACGCACGTAGAGAGTGCGATTTCGGTGGAGCGTTTGCACGCCCACACGTGTGACGTACGGTGCAAACGATGCTGGTGTTGTCTTTGGCGCCTTTCGGGCTATCTGTGGCTGGCGCCACCCGTCGTGTTGAGCCGTAGGAGACCTGAGTCGAATGAGACGCACACGCTGGGGGTCTTCTGCGCGACCGGTCGCAAGGCTGGTGCGGCCCGTCATCCCATCCGTTTTGAGCCTCGCCTTTCTGATAGCAACCCCCGGCCTCGCGGAGGCCGATCCCACCGCCGACAACCTGGCCGCACTCATCGCCAACGTCGCCAAGGCCAACCAGCGGCTGCAGAACCTGAGCGCCGAAATCCAGACCGAGCAAGAAAGCGTCAACAAGGCCCTGGTCGACGTGGAGACCGCACGGGACAACGCGGCCACCGCCCAACACGATCTGGACGCCAGCCAGCAGGCGGTCAAAGACGCCAACATCGCCATCGCCGGGGCGCAGCACCGCTTCGACACATTCGCCGCGGCCACATACATGAATGGGCCGTCGAACAGCTACCTGACGGCGAGCAGCCCCGACGACATCATCGCCACCGAGGCCGCCGCCAAGAACCTGACCACGAGTTCGCAGACCGTGATGGCCAAGCTGCAGCAGGCCCGCACCGAGCAGGTGAACAAGGAATCGGCGGCGCGGCTGGCCAAGCAGAACGCCGACAAGGCCGCCGCCGACGCCAAGTCCAGCCAGGACACCGCCGTGGCGGCGCTGACCAACTCCAAGCAGAAGTTCGATCAGCAACGCGAAGACATCATTCGCCTTGCCACCGAACGGGACCAGGCTCAGGTCAAGCTCGAGGCGGCCAAGCGCGAAGCCGCGCGCCAATGGTCCACGGGTGCGGGTGGGTCCGGAGCATCGGCGTCGGGTGATCGGTGGGAGACCGGATCGCCGGGCGCCCCGGTCCCGTCGGCCGGGGGGCGGCAATGGGACGGCGCCTGGGACCCCACGTTGCCGATGATCCCCAGCGCCAACGTTCCCGGCGACCCGATCGCGGTGATCAACCAGGTGCTGGGCATCTCGGCCACCTCGACCCAGGTGACCGCCGGCCTGGGCCGCAACTTCCTACAGCAGATGGGGATCCTCAAGCCCGACGACACCGGCATCACCAACGCGGGCTCCGGCGGGGTCGGGGGACGGATTCCCCGGGTCTACGGGCGCCAAGCCACCGAGTACGTGATCCGGCGCGGCATGTCGCAGATCGGTGTGCCCTACTCCTGGGGTGGCGGCAACGCGGCCGGGCCGAGTAAGGGAATCGACTCCGGGGCCGGCATCACCGGCTTCGACTGTTCGGGTCTGGTCCTGTATTCGTTCGCCGGGGTCGGCATCAAGCTGCCGCACTACTCGGGTTCGCAGTACAACCTGGGTCGCAAGATCCCGTCCTCCCAGATGCGGCGCGGCGACGTCATCTTCTACGGCCCGGGCGGCAGCCAGCACGTGACGATCTACCTCGGCGACGGCCAGATGCTCGAGGCTCCCGACATCGGGTTGAAGGTTCGCGTCGCCCCGGTACGAACCAGCGGCATGACGCCCTACGTGATCCGGTACATCGAATGGTGATCGAGTGAGTACTGAACGGACAGCCATGCGCCGCAATCGGTTTCGCCTCATCAACCTCGCCTGGATCACCGCTGTGGTGTCCGGGCTGATGTTTTCTGTGGCCGCGCCGGCTCCCCTTGCCGGGGCCGACCCCGGCCAGTGGGACCCCACCCTGCCGGCCCAGATCAGTGCCGGCGCCCCGGGAGACCCGCTCGCCGTCGCCAACGCCTCGCTGCAGGCCACCGCCCAGGCCACCCAGACCACGATGGACCTGGGCAAGCAATTCTTGAGCGGGCTCGGGATCAACCTCGGTGGCGATCCTCCCGCCGCGGCGAGCTCTCCTAGCAACCCCGGCGGCAAGATTCCGCGGGCAAACGGCCGGCAGGCCATCGAGTACGTGATTCGCCGGATGGGCTCCCAGATGGGAGTGCCTTATTCGTGGGGCGGCGGCTCGCTGGACGGCCCCAGCAAGGGCGTCGGCGACGGCGCCAACATCAACGGCTTCGACTGCTCGGGCCTGATGCGCTACGGCTTCGCCGGGGTCGGCGTGCTGATCCCGCGGTTCTCCGGTGACCAATACAACGCCGGGCGCCACATCCCGCCGGATCAGGCCAGGCGCGGCGACCTGATCTTCTACGGCCCGGGCGGTAGCCAGCACGTCACCATGTACCTGGGCAACGGCCAGATGCTGGAGGCATCGGGCAGCGCCGCCAAGGTGACGGTCAGCCCGGTTCGAAAGCCCGGCATGACGCCGTTCCTGACCAGGATCATCGAGTACTGACTCCGGGTGCGTCCGGACGGTCGGGCCCCCACGGCGGGTGCACCAGCGTCGACGTAATTCGGCGGGCCTGGAATAGTTGGACGCGGGCGCGTCGCTGGCCCACGACATCGGTCGTGTCAGCAGTCGTGTCCGATTGAGCTTTGTCCGTTGAGCGGTGGAAGGTAGCAGTTCATGACAGCAGTAGGTGGGCCGCCGCCAGGCGCCAGCGGTTACTCCGGCCCGGGCGGCCAATCCGGCCCGGCTCACGAAGCGCCGGCCGGCGGCGGTAATGGACTGGCCGCCGAGGTTCAGACCCTGGAACGGGCCATCTTCGAGGTCAAGCGGATCATCGTCGGCCAGGACCAGCTCGTGGAGCGCATGCTGGTCGGCCTGCTGTCCAAGGGACACGTGCTGCTCGAGGGTGTGCCCGGTGTGGCCAAGACGCTGGCCGTCGAGACGTTCGCCAAGGTGGTCGGCGGGACGTTCGCGCGTATCCAGTTCACCCCCGACCTGGTGCCCACCGACATCATCGGTACCCGCATCTACCGCCAGGGCAAGGAAGAGTTCGACACCGAGCTCGGCCCGGTGGTCGCCAATTTCCTGCTCGCTGACGAGATCAACCGTGCGCCGGCCAAGGTGCAGTCGGCGCTGCTGGAGGTCATGCAGGAACGCCAGGTCTCGATCGGCGGCAAGAGGTTCCCGCTGCCCAACCCGTTCCTGGTGATGGCGACGCAGAACCCGATCGAGCACGAGGGTGTGTACCCGCTGCCCGAAGCCCAGCGCGACCGCTTCCTGTTCAAGATCAACGTCGGCTACCCGTCACCGGAGGAGGAGCGGGAGATCATCTACCGGATGGGCGTGCGCCCGCCGGAGCCCAAGCAGATCCTGAACACCGGCGACCTGCTGCGGCTGCAGGACATCGCGGCCAACGGCTTCGTCCACCACGCTCTGGTCGACTACGTGGTGCGCGTGGTGACCGCCACCCGCCATCCCGAGCAGCTCGGCATGAACGACGTCAAGACGTGGATCTCGTTCGGGGCCTCGCCGCGCGCGTCGCTGGGCATCATCGCCGCGTCCCGGTCGCTGGCGCTGGTCCGCGGCCGTGACTATGTGATCCCGCAAGACGTCGTGGACGTCATCCCCGACGTGCTGCGCCACCGGCTGGTGCTCACCTACGACGCCCTGGCCGACGAGATCTCGCCGGAAATCGTCATCAACCGGGTGCTGCAGACGGTGGCCCTGCCTCAGGTGAATGCCGTTCCGCAGCAAGGTCATTCGGTGCCCCCGGTGATGCAGCCCGCCGGCGCGGCCAGCGGTCGGTGACCGACACAAACCCCGCCGGGCGGCGCGCGGCTTCTGTTCATCCGCCATCGATGCAGCGGGGTCAGATCGATGACCCGAAGCTGTCGGCGGCGCTGCGCACCCTCGAGCTCACCGTCAAACGCAAGCTCGACGGTGTCCTGCACGGCGATCACCTCGGCCTGATTCCGGGGCCGGGCTCAGAGCCGGGGGAGTCGCGCGAATATCAGCCCGGCGACGACGTCCGTCGGATGGACTGGGCCGTCACCGCGCGCACCACGCACCCGCACGTGCGGCAGATGATCGCCGACCGCGAGCTGGAAACCTGGCTGGTGGTCGACATGTCGGCCAGCCTGGACTTCGGGACCGTGGGCTGCGAGAAACGGGACCTGGCGGTGGCGGCCGCGGCCGCGATCACCTTCCTCAACAGCGGGGGCGGCAACCGGCTGGGGGCGGTCGTCTCCACCGGCGCCAACATCACGCGAGTGCCGGCCCGCTCCGGGCGTCAGCACGAGCAGACGCTGTTGCGCACCATCGCCACCACGCCCCGCGCCCCGGTCGGGGTGCGCGGTGATCTGGCCACGGCGATCGACGCCCTGCGCCGGCCGGAACGCCGCCGCGGCATGGCGGTGATCATCAGCGACTTCCTGGGGCCGATCAACTGGATGCGTCCGCTGCGGGCGGTCGCCGCCCGGCACGAGGTGCTGGCCATCGAGGTGCTCGACCCGCGCGACGTGGAGCTGCCCGATATCGGCGACGTGGTGCTGCAGGACGCCGAGTCCGGCGTCACCCGCGAGTTCACCATCGACGCCCAGCTGCGTGACGATTTCGCCAAGGCCGCCGCGGCGCACCGCGCCGATGTGGCGCGCACCATCCGCAGCTGCGGGGCCCCGATACTGACGCTGCGCACCGACCGTGACTGGATCGCCGACATCGTGCGGTTTGTGGAATCCCGTCGGCGCGGTGCATTGGCAGGGCGGCAGTGACACTGCCCCTACTGGGCCCAATGTCGTTGTCGGGCTTCGAACATTCGTGGTTCTTCCTGTTCTTGCTAGTCGTCTTCGGGCTGGCCGCGCTCTACATCCTGATGCAGTTGGCGCGCCAGCGGCGCATGCTGCGGTTCGCCAACATGGAGCTGCTGGAAAGCGTGGCCCCCAAACGGCCTTCGACCTGGCGTCACGTCCCGGCGATCCTGCTCGTGGCCTCGCTGGTGCTGTTCACCATCGCGATGGCCGGCCCGACCAACGACGTCCGGATTCCCCGCAACCGCGCGGTGGTGATGCTCGTCATCGACGTCTCGCAGTCCATGCGGGCCACCGATGTCGCGCCCAACCGGATGGCGGCGGCGCAGGACGCCGCAAAGCAGTTCGCCGACGAACTCACCCCGGGCATCAATCTCGGGCTGATCGCCTACGCGGGGACCGCGACGGTGTTGGTATCCCCGACGACCAGCCGGGAGTCGACCAAGGCCGCGCTGGACAAGCTGCAGTTCGCCGACCGCACCGCCACCGGGGAGGGCATCTTCACCGCCCTGCAGGCCATCGCGACGGTCGGCGCGGTGATCGGCGGCGGCGACAAACCGCCGCCGGCGCGCATCGTGTTGTTCTCCGACGGCAAGGAGACGATGCCGACCAATCCGGACAACCCGAAGGGCGCCTTCACCGCCGCGCGCACCGCCAAGGACCAGGGCGTGCCGATCTCGACCATCTCGTTCGGCACCCCGTACGGCTTCGTGGAGATCAACGACCAGCGCCAGCCGGTGCCCGTCGACGACGAGACGCTGAAGAAGGTGGCCCAGCTTTCCGGTGGGAACGCCTACAGCGCAGCGTCATTGCAGGAACTGAAGTCGGTGTACGCGACGCTGCAGCAGCAGATCGGATACGAGACGATCAAGGGCGACGCCAGCGTGGGATGGGTGCGGCTGGGTGCGCTGGTGTTGGCGCTGGCGGCACTGGCGGCGTTGCTGATCAACCGGCGCTTGCCGACCTAGGCCCCGCTATCGCCCGCGAGCGTAAGCACACTGCGAATTTCGGCCCGAAGTTTCGCAGTGCACTTACGCTCGCGAAGCGCGTGCCTCGCGCACTCGGCGGATGATGTCGTCGGGACGGTCCTCGGCGATGACCCGGACGACGATCCAGCCGTAACGCTCGAGCATCTCGAGCCGGCGGATGTCTTTGACATACTGGGCACGACTGGCCCGATGATGGTCGCCGTCATACTCGACGGCTACCTTGATGTCCTTCCAGCCCATGTCCAAATATGCTTCGGCCCAACCCCATTCGTTGCGCACCGCGATCTGTGTCTGGGGAGGCGGAAAGCCCGCTGTAATCAACAGCAGGCGCAGCCAGGTCTCCTTGGGAGATTGCGCTCCATCGTCAACTAGTTCGAGAGCGGCGCGAGAATTCTTCATGCCCCGGCGCCCCCGATATCGCTCGGCCAACAATTCGACGTCAGCCATTTTCAGATCGGTTGCCTGCACGAGGGCGTCGATCGCAGCGACCGCGGCACCCCGCTGGCATCGCCTGGACAAATCGAGCGCCGTTCGGGCCGGTGTGGTGACTCGCATGCCGTCGACGACCGTAATCTCGTCGGACTCGATGCGCTCTTCCCAGACTTGCACGCCCGCCGTGGGGCACCGGTTGGTGTCGATGATCGCGGCGGGCAGCGTCGGGTCGATCCATTTCGAGCCGTGCAGCGCTGAGGCGGAAAAGCCGGCAAGTATGCCGCGGCGTCGAGACCGCAGCCAGCAGGCCTTCGCCCGCAATACCGCTGTCAACTCGAGGTCTCTGCGCACGTATACGTCTTTGTGCAGCGCTGCATATCGACTGCGCAGCTCATATGGAGTCAAAGCGCCGACGGCCAGGGCTTCACTGCCTAAGAAGGGGTCCGTCATGAGGAGAGTGTGCAAACCCACACCGACAGGGCCCGCGAGCGTAAGCCCGCTGCGGAAATGCGGTCCGGAAATCGCCTCCTGGTTACGCTCGCGGCGCTAAACGGGGGAGGTTTCGGCCGTTGCGGGCCGAGGCGATAAGTTGGCCGGGTGACTGACGCAGCCACCGAGAACATCTCCGAGCCCGCCACCAACGGCGGCAAACCGGCATTCGTATCCCGTTCAGTCCTGGTCACGGGCGGAAACCGGGGCATCGGGCTGGCGATCGCGCAGCGGCTGGCCGCCGACGGCCACAAGGTCGCCGTCACGCACCGCGGATCGGGGGCGCCCGAGGGGTTGTTCGGCGTCGAGTGTGACGTCACCGACAGCGACGCCGTTGACCGTGCCTTCAAAGCGGTCGAAGAGCACCAGGGCCCGGTCGAGGTGGTGGTGTCCAACGCCGGCGTCTCCGCGGACGCGTTTCTCATCCGGATGACCGAGGAGAGATTCGAGAAGGTCATCGACGCCAACCTCACCGGGGCATTCCGGGTGGTCCAGCGCGCTTCGCGCAGCATGCAGCGAAAGCGGTTCGGCCGGTTGATCTTCATCGGTTCGGTGTCGGGCACCTGGGGTATCGGCAACCAGGCCAACTACGCTGCCTCCAAGGCCGGGGTGATCGGCATGGCCCGCTCGATCGCCCGGGAGCTGTCCAAGGCCAACGTGACCGCCAATGTGGTCGCCCCCGGCTACATCGACACCGACATGACCCGCGCGCTGGATGAGCGGATCCAGGAGGGCGCACTGGAGTTCATCCCCGCGAAGCGGGTCGGCACGGCCGCCGAGGTCGCCGGGGTGGTCAGCTTCCTGGCGTCCGAGGATGCGAGTTACATCTCCGGTGCGGTCATCCCGGTCGACGGCGGCATGGGCATGGGTCACTGACTTCAACCAGGACACAAGGACTTCAACCAGACTTAAGGACGGACATGGCAGGACTGCTCGACGGCAAACGGATTCTGATCTCGGGGATCATCACCGATTCGTCGATTGCGTTTCACATCGCCAAGGCGGCCCAGGAGGCGGGTGCGCAGCTGGTGCTGACCGGGTTCGACCGGTTGCGCCTGATTCAGCGCATCGCCGACCGGTTGCCGGAGAAGGCGCCGCTGATCGAACTCGACGTGCAGAACGAAAAGCACCTGGACTCACTCGCCGAGCGGGTGACGGCCGAGATCGGCGAGGGCAACAAGCTCGACGGTGTGGTGCACTCGATCGGCTTCATGCCGCAGACGGGGATGGGCATCAACCCGTTCTTCGACGCGCCGTATGAGGATGTCTCCAAAGGCATTCACATCTCGGCGTACTCGTATGCCTCGCTGGCCAAGGCGACGCTGCCGATCATGAATCCCGGCGGCTCCATCGTGGGCATGGACTTCGACCCCAGCCGGGCCATGCCGGCCTACAACTGGATGACGGTGGCCAAGAGCGCGCTGGAATCGGTCAACCGTTTCGTGGCGCGCGAGGCGGGCAAGTTCGGCGTACGCTCCAATCTCGTTGCCGCGGGCCCTATCCGCACGCTGGCCATGAGCGCCATCGTGGGCGGTGCGCTCGGCGAAGAGGCCGGCGCGCAGATGCAGCTGCTCGAAGAGGGCTGGGACCAGCGCGCCCCCATCGGCTGGAACATGAAGGACCCGACGCCGGTCGCCAAGACGGTGTGCGCGCTGCTCTCGGATTGGCTGCCGGCGACGACGGGGACCATCATCTACGCCGACGGCGGCGCAAGCACCCAATTGCTGTAAACGGCAATGGAATTCGACGCCGTCCTGCTGCTGTCCTTCGGTGGGCCGGAAGGCCCCGAGCAGGTTCGGCCATTCTTGGAGAACGTCACGCGGGGCCGTAACGTGCCGCCGGAACGACTCGATGACGTCGCCGAGCACTACCTGCATTTCGGTGGGGTGTCACCAATCAACCGGATCAACCTGGCGCTGATTGAGCAGTTGCGCGCCGAGCTCGAAGGCCGCGGCCTGGGCCTCCCGGTCTATTTCGGCAACCGCAACTGGGAGCCCTACGTCGAAGACACCGTCGCCACGATGCGGGACAACGGAATTCGTCGGGCAGCGGTATTCACCACGTCGGCGTGGAGCGGCTATTCCAGCTGCACGCAGTACGTCGAGGATATCGCCCGGGCGCGCGAGGCGGCCGGACCGGATGCGTCCGAATTGGTCAAGCTGCGGCCCTATTTCGACCATCCGCGGTTCGTGCAGATTTTCGCCGACACCATCGGCGCGGCCTCGGGCGCCCTGACCGCCGAGCAGCAAGCCGGTGCGCGTCTGGTGTTCACCGCGCATTCCATCCCCGCGGCCGCCGACGACCGTCTGGGGCCCCGGCTGTACAGCCGCCAAGTCGCCTATGCCGCAAGCCTTGTGGCGACCGCCGCCGGGTACTCCGACTACGACCTGACGTGGCAGTCCCGCTCGGGACCGCCCCAGGTTCCGTGGCTACAGCCCGACGTTGCCGACCACTTGGCCACCCTGGCCGAGGCCGGCACCAAGGCCGTCATCGTCTGCCCGATCGGGTTTGTGGCCGATCACATCGAGGTGGTGTGGGATCTCGACAACGAGTTGGCATCCCAGGCCGAGGCGGCGGGCGTGGCAATGGTGCGGGCCTCGACGCCCAACGCCCATCCGCATTTCGCGCAGTTGGCCGCCGACCTGATCGACGAGCTGCGATACGGCCGGACGCCCGATCGGGTGGCCGGAACCGATCCCGTGCCCGGTTGCCTTGCCAGCGTCAACGGTGCGCCATGCGTGCCACCGCACTGCGCGGCGGGCCGCCAACAGGATTAGTCGCCCCAGGCCGAATGCAGGATCGCGGTCACGGCCGCCATCCGCGCCGAACGCACCACGGCGGTCAGTGGTCGCAGCGCATCGCTGGCGATGCGGGCCTCCGAGGATGATTGCGTTCCCAGCGGTTCCAGGCCGGCGGCGACGGGCGCGGTGAAACGGTCCGGAGAGTCGGATCGACTCAGCCCCGCGCTGACCGCGATGATCGCGTCGACGTGCGCGGCGTTCTCCAGCACCCGCAGCGCGCGCGTCGGCGCGTGGTCGGGAATGCGATGTTGCCGTGCGGATTCCAGGAGTTGCTCGACCAGTCCACGCGGGTCGTCCACGTCGGCCGCCGCGGCTCCCAGCCCGATGGCGCCCAGTGCGTCGGCGGCCGAGCGCACGGCCGACCGCAGCGTGTATTCGGCATCGCCGAGCTCGTGATGGTCCAGCACCGGTGCGCCGGGCAGCGAGTACACCGTCCACGTCAGCGCGCACAACTCCGCCAGCCGTGTCTCGTAGTCCTCGGGCCCATCCTCGTCGTCCTGATAGGAGAATTCGGGCACCAGGCCGACGGCACTGGCGGAGTTGCGGGGATTTGCGATGATGACCGCCTCACCGGCGGCCAGGGCGTCCCGCTCGAACTGCGTTCCGGGGGCCAGCCCGCGCACATCGCCGGGTACCGGCAAAATCACGTTGATCGTCCCGCGCATCAAGCCGGTCCCACCGGACGTCGGCGTCGTCCGCCCAATCGCGGCACGCAATGTCTGTAGCAGTGTGACCGTTCCGGCGTCATGGACATCGGGCCAGGGCAGCCCCGTGTGCCCCGCGGCGACGGCATCATACGCGGTCACCGATTGCTTTGGCGCCCAAACGGATAACGCGTCCAAGACGTCGTCGGGCGCGGCCTTTCCGGCGAGCCAGGCATTGGCCCACACGGACAGCGAAACACTGGGACACCACACGATCACGCAGTGTAGTTGTTTTGCCCGGCAAAGGCGGATCACGCGTATTCTTGCCGCATGCACGCCGCGGTGCTTTGGCTAATATTCGCGCTGGTGCTGGCCGGTGCGGAGGCACTCACCGGCCATTTGTTTTTGGTGATGCTCGGTGGGGGCGCACTGGCCGCGGCGGCTACCAGTTGGTTGGCCGACTTTCCGGTGTGGGCGAACGGGGCGGTGTTCCTGGTCGTCTCGGTGCTGCTGCTGGTGCTGGTTCGCCCTCCCCTGAAGCGGCGGCTGACGCCGGCCGGGGCACCGCGGTTGGGAATCGAGGCGCTGCAGGGCAAGACCGCGCTGGTGCTCGAGCGGGTCGCGCGCGACGAGGGCCAGGTGAAACTGGACGGCCAGGTGTGGTCCGCGCGCCCGCTCGACGACGCCGATGTCTACGAACCCGGCGAGCCGGTCACCGTCATGCAGATCGACGGCGCTACCGCCGTGGTCTTCAAGAGCAGTCTGTAGCGGCGAGAAACGCTGCTAAGGGAAGGAAGTCCGATGCAAGGTGCGGTTGCTGGTTTGGTGCTGCTGGCCGTCTTGGTGATCTTCGCCATCGTCGTGGTGGCCAAGTCGGTGGCGCTGATACCTCAGGCAGAGGCCGCGGTGATCGAACGGCTGGGACGATACAGCCGCACGGTCAGCGGGCAACTGACGTTGTTGGTGCCGTTCATCGATCGGGTTCGTGCCCGGGTGGATCTGCGTGAGCGGGTGGTGTCGTTCCCGCCGCAGCCGGTGATCACCGAGGACAACTTGACCCTCAACATCGACACGGTGGTCTACTTCCAGGTCACCGTTCCCCAGGCGGCCGTCTACGAGATCAGCAACTACATCGTCGGCGTCGAGCAGCTCACCACCACCACGCTGCGCAACGTCGTCGGCGGCATGACGCTGGAGCAGACGCTGACGTCGCGCGACATGATCAATGGCCAGCTGCGCGGCGTGCTCGACGAGGCGACCAACCGCTGGGGTCTGCGGGTCGCGCGGGTGGAATTGCGCAGCATCGATCCGCCGCCGTCGATCCAGGCGTCGATGGAGAAGCAGATGAAGGCCGACCGCGAGAAGCGGGCGATGATTTTGACCGCCGAAGGTATGCGCGAGGCGGCGATCAAGGAGGCCGAGGGGCAGAAGCAGGCGCAGATCCTGGCCGCCGAGGGCGCCAAGCAGGGCGCGATCTTGGCCGCCGAGGGCGACCGGCAGTCCCGGATGCTGCGTGCCCAGGGTGAACGCGCCGCGGCGTACCTGCAGGCGCAGGGGCAGGCCAAGGCGATCGAGAAGACGTTCGCCGCGATCAAGGCCGGCCGGCCCACCCCGGAAATGCTGGCCTACCAGTATTTGCAGACGCTCCCGGAGATGGCGCGCGGTGACGCCAACAAGGTGTGGGTGGTGCCGAGCGACTTCAGCGCGGCGTTGCAGGGATTCACCAAGCTGCTGGGATCCCCGGACCAGGACGGGGTGTTCCGATTCCAGCCATCGCCGGTTGAGGACGCGCCCAAGCACAGCGCCGACGACGACGCCGAGGTCGCCGACTGGTTCTCCACCGAAACCGACCCCGCGATCGCCCAGGCGGTGGCCAAGGCGGAGGCGATAGCGCGCCAGCCGGTGGATGGCCCGGCGGGGGAGCTGACTCCCTAGGATTGTGGGATGAGTGCGTTGACTTCACCGAAGACCTATGCGGCGCTCGCCGCCTTCCACGCCGTCGACGCGGTGGCGTGCGGCGTCCAGGTGGCTCCGATCAAGAAGACGCTGGACGCCGTGGGCGTCCCGGAGAACATCCGGCCCGTGCTGCCGGTGGTGAAAACGGCCGCCGCCGTCGGCTTGCTGTCGGTTCACCGTTTTCCCGCACTGGCGCGCCTGACGACGGCGATGCTGACGTTGTACTTCGTGCTGGCGGTCGGCGCGCATGTCAGGGTGCGCGACAAAGTCGTCAACGGCCTTCCCGCCGCGTTGTTTTTGGCGCTGGTCGCCGCGATGACGATCAAGGGACCGGACCGGAGTTAGTCCAGGCGCAACTCAACCAGCGGCAGCGGGGTATCGGTGTCGGTGATCGGGACGCCGAGAGTTTCCTCGAGCACCGGTCGCATCTGCTCCCACGCCATGCGATGCCGGCTGAGATAGGCGGCCAGCGCGCGGTCGGCCTCCTGTTGGTCGAGGACGCGGGCGGTGGCGGTTCTGGGCGCGTGGCTGCCGGCGTAGACCCGCACCCGCGGGTTGGCTTGGATGTTGCGGAACCACTGGGCTTTTCGGCCGAACCCGGAGGCGACGACGTAGGTGTCCGGCGAGGCGTGGCCTATGACCTCCAACACCACATAACGCGGTGCTCCGGACTTGCGGCCGATGTGCTCGAGCATCAGCATGCGGGATCCCAATAGTGCGCCCGCGCGGGCTTTGTAGATCCAGATCGGTGCGCGCATGAGACGGCGTGACCGCAGTACCCGTGCGCCGGCGCTGACGAAAAGACTTGTGCTGGACACCTTTACCTCCATTGCTCTTTCACCTGTTGTTGATTCCGTCGCGATAGACCGCGAACACTTCGCGGGCCCAGCGCCGCATTCCCGCATCCGAAAGCGGGTCCACGCCGAGCACTTCGGTCAGGCGGGGGCGCAGAGTCAGTACCGCGAGGTCATTGACAAGCAAAAACGCCGCCCGCACCTCCGCATCCGCGCCGGGACTGGCGGTTCCGGCCGCAACCATGGCATCGAGAGTGGCTTGGCTGATCCGGAAAAGCCTGTCGAACAACGTTGAACCCGCCCGGCCCCCGGTTATCAGCAGCCGGCCCAGATACGCCGGGATCGCCGAATCGGGTGGCAAATAGGTGGCCAGGCCGTCGAGCAGGCTCGGCACCGCGGCGGGCTCGAGTCCAACCGCGGCCGTCTGCTCCGTCATCCGCGTCAGCAGGACTTCGAACGTTGTGACGACGTGATTGTCGACGATATCGACCAGCCCGTCTTTCGAGCCGTAATGCCTGATGAGCAGGGCCGCTGAAACGCCCGCCGCAGTCGCGATGTCGCGCAGGGTGACCGCGTCGGGGCCACGCTCGGCGAACAGCCGCAGCGCTTCGTCCCGGATCCGGGCTCGGGCTGTTCGGTCATCCGGTAGCGGTGAATGCACGTTTACAATTATAAACAAACGTTTACTAGGAGTGCGGCGTGGGGGACGGTGGCGTGGCTTATACACATCTCCGAGCCCACGAGACGCGTAGTAATCTCGTATGCCGG
>NZ_LZTA01000048.1 GCF_001665875.1 Mycobacterium sp. 852002-40037_SCH5390672
TCCAGCATGATCCGCGACGCCCGAAACTCCGCACGCCGATGCACCAGGGTCACACTGCGAGCAAACCGCGTCAAAAACGTGGCCTCCTCCATCGCCGAGTCCCCACCACCGATCACCGCGATGTCTTGATCCTTGAAAAAGAACCCATCACAAGTCGCACACGACGACACACCCCGGCCCAGCAGCTCCTGCTCCCCAGCCACCCCCAAATAGCGGGCCGCCGCCCCCATCGCCAAAATCACCGACCGCGCCCGCACCGTCTCACCCTCGCTGGTGGTCACCGACTTCACCGGACCCTGCAGCGACACCGATTCGACGTCTTCCATCCGCAGATCCGCACCAAAACGCAGCGCCTGCTCCCGCATCTGATCCATCAACTCCGGACCCGTGATGCCATCGCGGAAACCCGGGAAATTCTCCACCTCGGTAGTCGTCATCAACGCCCCACCAAACGACGTCCCCTCAAACACCACCGGCGCCAACTGCGCCCGCGCCGAATACAACGCCGCGGTATACCCAGCAGGACCCGAACCGATAATGATCAC
>NZ_LZTA01000049.1 GCF_001665875.1 Mycobacterium sp. 852002-40037_SCH5390672
CAACGACGCCACTCTGCAATCGGAGGCCATCCCCCAATCAGCAGACTGTCACCAACCTCTTAGCCCGGTACAGCTAGTCGGGGTACAGAGTCAGCGGTCGCCGGACGGCACAGCGCTGTGCAGCGTGCTCCTGTGACTCGTGGGGCCGCTGAGCCCGCCAGACTGGCGCGTGTCAAATATTTACCCGCGGATGGGAATAGTCGGGTGAACCACCTCGTCCTTGTATCCGTGGCAGTAGTTGGCAGCGCCACGAGTCGATATGGCAGTGCACTGGCGGCACCCTCAAAGCTGTTCGACCCAACCCGCCATCGAGGAGTAATGACATGAGCTCTGTTACTGGTGTATCGGGCATCGCGACCCGGCCCCTCTACGACGCGACCGACTCGCTGTTGCGTTTTGCCGTGCGTGCCGACGCCACGCTGACGGGACTGTGCGGTTTGACCATCGCCTTCCTCGCCGACCCGCTTTCGTCGTTGACCGGCCTGACGTCCTTCCAGGAATACGGCGTGGGCGTCTTGTTCGTGCTCGCCGGCCTGCTGGTGTTCAGCCTCGGGGCGCTGCCGGACGTGCGCCGTGTCGGCATCAGCGTCTTGGTGGTCAACGTCGCCTTCACGCTGGTGTCGATCCTGGCCGCGGAAGCGTTGCCGCTGACCGTCACCGGCGTCGCGTTGACGCTGGCCGGCGGTGCCTACACCGCGGTGTTCGCGGGGCTGCAATACCTGGGACTGCGTCGCCTCGCGGCGTGATCTGCCGTCCGGTTCCGCCGTGTGCGCCGCGTTAAAGCTTGCGCAGGCGCAGCCGGTTGATGGAGTGGTCGGCGTCTTTGCGCAGCACCAGGGTGGCACGCGGCCTGGTGGGAAGAATGTTCTCGACCAGGTTGGGGCGGTTGATGGAGCGCCAGATCTCGCGGGCGGCCGCGACCGCCTTGGTGTCGTTAAGCGCCGAGTAGTGGTGGAAGTGCGATTCGGGATCCGCGAAGGCGGTGCCGCGCATGGCCAAGAACCGCGACACGTACCACTGCTCGATGTCTTCGATTCGGGCGTCGACGTACACGCCGAAGTCGAACAGGTCCGACACCATCAGGGTCGGACCTGTCTGCAGAACGTTGAGGCCTTCCAGGATCAGGATGTCGGGGTGCCGGACCACATGCTTGGCCCCGGGGATGATGTCGTATTTCAGGTGCGAATACACCGGCGCGCACGCGTAGTCCGACCCGGATTTGACCGAGGTCACGAACCGCATCAGCGCACGACGGTTGTAGCTTTCCGGGAACCCTTTGCGATGCATCAGGTTTCGCCGGTCCAGCTCAGCATTCGGATACAGAAAGCCGTCGGTGGTGACCAGGTCTACTCGCGGGTGGTGATCCCAGCGCGCCAACAGTGCCTGCAGCACACGGGCGGTCGTCGACTTGCCGACGGCCACGCTGCCGGCCACCCCGATGATGAACGGCACCGGCCGGTCCGGGTTTTGCTGAGGTTCGCCGAGGAATTCGGCGGTGGCGGCGAACAATCGCTGCCGCGCCGCGACCTGCAGGTGAATGAGCCGGGCCAGCGGCAGATAAACCTCTTCGACTTCGAGCAAGTCGATTTGTTCACCCAAACCGCGCAGGCCGACCAGCTCCTCCTCGGTGAGGGCCAGCGGCGTCGACATACGAAGCGCACGCCATTGCTTTCGGTCGAACTCCACATAAGGGCTCGGCTCGCTAAGCCGCGGCATAGAGCAAGTGTTGCAGGGACGCCGAAAAGCCCGACGGCTGGGCTGGCGAAAAGTCAGCGCTGGATAGACTGGCGGCCGTGACTGCTGCACCTGACGCCCGCCCCTCGACGTCCCTGATGTCCGCCCCGCTGGCCGACGTGGACCCGGATATCGCCGAGCTGCTCGGCAAAGAGCTCGGCCGGCAACGCGACACGCTCGAGATGATCGCTTCGGAGAACTTCGTGCCGCGCTCGGTGCTGCAAGCCCAGGGCAGCGTGCTGACCAACAAGTACGCCGAGGGGTTGCCCGGGCGCCGCTACTACGGCGGCTGTGAGTACGTCGACGTCGTGGAGAACATTGCCCGTGACCGGGCCAAGGCGCTCTTCGGCGCCGACTTCGCCAACGTGCAACCGCATTCGGGTGCCCAGGCCAACGCCGCTGTCCTGCACGCGCTGATGTCACCGGGGGAGCGGCTGCTGGGTCTGGACCTGGCCAACGGTGGACACCTGACGCACGGCATGAAGCTGAACTTCTCCGGCAAGCTCTACGAGAACGGCTTCTACGGCGTCGACCCGACGACGCATCTGGTCGACATGGACGAGGTGCGCTCCCAGGCGCTGGAATTCCGCCCCAAGGTGATCATCGCCGGGTGGTCGGCCTATCCGCGGATCCTCGACTTCGCGGCGTTCGCGTCGATCGCCGACGAGGTCGACGCCAAGCTCTGGGTCGACATGGCCCACTTCGCGGGTCTCGTCGCGGCCGGATTGCACCCGTCTCCGGTGCCGCACGCCGACATCGTGTCGACCACCATTCACAAGACGCTCGGCGGCGGCCGCTCGGGGATGATCCTGGGCAAGCAGGAGTACGCCAAGGCGATCAACTCGGCGGTGTTCCCCGGCCAGCAGGGCGGACCGCTCATGCATGTCATCGCGGGCAAGGCCGTCGCGCTGAAGATCGCGAGCACTCCCGAATTCGTCGAGCGCCAGCAGCGCACGCTCTCCGGCGCGCGCATCCTCGCCGACCGGCTGTTGGCCGCCGACGTCGCGAAGGCCGGCGTGTCGGTGGTCAGCGGTGGCACCGACGTGCACCTGGTGCTGGTGGACCTGCGCAATTCCCCGCTCGACGGGCAGGCCGCCGAGGACCTGTTGCACGAGGTCGGCATCACCGTCAACCGCAACGCGGTGCCCAACGACCCGCGGCCGCCGATGGTCACGTCGGGTCTGCGGATCGGCACGCCCGCCCTGGCCACCCGCGGCTTCGGCGACGCCGAGTTCAGCGAGGTTGCCGACGTCATCGCCACCGCCCTGGCGGCAGGCAGCTCGGCCGACGTCTCGGGACTGCGCCAGCGCGTGACACGGCTGGCCCAGGAGTTTCCGCTGTATGAGGGCCTCGAAGACTGGGCGCTGGTCGGCCGCTAGCCCAGCATCGATCCGGCCGGACGGCCAGGTCGAGCGGGTTTGGGGACCGAAGTCACCATTGCCGCGACACGGCCCGGGCGATTTCATGAACCTGTGTATGCGGGTTACAGTTATCTCATGGCACAGAGACCTGTCGCGAACGCGCTGACCCTGGAACTCGAGCCGGTCGTCGAAGCGAACATCGACCGCCACCTGTCCACCGAGGAGCTCTGGTTCGCCCACGACTACGTGCCGTTCGAGCGAGGCGAGAACTTCGCATTCCTCGGCGGACGCGACTGGGACCCGTCGTCGATGACGTTACCGAGGCCTTTGACGGACGGCTGCGAGATCATGCTGCTGCTCAAGGACAACCTGGCCGCGCACCACCGCGAGCTGGTCGAGCACTTCATCCTGGAGGATTATTGGGGTCGCTGGCTGGGCCGGTGGACCGCCGAGGAGCACCTGCACGCCATCGCGCTGCGCGAGTATCTGGTGGTCACCCGGGAGGTCGACCCGACCGCCAACGAAGAGGCCCGCGTCCAGTACGTCATGAAGGGCTACCGCGCCGACACCTATTCGCAGGTGGAGATCCTGGTGCACCTGGCCTTCGTCGAACGCACCCACGCCGTGTTCTGCGAAAACCTGGCCGCGCAACTCGAGGAGCCCATCCTGGCCGGTCTCGTCGACCGGATCGCCCGCGACGAGCGGCGCCACGAAGTGTTCTTCTCCAACCTCGTCGCGCACTGCCTCGAGTACACCCGCGACGAGACGATCGCGGCGATCGCCGCCCGCGCACCCGACGTGGACGTGCCCGGCGCCGACATCGACGCGTACCTGGACAAGGTGCGCAACGTCGAGAAGGCAGGCATTTTCGGTCCGCAGCAGCTGCGTCAGGCGATCTCTGACCGCATCGCCGCATGGGGACTCGCGGACGAACCTGAACTGCGGCAATTCGTCGTCGGCTAAGCCGGCCTGTACACGCCTCGCAATATTTGCCACCCGCTGACAGTGGTCGCGGCTCGCAACGTCGGCGCGCCTGCAGAGCGGGCACACGGCCACCGGAGTAGCGTCGTTCTCGATGGTCAGCGTCATGCTTTGCTGCCAGGGCGGCACCTCCCGTCACCACAACGGAAGGACCGGCCCCGGTCCTGGTGCTGCGGTTCCCGTCGACATGCCTGTGCGGGTCCGCGCGGGCTCATCCCGCTCGAGGAGCGCTACGTGACCGAAATCCGGACCTACGTGATCGACACTTCTGTGCTGCTGTCCGACCCCTGGGCGTGCAGCCGGTTCGCCGAACACGAGGTGGTTGTTCCGCTGGTGGTGATCAGCGAGCTGGAGGCCAAACGCCACCATCACGAGCTGGGATGGTTCGCCCGACAGGCGTTGCGGCTGTTCGACGATCTTCGGCTCATGCACGGACGGCTGGATCAGCCCATTCCCGTTGGGACACAGGGTGGTTCGCTGCATGTTGAGCTCAACCACACAGACCCGGCGGTGCTGCCGGCGGGTTTCCGCGGCGACAACAACGACTCCCGGATCCTGAGCTGTGCCGCCAACCTGGCCGCCGAGGGCAAGCGAGTTACGTTGGTCAGCAAGGACATTCCGCTTCGGGTCAAGGCCGCTGCGGTGGGGCTGGCCGCCGACGAGTACCACGCCCAAGACGTGGTGGTCTCCGGGTGGTCGGGAATGTGCGAGATCGAGACCGCGACCGAGGACATCGGCGCACTGTTCACCGATGGCGAGATCGACCTGGTGGAGGCGCGAGACCTGCCCTGCCACACCGGCGTTCGCCTGCTCGGCGGCGGCTCTCATGCGCTGGGCCGGGTCAACGCGGACAAACGCGTCCAGCTGGTTCGCGGTGACCGGGAGGTGTTCGGACTGCGCGGGCGGTCCGCCGAACAGCGGGTAGCGCTCGACCTGCTGCTCGACGAGTCGGTGGGTATCGTGTCGCTGGGTGGCAAGGCCGGCACCGGCAAGTCGGCGCTCGCGTTGTGCGCCGGCCTGGAGGCGGTGCTGGAGCGGCGTACCCAGCGCAAGGTGGTGGTCTTCCGGCCGCTCTACGCCGTCGGCGGCCAAGAGCTGGGGTATCTGCCGGGCAGCGAGAGCGAAAAGATGGGCCCTTGGGCGCAGGCGGTCTTCGACACCCTCGAAGGTCTGGCCAGCCCGGCGGTGCTGGAGGAAGTGCTGTCCCGCGGCATGCTCGAAGTGCTGCCGCTGACCCACATCCGGGGCCGGTCACTGCACGACTCGTTCGTCATCGTCGATGAGGCGCAATCGCTGGAGCGCAACGTCCTGCTGACCGTGCTGTCCAGGTTGGGCACCGGATCGCGGGTGGTGCTGACGCACGACATCGCGCAGCGCGACAATCTGCGGGTGGGCCGCCACGACGGGGTCGCCGCGGTGATCGAGAAGCTCAAGGGGCATCCGCTGTTCGCCCACATCACCCTGTTGCGCAGCGAGCGTTCGCCGATTGCCGCCCTGGTCACCGAGATGCTCGAGGAGATCGCCGGCCCGCAGTGAGGGGCCTGACCAGCGCGCCCGGCCATGGCTGGGCCTGCCTTCGATAAACTTCCACGGTGGCGAAACGACCCGACACCCAGGCCTGGCGCTACTGGCGCACGGTTGTCGGTGTGGTGGCGGCCGTCGCGGTGCTGGTGATCGGCGGGCTCACGGGTCATGTGACGCGGGCCGACGACCTGAGCTGCTCGGTCGTCAAGTGCGTCGCGTTGACCTTCGACGACGGGCCGGGCCCGTTCGACGAGCGGCTCCTGCAAATCCTGAAGGCGAACGACGCCAAGGCCACCTTCTTCCTGATCGGCAACAAGGTGGCCGCCAACCCGGCGGGGGCCAAGCGCATCGCCGATGCGGGGATGGAAATCGGCAGCCACACCTGGGAACACCCCAACATGACCACGGTCCCGCGCGAAGACCTCGCCGCCCAGTTCTCGAGGGCCAACGACGCGATCACCGCCGCGACCGGCCGCACCCCGAACCTGTATCGGCCCGCGGGTGGATTGTCCGACCCGGTGGTGCGCCAGACCGCCGGCCAGTTCGGGCTGGCCGAAATCCTCTGGGACGTCATACCTTTCGATTGGGCGAACGACTCGAATACGGCGGCGACACGCTACATGCTGATGACCTACATCAAGCCGGGCTCGGTGGTGCTGTTCCATAACACCTACTCGAGCACGGTGGATCTGGTGTATCAGTTCATTCCGGTGCTCAAAGCCAATGGCTACCGGCTGGTGACCGTGAGCGATCTGCTGGGTCCCCGGTCGCCCGGCAGCAGTTACGGCAGCCGCGAGAACGGTCCGCCCGTCAACAGGCTGCACGACGTCCCGCCCGGCGACATCCCCACGCTGCCCAACACGCCCTCGCCGAAACCGATGCCCAACTTCCCGATCACCGACATCCCAGGGCAGAACTCCGGCGGGCCGAATAATGGTGCGTAGCGCTGATTTCGGACTACACGCGACTACCGTTATAGGGTGATCATCGTGGGCCGGCTTCGGGACAGGCTTTCGCCACAACGGGGTGGCCCGGCGCAGCAGCCCGCCACAAGGCAACCAAAGTCCTTTCGACGGTGGCAGTTTCAATACGGGTTCGACCTGAGCTTGTCCTACGTCTTGGCCGTCGTCGAAGCGGCCGCCATCCTGATTCCCCTGCGGGGACACACTTCCGTCGGTGACAGCTCGGACTTCGCGCGGCAGAACACGGCACCGGTGGTGCTGCTCGTCGTGCTGAGCATCATCGGCGTCACGGTGGCCGGAGCGGTGAGCCTGGCCCCCACCCTGCGCTGGTATGTCGCGGGCGACGATCCCACCCCGGAACAATGCGAAGCCGTGATGAAGCTGGCCGGCCGCCAGTCGGCGATCCTGGTGACGGCCTGGGCGTTCAGCGGCGGAATCTTCATCCTGTTGAACCTGGCTGGCGGCGCGCGACTTCTGCTGCCCATTGTGCTCGGTGTGGTGCTCGGCGGATCGGCGGCGGCGGCCACCGGGATGCTGCTCGCGCAACGCACCCTGCGGCCCATCATGCGCGCCGCCACCCTGGGCGCCGAGCCACGACTGACGGTACCCAGCGTGTACGCGCGACTGGTTCTGTTGTGGTTCCTGTGCAGCGCATTCCCGATCGCCGTGATCGCGACGCTGGTGGTCCTCCGTTCGTACGGGTGGCTGATCGAGAAGTCGGCATCGTTGGATGTGCCGATTCTGGTGGTGTCGCTGGCGGCGTTGGTGCTGGGATTGCCGACGATGATGTTGACCTCGCGGTCCATCTCGGATCCGATCGGCGAGGTCGTCGATGCGATGGCAGAGGTCGAGCATGGCCGCATGGAGACATACGTCGGGGCCTACGAGCGCTCCCAAATCGGCCGTCTGCAAACAGGATTCAACCGGATGGTAACCGGACTCGCCGAGCGAGATCGGCTGCGTGATTTGTTCGGACGCCACGTCGGGGCCGACGTCGCACAGCGCGCGCTCGACGAGGGGGCATCCCTGTCGGGAGACGTGGTCGAAGCGGCAGTGCTTTTCATCGACCTGGTGGGCTCCACCCAGCTCGCCGAAAGTCGCCCCCCGCAAGAGGTGGCCGAGGTGCTCAACGACTTCTTCCGCATCGTCGTGCACGCCGTCGACGAACACCACGGGCTGATCAACAAATTCGCCGGCGATGCCGCACTGGCGGTCTTCGGGGCGCCGTTGCCGACGAGCGAACCGGCATCGTCTGCGTTGGCGACCGCCCGTGCGCTCGGCTCCCGGCTGCGTCGGTTGCCGGTCGATTTCGGCATCGGCGTCTCAGCGGGGCGGGTCTTCGCCGGCAACGTCGGCGCCGAAAACCGGTACGAATACACCGTGATCGGTGACGCCGTCAACGAAGCCGCGCGGCTGGCCGACCTCGCCAAAACCTCCGACCGGCGGATCCTGTGTTCGGCCGACGCCATCGATGCCGCGGGCGAGACCGAGCGCGCGCAGTGGGCCCAATGCTATTCCACGGTACTGCGCGGGCGATCCGAGGCCACCCACGTATCGGCGCCCACCGGCCCGGCTAGCTAGCCGGGCCAACTCGCGTCAGGACTTCGAGACCTTCAGCGCGGCAATGATCTTCCCGATGAGCCCCGCCGAAGCAGCGTCACCGATGGGTGTGCTGCCGATGAAGACGGTGACCGGCTTGGTGTCGACGGCGATGATGGTGACGGAGTCACCCTTGACGTTGCGACTGGGATCGGCGATCGTGACGTCGGCGTCGACACGGGCGGCCTTGGTGCCGTCGACGGTGATCGACGACGACTTCGTCGGTCCCAGCGTGGGTTGCGCGTTCGCGTAGCCGGGGCCGGCGACGATGCATTGCATCAACTTCGTGGCTTGCGCCGTAAGGTCCATGCTGGGAACGAAATTGGTGACGCCGACCTCGGCCGTCATCATCCACTGATTTGCCCCGGGCACGTCCTGGGCGACACCGAGCCCACCGATCAGGTTCGGGCCCTGGTCGTCGGAGAACACCGTCCACCCGGCCGGCGCCGCGCTGGCCGGGAACGAAAGCTTGCCGGCGGCGATCGAGTCGGTCCGGGGCATCTCACCGCCGGACACGTTCGGGGTGCAATCGGTCGCGTTCTGTGCGGAGTTCTTCGGCTGGGAGACCGACGTGCTCGTTGTCGAGGGCGCGGCGGCCGGCTTGTTGTCATGGCCGCCTCGCATTACCAGCAGTGTCGCGACCAGCGCGATCACCGCGAGGAGCACCAGAGCGGCGACGATCAACCACGGCAGCTTCGAGCCGCGCCCACCTGGCGGGGGCCCCGGGGGATAGGGTCCGCCCGGACCGCCCGGCGGAAACTGCTGTCCGGGTTGGGGATACTGCTGGTTCGGGTAGGCAGGGCCTGCCGGCGGGTACGGGTATGGGCCGCCCGGCGGGTAGGCGTAGGGACCGCCCTGCGGATAGGGTCCGGCACCACCCGGCGGGTAAGGGCCAGGACCGCCCTGCGGATACGGACCAGGACCGCCGGCCGGCGGCTGGCCGCCCCAATTCGGTTCCTGCCCATATGGATTGCTTCCGTAGGGCCCCTGACCGTAGGGACCTCCGGGAGGAGCCGTCATGGAAAACCACCCTTACTCTCGTCGACCACCGCCGTCACCCCCGGACGGTCGGCTCAGTCTTGCGGCTTGACCTTGGCCATCGCCAGCACGTCGAGCCGCCGGTCGAGCTCCTCGATCGACAACTTGTCGCCGATCAGGCCGCGGTCGATCACGGTTTGACGAATTGTCTTGCGCTCCTTGAGCGCTTGCTTGGCCACCGCGGCGGCCTCCTCGTAGCCGATCGCCGAGTTCAGCGGCGTCACAATGGACGGCGACGATTCGGCCAGCTCGCGCAGGTGTTCGACGTTGGCCGCCAGCCCGGTGATGCAGCGCTCGGCGAACAGCCTCGACACATTGGTCAGCAGCTTGAAGGACTCGAGGACGTTACGGGCCATCATCGGGATGTACACGTTGAGCTCGAAGGCGCCGTTTCCGCCGCCCCATGCGACCGCGGCATCGTTACCGATCACCTGCGCGGCGACCTGGGTAACCGCCTCGGGCAGAACGGGATTCACCTTGCCCGGCATGATCGAGCTGCCCGGTTGCAGGTCGGGCAGCTGGATCTCGGCCAGGCCGGTCAGCGGGCCCGACCCCATCCAGCGAACGTCGTTGGCGATCTTGGTCAGGGACACCGCGACGGTGCGCAGCGCGCCGGACGCCTCGACCAGCCCGTCGCGCGCCGCCTGCGCCTCGAAAGAGTTTGCCGCCGTGCGCAATTCACTCAGGCCGGTGGAGGCGATCAACGTCTCGACCACCTTGGCGCCGAAGCCGTCGGGAGCATTCAGGCCGGTACCGACCGCGGTGCCGCCAATGGCCAGCTCACCCAGCCGGGGCAACGTCGCGCGCACTCGCTCGATGCCCGCCTCGATCTGGCGGGCGTATCCACTGAATTCCTGCCCCAGCGTCACCGGAACGGCGTCCATCAAGTGGGTGCGGCCCGACTTGACCACGGTGTGCCACTCGCGGGCCTTGCCGGCCAGGGCGGCGTGCAGCACCTCGAGCGCCGGGATGAGATGACGCACGGCGGCCTCCGTGGCCGCGATGTGGGTTGCGGTGGGGAAGGTGTCGTTGGACGACTGCGACATGTTGACGTCGTCGTTGGGGTGCACCGTCACACCGTTGGTGGCCGCGATGCTGGCGATCACCTCGTTGGTGTTCATGTTGGAGCTGGTGCCCGAACCGGTCTGGAAGACGTCGATGGGGAACTGGTCGTCGTGCTGGCCGTCGGCGATCTGCGCCGCAGCGGCGATGATCGCGTCGGCCTTTTCCGGCGCCAGCAAGCCCAGGTCCTTGTTGACCTGCGCGCAGGCGCCCTTCAGCAGGCCCAACGCGCGGATCTGAGCGCGTTCCATGCCGCGGCCCGAGATCGGGAAGTTCTCGACAGCGCGCTGAGTTTGCGCGCGCCACAACGCTTTTGCGGGTACGCGAACCTCGCCCATGGTGTCGTGCTCGATGCGGTACTCGGTGTCGGCTACGTCTTCAGCGGCCATTTAGTGGCTTTCCTCGTTCTTCGATCGGTGGTCAGGGCAGGGGATAGGCGGCGGAGCTATCGCCGGTGAAGTCGATGGCGGAGTACTCGTTGAGCTTCGAAAGCCGGTGGTAGGCCTCGATCATCCGGACGGTTCCCGACTTCGACCGCATGACGATCGACTGTGTGGTGCAGCCACCGGGGTAGTACTGCACGCCCTTGAGCAGGTCGCCGCTGGTGACCCCGGTGGCGCAGAAGAACACATTCTCACCGGACACCAGGTCCTCGGTGGTCAGCACCTGATCGAGGTCGTAGCCGGCGTCGACGGCCTTCTGGCGTTCCTCGTCGTCGGTGGGGGCCAGCTGCGCCTGGATGGCGCCGCCCATGCACCGGATGGCGGCGGCGGCGATGATGCCTTCTGGCGTGCCGCCGATCCCGGCCAGCATGTCGGTGCCCGAGTGCGGGCGGCAGGCCGAGATGGCGCCGGCGACGTCGCCGTCGGTGATCAGCCGGATGCGGGCTCCGGTTACCCGGACGTCGTCGATCAGCTGGGCATGTCGCGGCCGGTCCAGGATGCACACGGTCATGTCGCGCACCGACAACGCCTTGACCTTGGCGACGGCCTTGATGTTCTCGGCGATCGGCGCGGTGATGTCGAGTACGTGTGCGGCCTCGGGCCCGACGGCGATCTTGTTCATGTAGAACACCGCCGACGGGTCGAACATCGCGCCACGGTCGGCCACCGCCAGCACGGAGATGGCGTTGGGCATCCCCTTGCTCATCAGCGTGGTGCCGTCGATCGGGTCGACGGCGAAGTCGCACTCCGCGCCGTCGCCGTTGCCGACCTCCTCGCCGTTGTAGAGCATCGGCGCGTGGTCCTTTTCACCCTCGCCGATGACGACGACACCGCGCATCGACACCGTGTTGACCAGCTCGCGCATCGCATCGACGGCTGCCCCGTCGCCGCCCTCTTTGTCGCCGCGGCCGACCCAGCGACCTGCGGCCATGGCACCGGCCTCGGTGACGCGTACCAGTTCCAAAGCCAGGTTGCGGTCTGGCGCCTCACCGCGCGGTCGCCCCTGCGCCGGGGCCCGGCCGGTGGCGGCGGTCGCGTGGTCGCCCTCAACTGTCATGGTTGCTGATTGTCCCAGAAGCGGATCGGTCCGCTGGAACTGGGATACTTGGGGGATGACGGAGGAGCCGCGGCTGAATGACCAGCTTGACGGGAACATAGCGGGCGCGCCGTCTCCGCAAGCTGGACCGGCGCCCAGGCCGGCGAAACCCCGGCTGTTGCAGGACGGCCGGGACATGTTCTGGTCCTTGATACCGCTGGTGATCGGGTGCATCGTGCTGGCCGGAATGCTGGGCATGTGCTCGGTTCAGCTCGGCAGCCACCAGGGCCCCATCCCGTCCTACGACGCGGGGGCGGCCCTGCGTGCGGACGCCTCGACGCTCGGCTTTCCCATCCGCCAACCGCAGCTACCCACCGGCTGGCAGGCCAACTCCGGCCACCGCGGCGGTATCCAGGGCGGGCGGACCGACCCCGCGAGCGGTCAACGGCTGAACGCGCCCGTCTCGGTCGTCGGGTACATCAGTCCGACCGGGTTGTATCTCAGCCTGACCCAGAGCAATGCCGACGAGGACAAGCTGATCAACTCGATTCATCCGTCGGCTTACCCCACCGGAACGGTCGACGTCGGCGGGACCGGTTGGGTGGTCTATCGGGGTTCCGGCCAGAACGGCGCAGACGCCGAGCCGGTATGGACGACCCGGCTCAGCGGTCCGGGCGGTGCGACCCAAATTGCGATAACCGGCGCCGGAAACACCGATCAGTTCCGTACGCTGGCGGCGGCGACGCAATCGCAACAGCCATTGCCAAGCCGCTAGAAGGGGACTCGCGTGACTGCACCAGAGGCTGATCTGTCCGGATGGTCGGTGGCGCCGTTCAGCGGTGGCGGATACACCCATGACGTCTATCGCAAGGGCGGCGGCCCCGGGGTGGTGCTGATTCCCGAGATCCCGGGGATTCATCCCGGTGTGCTCGCCTTGGGTAATCATCTGGTGGACAACGGCTTCACCGTTGCCATGCCGTCACTGTTCGGCGAGCCGGGCAGGGCCAAGGCAGCCGGTTACCTCGTCGGCGCCATCGGGCGGGCTTGTGTGGCAAGAGAATTCGCGGCATTCGCGACGAACAAGCAGCGACCGGTGGCGTTGTTCCTGCGTGCGCTGGCACGCGATCTCAACGCATCGACGCCGGGCAAGGGTGTCGGCGTCATCGGCCAGTGCTTTACCGGCGGGTTCGCGCTGGCCGCTGCGGTCGACGACAGCGTGCTGGCGCCGGTGCTTTCGCAGCCGTCGGTCCCGTTCCCGCTCGGCGCTGCGCGACGCCGTGACCCCGGCTTGAGCGAGTCCGAGCTGGCCACCGTGGCCGATCGGTGCGCCAACGACGGCCTGTGTGCCATGGGCCTGCGGTTCAGCGAGGACCGGGCGGTACCGGCTGAACGTTTCGCGGCGCTCAAGCAGCGCCTCGGCGACGCCTTCGAGGTGATCGACATCGATTCGGGTCCCGGCAATCAGCACGGCTTCAGCAAGATGGCGCACTCGGTGCTCACCGACGAGGTGCGCGAAGTCGAGGGCCACCCCGCCTACGAGGCCCGTAAGCGAGTGGTCGAATTCCTCACGCAACGCCTTTTCTAGGCTCGTTGAGAGGATTTTGCACGCGCATGGCAATCGACGACCTTGTGGTCGAAACCAACCACGGCCCGGTCCGGGGCATCGAAGAGGACGGCGTCAAGGCGTGGAAGGGCATTCGGTACGGGGCGGCGCCGGTGGGCGAGCTGCGTTTCCGGGCGCCCCAGCCGCCCGCGCGGTGCACCGAGGTCATCGACGCGACCGCTTTCGGGCCGGCCTGCCCGCAACCGGTATTTCCCAACATGCCATTGGATTTGGGCGCGCCGCAGGGTGAAGACTGCTTGCGGCTCAACGTCTGGGCCTCTTCGGACACCCAGCCCGGTGCTGCCAAACCGGTGATGGTCTGGCTGCACGGCGGCGCCTACGTCCTGGGGTCGAGCAGCCAGACCCTCTATGACGGCCGCAGACTGGTCAGCCACGGCGACGTCGTCGTGGTGACCGTCAACTACCGGCTCGGAGTGCTGGGTTTTCTCGACCTGTCGTCGTTGGACATCGGTGCGCGGCATTTCGACTCGAATGTCGGGCTGCGCGACGTGCTGGCGGCGCTGGAGTGGGTGCGCGACAACATCGCGGCCTTCGGCGGCGATCCGCAACGGGTCACGCTGTTCGGCGAGTCCGCCGGGGCCGGGATAGTCACCACGCTGCTGGCCAGCCCGCCGGCCGAGGGTCTGTTCGCCGGGGCGATCGCACAAAGCTCGCCGGCCACTTCCGTATACGACCGCGAACGTGCCGCCCGGGTGGCCCAGGCCTTCCTCGACCGGTTGCGAATCGCCCCGTCGGAATCCCAGCGGCTGGTCGATATCCCGATGGCGGCCATCCTGGCCGCGTCTCAACAGGTGTTCGACGAAGTGCCGGTGCGTAACCCGGGAACGCTGGCGTTCGTTCCGATCGTCGACGGCGACGTGCTGAGCGACTATCCGGTAAAACGCGCGCAAGAGGGTCGCTCACATCCTGTCCCGCTGATCATCGGCACCAACAAGCACGAGGCGGCGCTCTTCCGGTTGATGAGGTCGCCGCTGATGCCGATCACTCCGAGCGCGATCACCTCGATGTTCAACCAGATTGCCGCCGAACAACCCGATCTGCAGTTGCCCACCGAGGAGGAGATCGGTTCGGCGTATTCGCGATTACGGCGCAGGGCAAGGAGTTTGAGCATCGCAACCGACGTCGGCTTCCGGATGCCGTCGGTGTGGCTCGCCGAGGGGCACGCGCACGTGGCGCCGGTATTCCTGTACCGGTTCGATTACGCCACCCCGTTGCTGAAGCTGCTGATGGTCCGGGCCGCGCATGCCACCGAATTGCCTTACGTCTGGGGCAATCTCGGTGCGCCCAAGGATCCCACGCTGAAGCTCGGCGGTACCAAAACCGCCAAGGCGGTGTCTAAGAGGGTGCGCACCCGATGGATCAACTTCGCCGCGCACGCCACGCCCGCGGGACCCGCCGGCGAGCCGGAATGGCCCTCGTATGCGGAGAACGACCGTGCGTGTCTGATCATCGATCGTCGTGACGCCGTCGCGCACGACGTCGACGCCAACATCCGCGCGGCCTGGGGCAGCGAGATGGTGAGCTTCCGCTAGACGGATGCCTTGTCCGCCAGCGCTTGTCGCTTCATCTGGTCGAACATCTCGACGTAGTACGACAGACATTCCGACAGTGCCTGCTCGGTATTGAACAGGGGTTGGTAACCGAGGTCGCGGGACGCCTTGGCGGTGGAAAAGAAATTGTCCAGATACAGCCGCTCGACGGCGAGCGGCTCGAGCAGCGGCGCCGGTATCCCGAACCGGAAATGCAGCCGCTGCCAACCCGTCATCGCCGCACGCACGATGGGGCCGTTCACCCGGACCCGGGGCCACTTCTCACCGCACGCCTCGACCACCGGCCTGGCGAACTCGAACATGTTGATCGGCTCGGCGTCGTTGATGAAGTACGCCTGGCCGGGCGCGGTGCCGCCCGGCGTCAGGTGCTCGGCCGCCAGGATGAAACCGTGAATCAGGTTGTGTACGTAGGAGTTGTCCAACCGCGCTGATTTGCGGCCGATCAGCACCTTGACATGGCCGGCGATCACGCTTTCGAACAACTTGCGGAACATCGTTTGATCGCCCCGGCCCCAGATGCCGCTGGGCCGAATGGCACACGTCAAGAGTCCGTCAACACCGTTTTGGCCTAAGACGAAGCGCTCGGCGAGCACTTTAGTCTCGGTGTACAGGTCGTTGAACCGATTGGTGTAGGGCAGCGTCTCGTCGCCGCCGGCGATGTTCTGGCCGCCCATGACCACGCTGTTGGACGAGGTGTAGACGAAGCGCTGTACCCCGGCCGCCTGCCCGGCGCGGACCAGGTTCTCGGTGCCCCCGACGTTGACCCCGAAGCTGCGCTGCCGGTACTCGTCGGTCACCGACGCGCCGCCCATCAGGTCGATGATCGCCGCGGTGTGGAATACGGTGTCGATGCCGTCGACCGCTTGGGCGCATACGGCGGTGTCGGTGATGTCGCCCTGCAGCACCTGCAATTGCGGATGCGGCGGCAGCGGCGAGGGCGCCCGGTCGAAGGAGCGGACCTGATATCCGCGGTCGAGCAAGGTGGTGACCAGGTTGGCGCCGACGAAACCGGAGCCCCCGGTGACCAGGACGCGGCCGAGTTCAGCCGTCAGTGATGCATCACCCATAGTGCGGCTAGCTTAGCCGAGAAAAAATGTAACGTGTTCCAGTTTGGAGAGACATTTTCAATCAAGCCCCTTCGATACGAGCTGCTTCAGGCATCCTCGGCCTCGTCGGCCGCGAGTGCATCCTCGATTCTTTTGCGGGCGCCAGCTAAGTGTTCTTCGCAGCGTTTAGCCAGCTGCTCGCCCCTTTCCCACAGCTTCAGCGACTCATCCAAATCCAGGCCGCCCTGCTCGAGCACGCGGACGACTTCGATCAGTTCGTCCCGGCACGCTTCATATGCCAGGTGACTAATAGGTGTAATGGATTCGCCCTCTTCGGGGACGGCGGAGTCGCCCCCGCCGCCGTTTTTACGCGCCATCGGTCCGCCCTTCGCTCACCGCGGTCACGGCGCCGTCGGCCACCCGCACCCGCAGCCGGGTGCCCGCCGGGGCCTCGTCGACCGAACGGAGCACCTGGTTTGTTGTCGCCCCGATGGCTTGCACGACGGCGTAACCGCGGGCCAGGGTGGCCGCCGGGCCCAACGTCGCCAGCCGCGCGCTCAGGTGGCCGACGCGGTCGGTCTCGGTGGCGGCCAGCCGGACGATGTCCCGGCGAATCGACGACCGCGCGCGGTGCACCTCGTCGGCGCGCGCCATCAATGCCGCCAGTGGCTCGGCCAGCACCGGGCGGCTGCGTATCTGCGCCAGTGCCCGTTGCTCCCGGGTCACCCAGTTGCGCAACGCCTGGGCGCTGCGCCGGCGCAGGTCGCCGATCAGCCGCTGCTCGGCGACGGTATCGGGCACCACCTTCTTCGCCGCGTCGGTGGGAGTCGCGGCGCGCAGATCGGCGACCAGATCGCACAGCGGGTTGTCGGGTTCATGGCCGACCGCACTGATCACCGGGGTCCGGCACGCCGCGATGGCGCGGCACAGCGTCTCGTCGGAGAACGGCAGCAGGTCCTCCACACTGCCGCCGCCGCGGGCGATCACGATGACGTCGACCTCACCGTCGCGATCGAGCTCGCGCAGCGCGTCAACTATTTGCGCAACCGCACCCGGGCCCTGGACAGCGGTGTTGCGCACCGCGAATCGCACCCCGGGCCAGCGTGCGGCCGCGACGGTCGTCACGTCGCGTTCGGCGGCGCTGGCCCGACCGGTGATCAAGCCAATCATGTTGGGCAGGAAGGGGATCGGTCGCTTGAGCCGCGGATCGAAAAGCCCTTCGGCATCCAGCAGCCGGCGCAGCCGATCGATGCGTGCCAGCAGCTCGCCCACCCCGACGGCGCGAATCTCGCTGAGCCGCAACGAGAATGTGCCCCGGCCGGTGTAAAAGGATGGCTTGCCGCGTACCACCACCTGCGTGCCCTCGGCCAGCTTCACCGGCGCGTTGAGCACGATATCGCGGGGGCATGTCACTGTCAGCGACATGTCGGCGGCCGGGTCACGCAGCACCATGAACACGGTTTTGGAGTCCTGCCGCATCGAGATCTGGGCGAGCTGACCCTCCACCCAGACGGTGCCCAGCTTGTCGATCCAGCCCGCGACCCGGATGGCCACCGCGCGCACCGGAAAAGGGTTCTCGGCGGAATTTGGTTCGGAGGTAACGGCCGGGGTCACTTCGCGTTCGCGCGGGTGATCCTGTTGGCCAGCAGCGTCTGGAACGGTGCACGGCCCTTGGTGGCCTGTTCGTAGGCCAGCAGGGCTTCGAGTTCGTCGACGCTCAGCGATTGCAGACGCGCCCGCAGCTGCGCCAGCGTCAGCGAAGGGTAGTCCAGCTCGGTGACCACCGCGGGCTGCGGAACCGACGCGTTGGCGGCCGGCTTCTTCGATTGCCGCGCGGGCTTGGTCAGGGCGCTGGCGTCTTCGTGCGCGTCGGCCACCGAGTACAGCGCGAACCGGCCCTCGGCTCTGCGCTCGCCCTCACCGCCGTCTTGCACGGCGGTGTGCGCCCCGCCCATCGCGTCGTCCAGGTCCTCGTCGAAGGTCGCCCATTCCGGCTTCTCATCCTTGGGCGGGAAGATCGATTCGAGGGTGCTGTCGCCCTTGATCGCCAGCTCGGCGAGGTTCTGCTGAAAGCGCATCACGATGTGCGCCGCCTGGCTGGCCAATGTCATCGGGTACATCAGGATGGTTTTCGGCAGCCTGATGGTCTCTTCGACCGCGACTGTTGCCGCTCCGACCAGCAGCCGAACTCCATACGGTGCAGTGCCCATGGGTCCAAGATTGCCCTAAGCGGCGGCTAACTCCAAGCCCACCGGCGCGAGCTGGCAAGCCCGTGTCGGCAGTAAGTACCCTGGACGTCATGCCGCCGACTATCGACATGGGGATTCCCGGCGCGGTGCGATCGGTAGCCGGCGACCCAGCCCGTAAGCGAGTGCTTCTGGCCGAACCGCGCGGTTACTGCGCGGGCGTCGACAGGGCCGTGGAGACGGTGGAACGCGCACTGGAAAAACACGGGCCACCGGTCTATGTGCGCCATGAGATCGTGCACAACCGGCACGTGGTCACCACCCTGGAAAACGCCGGTGCGGTGTTCGTCGAAGAGACCGACGAGGTGCCCGAAGGGGCCATCGTGGTGTTCTCCGCGCACGGCGTCGCGCCCACGGTGCATGCCGCGGCAGCCGATCGGAACCTGCACACCATTGACGCCACGTGCCCCCTGGTCACCAAAGTGCACAACGAGGCCAGGCGATTCGCCCGCAACGACTACGACATCCTGCTCATCGGCCACGAGGGCCACGAGGAGGTCGTCGGCACCGCCGGCGAGGCGCCCGACCACGTGCAGCTGGTCGACGGGGTCGCCGCCGTGGACACCGTGACGGTGCGTGACGAGGACAAGGTGGTGTGGCTCTCGCAGACCACGCTGTCGGTCGACGAGACCATGGAGATCGTCGAGCGGCTGCGGCAGCGGTTCCCGAAGCTGCAGGATCCGCCCAGCGACGACATTTGCTACGCGACCCAGAACCGGCAGGTCGCGGTCAAAGCGATGGCGCCGGAGTGTGAGCTGGTGATTGTCGTCGGGTCCCGCAATTCCTCGAATTCGGTGCGGCTGGTCGAGGTGGCGTTGGGTGGCGGGGCCGCGGCCGCGCACCTGGTCGACTGGGCCGATGACATCGACCCGGCATGGCTGGAAGGCGTCACCACCGTGGGCGTCACCTCCGGGGCGTCGGTCCCCGAGGTCCTGGTTGAAGGGGTCCTGGCGCGGCTCGCCGAGTGCGGCTATGACGTGGTGCAGCCGGTCACGACGGCGCAGGAAACCCTGGTGTTCGCGCTGCCACGCGAGATCCGGTCAGTTCGCTGACGCGCTGAGCGCCTCAGACCGATGGTGGCGACCCGCTGCGCCCGGCTACGCCCTGTAGTGGCGACCCGCTGCGCCCGGCTACGCCGCGCTTGCGATCGCCACGGCTGCGCTTGCGATCGCCACGGCAGCGCTCGCGATCGCCACTAGACGTCGTACTCCCAGGATTCCGCGGGCGACCGTCCGTGCGACCGTCCGGGTGTCCGCGATCGGCTCCGGCGCTCGGTGTGCGGCTCGCGGGGCGGGTCTTGCGAACCGGCGCCTCGGTAGCGGACCTGCGAGATCGGGTGATGCGTCCCGTTTGACGGGGGCCGCCGGCTCCTCGGTTCATAGGACGGCTCATAGGGCTCGCGGCTGTCGTAGCGGCTCTCGTACCGGCTCCCGGAATTCGGGCCGCTCGGCGGGTCATATCTGTCCCCGTAGGACTCGAAGCCGTCGAATCGGCTGCTCCGCGGGGTGGGCCGCTCGTAGGGACTGCGGCGGGTGCGCGGTTCGCGACGCGGTTCCCGGGGCGACTGACCGCGCGTGTCGGGGTCGGCCTCCGGCCGGGGGCGCCGCCGGGGTCGCCGGGGTGGCTCGGCGGTGTCGTAATCGCGGCCTGCTGCGCTGTCGTAATCGCGGGCCGACGGGGCGCCTCGCCGGGTGCTGCGCCGCGGACGGTCGGGCCGCTCGACCGGTTCGGGCCCGTCACCCAAGGGCTCGCGGGAATGCCGGGAACTGCTCCGGGCCGAACGCGTGGCGGAGCGGGTGCTGCGGGTCGTGCGCCGGGTCCTCGACGAGGAGCGTGACGTGCGGCCGCGGCGGGAATCGGTGGTCTCGGTGTCGTCCGCGTCGGTATCGGACTGCAGCATTGACTGCGCCTTGGCGACGATGGCGTTGAAGAAGGACTTGACGTCGACACCGGCGGCGGACTCCGAAGCGTCTTCGGAGGTATTCGCCATTGTGCTTGTCTTGTAAGCGTTTCCGAAGTACCAGCGGGCCAGTCCGATCGCCAGCACGCCGCCGGCGGTGCCCAGCATCAGTGGGAAGCGCTCGATCAGCGGATAGCCGCAGTTGATGAGCAGGTCCTTGAGGCGGCCCACCTTGGCGTCGTGGAACAGCCAGTAGGCGCCCGGGACCGCGCCGAACAGGATCAGGGGCGGCTGGATGATCGTGGTGAAGATGCCGTCCTGGCGGACCGCCAGCACCGCCGCCACGCAGCCGGCTATATAGAAGCCGGCAAAGACGTGGGTCAGTTCCTTGTGACCAGCGTCGATTCCGTAGCCGATAGCAGTCGCGGTGACGGCGACAAGCAGGGCCGCGTACCAGGGGATACCTGGGATATTAGGGAGGATCGAACGGTGAGCACCCTCCACCGTCGAACTTGTCCGCTGTGCTGACACATGTAGACCGTACCGGGAATGGGCCGAAAGGCCCGTAAATACCTCGTAGGGATCCTGGGCGTGCCATGCCCGGGTGCACGATGGGCGGTGACCGATGGTCCCCGGCACCCATCGCCGTCAAGACCCCTAGACTTGGTTCCCCGTGAGCCTGAGCCTGGGAATAGTGGGGTTGCCCAATGTCGGCAAGTCGACCTTGTTCAACGCGCTGACCCGGAACAACGTGGTGGCGGCCAACTATCCGTTCGCGACCATCGAGCCGAACGAGGGCGTCGTCCCGCTGCCCGATCCCCGGCTGGACAAGCTGGCCGAGATGTTCAGTTCCGAGAAGATCGTGCCGGCCCCGGTGACGTTCGTCGACATCGCCGGAATCGTGAAGGGCGCCTCCGAGGGCGCCGGTCTGGGCAACAAGTTCCTGGCCAACATCCGCGAGTGTGACGCGATCTGTCAGGTGGTGCGGGTGTTCGCCGATGACGACGTCGTGCACGTCGACGGCAAGGTCGATCCTCGCTCCGACATCGAGGTGATCGAGACCGAGCTGATCCTCGCCGACATGCAGACCCTGGAGAAGGCCATACCGCGGCTGGAGAAGGAAGCCCGCAACAACAAGGAGCGCAAGCCCGTGCACGAGGCGGCTGCCGCCGCGGAGGCTGTGCTGGATTCAGGCAAGACGCTCTTCTCGGCCGGTGTCGACACCTCACTGCTGCGCGAGCTGAACCTGATGACCACCAAGCCGTTTCTGTACGTGTTCAACGCCGACGAGTCCGTGCTGACCGACGATGCCCGCAAGGCCGAGCTGTCCGCGATGGTCGCACCCGCGGACGCGGTGTTCCTCGACGCGAAGATCGAGGCCGAACTGCAAGAGCTGGACGACGAGTCGGCTGCCGAGCTGCTGGAGTCCATCGGGCAGACCGAGCGTGGACTAGATGCGTTGGCGCGGGCCGGTTTTCATACACTCAAGCTGCAGACCTACCTGACGGCCGGCCCAAAAGAGGCGCGCGCGTGGGTGATTCACCAGGGGGACACCGCGCCGAAGGCCGCCGGAGTGATTCACACCGACTTCGAAAAGGGCTTCATCAAAGCCGAAATCGTCTCCTACGACGACCTGGTCGCCGCGGGCTCGATGGCGGCGGCCAAGGCGGCCGGCAAGGTCCGGATGGAGGGCAAGGATTACGTCATGGCCGACGGTGACGTGGTGGAGTTCCGGTTCAACGTCTAGCCCGTGAGCCAGCGGGCACGTCTCGGGATAGTCCTTGTCCTCAACATCTCCCTGATCGCGGCGCTGGTCATCGTGGGTTTGGCCGCGCATTCGGTCGGGGTTATCGCGGCAGCGGGTGACACCGCCGGGGACTGCGCTGCGCTGCTTCTCGGTTTGATCGCCGTCGCTGTTCGAGACCGGTCCCGCCACCCGCGGCGCTCGTCGGCGATACCGGTGGTCGCGCTGATCAACGGCGCTGCACTCTTGGTTGTGTCCGTGCTGATCGCGGTGGAGGCGGTACGTCGGCTGATTCGTGGTGTCGCCGAGGTGCACGGCCTGGCGGTGTTGATTGTCAGCGCGGTGACGATGGCGGTGCTGTTGGTGGCTGCGTGGGTGCTCGGGGCTTCCGCCGTCAACGAGGACCTCCATCTGCGGTCCGTCCTGTTGGACACGCTCGCCGATGCCGCGGCGGCAGGCGCGGTTGCCGTCGCGGGTGCAGTGATCGCGCTGACCGGACGTGTCTTCTGGCTTGACCCCGTACTCGCGCTCGCCATCGCGGTTATTGCCGCGGTTCCCGCGAGCGCGCTCTGCCTGAAGGCCCTCGCCGCGATACGGGGCGCGGCAGTGGACTTCGCGGATGAGCAGGGCGCCTGACGTGGTGGAGTTCGGCTTCCGGCAACCTCTGGTCAGCAGAAGATGTAAGGCTCTTGCAGCTACGCACTTTGTCTAGGCCTTTCGGCTGGACAGGTGTCCAGCTATCGTGGCGACGGCACTATCAACCGAGACCGATAGGGATGGGCTTTAAATGGGGAAGGTTCCAACCCGCCAGGCGCGATTGGCACACGCGGCCAAGCACGCGGAGTTGTGGAACGCCGGCAAGAAGGACGAGTGGGTGGCATCGTGGCGCACGATCTGTCCGGGCGAGGTCCGCATGTTCGACCCCGTCGGCACGGAGGAAAAGCACGGTTTCGCTGCCGCCACGTCGGACGCGTTCGATATGTTCCAGTCGATCCTCAAGATCAAGATGATTACGGTTCAGGTCAACGGGAACGAGATGGCCTGGGTGTGCGAGAACCATTTCGGTGCCGAACCGAACGTGCAGATGGCATACAGCATCGAGACGTTCGCGTGGGACGGCGACGGCAACCTCCTGGTCAAGACCTACTATCCGATGCCGGAATCCGTGGGCGTCGAGGCCGATCCTTATGCCCACCTATTGGACGGGCAGAAGTAGTCCACGCTTGATATACGCCGTGTCGCAGGGCTAGAACTGGTAAGGCCTGGAGATCATCGGATGAGAGAGAATAGAAGGACCCCGCACCTGCGTAAGAGCGACTCGTGGTGAGGATGTGTGTAGGTGTCCACTGAGGATTTCGCCAACCAGCCCGGTGCTTCCAACGACCGGGCTTCTGAGCTCGACGAGCGTGAAAAGGCTCTTGATCATCGGGAGGCTGAACTCGCGAGACGCGAGTGGTTCGCTGATGAGCGAGACCGGCTCGCTGATGAGCGTGACTTCCTTGCCGGCCAGCGCGAGCGGATAGCAGACGAACGGGAGTTGCGTGCTGACGAACGTGAAGGCACCGCCGCGGACCGTGAAGTCGCGCGACTGCGGCGCATGGACGAGGGCGCGGAGCGCGACACGGCCACAGCCGAACGGGAGGAGGCAGACGTGTCCCGTGAAATGGCCGACAGCGAAAGGCGTGACGCCGAGGACTAATCCTCCGCCTCCAATGCTGCATTGTGTAGGAGATCGGCTGAGGGAGACGCGATGCGGTGGCGAGGTGTGTGTCACGTGGAGTTCGCGGTGTTGGACTACGACGACTCGATCGCGTTCTACGACGCGTTGTTCGGCTGGCTCGGCTACAGCAGCTTCTCGTCTCTCAACATGGAATACCAGTCGACGTATTACATGACGCGTAATGTCAACCCGCACAGCTATATCGGGATCCAGCCCGCGCGCACCGGCACGAAGCTGACCCACACCGACCAAGCGGTCGGCATCAACCACGTTGCGTTGTGGGCCCGAAGCAGGGCGGAGGTCGACCGATTTCATCGCGAATTCTTGGTCGAGCGCGGTGTCCCGGTCACCGATGAGCCGAAGGAGTACCCGCAGTACTGGCCGGGCTACTACGCTGTGTTCTTTGACGACCCGATCAATGGGATTCACTGGGAGCTGGCATGGCTGCCGAAAGTACCTACGCCCCGCCAACTTTGGTCGTTCTATCGCACGATTCGTGTTGTCGCCAAGAGTCGGCCGGACCTGGCGAACACAGTGGCCGGTGTCGCTTTGCAGGCCAGGAGGACCCTTCGGGCCCGATGATCGGCGCATCGGGTCACACCCTCGAATGGCGCGCCGGCCTTGTCGGAGTCGACGTTTAGATTCGGTGCTCAGATACGCACGTCGGCGGCACTGCTGTGACCTCGAGGGAGACCACATGAAGTTCATTTCGACCCGAATCATCACGACCGACGTCAAGCGACTCGTCGATTTCTACGAGATGGTCACCGAGGTTTCCGCGATCTGGGGGAATGAGCTGTTCGCCGAGATCCCGACGCCGATCGGGACGTTGGCCATCGGCAGCGACAAGACCGTTCCGCTGTTTGGAGAAGGATCCGCTGAACCCGCGGCCAACCGAAGCGCCATCCTGGAGTTCCTCGTCGAGGACGTGGACTCCGAATACGAGCGGCTCCGCGAGCGGGTGGCCGAGGTCGTGACGGAACCGACGACGATGCCCTGGGGAAACCGCGCGTTGTTGTTCCGGGATCCGGATGGAAACCTGGTCAACCTGTTCACGCCGGTGACCGAGGAGGCTCGCGCCAAGTTCGGAGTGTGACCGTCGGCGAAGTGAGCGGCCATCGCGCGCGTGACCCAAGGGCTCCAGACGAATCCGAATTACCACTTGCCCGGATTGCCCTCGAGGGAAATTCTTGGGAGATGGCGACTGTAAAACGGGCGGGGCAGCGGGCCAGGCGGTTTCCGACAGTGTTGGTGGGTGACGGATTGCTGCTGCTGTCCGCTCTGGGATTGGCCGCCGGCAGCGTCGCCGCCCAGGCGGCCCCGCCCCCGGCACCCACCGGCCACTGGTGTCCGGGTGATCAATGGAACCCAGCGTGGGGCAACGTCTTGGACTGGGACTGGAACCGCTGCCACGACTGGCAGCATCCGGGAGGCCCGACCGCCCCCGCGGGGTGGGGGCCCTGGGGACCCCCGCCGGCGTGGGCACCACCGCAGCCACCCCAACCGCAGTGGGCGCCGGGGGCGCAAATGATGTGGAACCCCACCGGTGCCGGTAACTGGGGCATCTGGAACAACGGAATATGGACTCCTGTCTGACCAGACGCCGCCGCTGCCAGTAGTCGGATCGGGATAAGCGGCCCTCGGCGGATCGAACGGGATCGCCCGGCGTGACGGGCGGCTGCGGCCGCGGAGGACTCTGCCGAGCCGCCCGAGGAGCTGGAACGCCGGGCCCACGCGCTCGACGAGCGCGAAAGCGCCGTCATCCGGCGCGAGAGCGATCTCTGATGATAGCCGCGAGGGTGCCTCCGCGGCGAAATGCAGAGGCGACGCTACTGACGCGCATGTATTTTGCTGCCGAAAATATACCGGTGTGTAATAAATTTGCTCCACTTGCGGCGCACGTCATGGTCCGGTCGGCGAATGACCTGCGCCACAAATTTTGGTTTGCAATAAATGTTATTGCTAGCCTCGCTGCCCATGGTCGTTATTGCAACATTGATGTCGTTGATCAGTCAGGTCTCCGGCACGCCTTATATTTCGGGCGGAGATTCGCCCGCCGGTACCGATTGTTCGGGACTTGCGTCGTGGATTGCGAATGCAGCAACTGACAGGCCCGTTTTTGGGGATCGATTCAACACCGGAAACGAAGAGGGTGCATTGTTGGCGCGCGGCTTCCAATACGGAACCGCGCCCAACGCCTTGGTCATCGGGTGGAACGGGGGCCACACCGCCGTGACGCTGCCGGATGGAACCTCGGTCGCCAGTGGCGAGCGTGGCGGCGTGCACCTGGGCGGTCCTGGCGCCTACCAGGCCGGATTCACCCACCACATGTTCCTCCCGATGGCACCGGAAGATGGCGGCGCACCGCCGTTATTCGCTCCGCCGCCCCCGCCGGACGCACCACCGCCGCCGCCCGACGCGCCGCCTCCGCCTCCGGACGCTCCGCCGCCGCCGCCGGACGCACCGCCTCCGCCACCGGCTGTTCTCATCGACGCTCCGGCGCCAGCCGCTCCGCCCCCGCCCGGCTCCTGAATTACCTTTATTCGGCCGCGCCGGAATTGCGAATTAATAACAAATACATCGCACACCGCCGGCCGCAATGGCTGATTGTGCAGTGTCGTCGTTTCCTAGGATTCGTCCTTCCAGTCAGTAGTGAAATACGGCCGGTGCCGATCGATTTGTGAGCTACGTCACTAGCGAGCTAGGAGTGCGCTGCAGCAAAGTGTGCTCATGTGTCATATGTGATGCCTGAGCCCGCTTTGCTTTAACCATTACCCAAGGAAATTACGTACGGCGTTGCGCCGCTGAACGGCCACGCGCGCCCGCGCGCTCGATAGGCTGGCGCTGCCCGCGAAGATCGGGCGTAACCGGAAGCAGCGAACCTAGGCGGGCCGCAATGATCTTCATCGTCGTCAAGTTCGAGACCAAACCCGAGTGGACCGACCGCTGGCCGGGTCTCGTCGCGTCGTTCACCGCGGCGACTCGGGCCGAGGAAGGCAATCTGTGGTTCGAGTGGTCGCGCAGCCTGGACAACCCCGCGGAGTACGTCTTGGTGGAGGCATTCCGCGACGACGAGGCGGGTGGCGTTCACGTCAACAGCGAGCACTTCAAGCGGGCGATGCGAGAGCTCCCACAGGCCCTGAAGTCCACGCCCAAGATCATCAACCAGACCATCGATGCCACGGGCTGGTCAGAGATGGGCGAAATGGCCGTCGACTGATCCTCGACTAGCCGATCGCGATCTCGATTTCGTCGCCCAGGGCATAGCCCGGTGCGAGCGGAAGGTTGTCACCGCTCCAGAACGAGCCCGGGTCGAAGAAATTCGAGTACTTCTCCGTGGTGAGCAGTCCCATTTCCTCGTAGGTGATTGCCACAGTTTCCGCGCAGTAGGCCGCTTCCAGGCCGAGCCGCTGGCGCTCTTTGCGTCGCTGCGTAGATTCTCGAACCTTCTTGTCCACGACCGGGATTCCGCGCGTCCAGTCATAGGCGTTCGGGAGCCGGCCGCGCAACCACCGGCCCGTCAGGCGCATGGTGGTGGGAAACGCGGTGCCGTCCATCCGTGCGATCACGCGCAGGAGCTTGTTCTCTTGCTCCCGGGTGGCCGGCGGAGTCAGCTGGCGCAGCCAGCACCGTTGGTGGTAGCGCTGCGACCACTGCAACACCGATTGCGCGAGGTCGTTGATTTGTACGCCACGATGATTCGTTCCAGTCCACAGGTCGACGAGCTTGTCACCCAGTTCGGCGTGCCAGATCAGCGGCGGCAAGTCGTCGATGGTCACCGTCATGCCGACGTGATTCACCGGGCTGTTCGTCAGCGTCTGAATGGCGCGGTCGGGTCCCGAGCCGCCGCGAAACAGCCAAAGGTCGCCGGTGCGAGTCTCTTCGAGCGCTTGGTTCAAGGTGAGCATCGTCGTATAAACCCGTTCGCCGCTGCAGCTTTCGCCGTTGTCGTCGCCGATATGAGATTGGTGGTAGGTCACCCATGATGCGGTGCCGCATGTAGTGCCGTAGGTAGGGGGCACACAAGTCAATCACAACGGGGGCTTGCCGACTCGGCTGCGCATAGCCTGGTGGCATGCGCAGTGTGTGGAAGTGGCTGGGATTGGCCGGTGCCGCCGGGGTCGTCGCCGGGGGCGCGCTGGTGGTTCGCGATCAACGCAAGCGGCGTGCATACACCGCTGACGAGGTCCGGGATCGCCTGCATCAGCGGTTGGCCGAATACAACGGCGACGGCGGTCAGTCCGGCTCGGAGTCGGACGGCGCCTCAACGGCGAACAAGCGATAGGTGCCCGAAAAGCCCTTCAGCTCCACATTGCGGCCGTCGTCGAAGCGGATGCCGTCGGAATCGGAAAGTGCGTCTCGCACGGGCTGACTCACCAGAATCTGGCCACCGACCGCTTGCGCGGCTACCCGTGCCGCCATCGCGACGTTGCGGCCGAACAGATCATCGCCGCGGCGCACCGAGCGCCCCATGTGGATGCCGATCCGAACGCGAATCTCCTCGTGCCGCTTGCGGTTTGCGTCCCTGCGCAACGCGTGCTGCAGGTCGATACCGCAGCGGACCGCTTCTTCGGCGCGAGCGAACGCGATCATGAATCCGTCGCCCTGGCTCTTCACCACATGACCGGACCGTCGCTGCACGAGATCTGAGACCAGCTTGTCGTGCGAGCTGATCAGCTTGACCCACGCCCGATCGCCGATCCGCTCGTTCAGCGCGGTCGACTCCTCGATGTCGGAGAACAAGATCACTACGCGGCCGTCCGGGGTGACGCGGGCGAGGTCGGGTCGCTCGACTTCGGCCCAGTCCGCAAGTTCCTCGATGCTGCCGCGAACCACCGCGCCGAAGCCTTCTTTGCGCATCAGGTTGGCGGTGTTCCACACCCTTTTGACGGCCTCGCGACCACCCGACAGCAGCTGATTGCGGGTGTCGGCCCGCTGGCGCAGCTCGTCGAGCTCCTCTTGACTGCGCACCAGCGACCGCCACAGCACGATCAGCCCGACACCTTCGATCCCGGCGATCCCGGCCAGGATGTAGACCGCGAGGTGCAGCGGATCAGGCATGCCGCCATCCTTTCAAGGCCGTGGTCCACTCAGGTTGTCGGCCCCATCGGCAGTGTCTAGTGTTGAGTTCGCCGGCCGCGGGTAGTGATCTCAAGGGAGCCGATCAGGTGACTTTCGGGAGGAGCCGTTTTGGCCGAGGACGACAGTAGCCCATCTGACCTGCTGGTGATCTTCGGAATCACCGGTGATCTGGCGCGCAAAATGACGTTCCGGGCGCTGTATCGGCTTGAGCGCCGCGACATGCTGAACCACCCGATCGTGGGCGTGGCTAGTGACGACATCACCCTCGAACAGCTGCAGGATCGGGCGCGCGACGCCATCAAGGCATCCGGGGAGACGTTTGACGACGCCGTCTTCGACCGGCTGGCGGGCCGGCTGTCATACCTGCACGGCGACGTCACCGACGCCGACCTCTACAAGCAGCTCGCCAAGAAGGTCCCTTCGGATTCCCATCCGCTCTACTACCTGGAAATGCCGCCCGCCTTGTTCGCGCCGATCGTGGAGAACCTGGCGAAAGCAGACTTGCTGGAGCGGGCGCGGGTGGCGGTGGAAAAGCCGTTCGGCCACGACCTGGACTCGGCGCGCGACCTCAACGCCCGGCTGCGCGCGGTGCTCGACGAAGACCAAATCTTGCGCGTGGACCACTTTTTGGGCAAACAGCCCGTTGAGGAACTGCAATACCTGCGGTTCGCGAATAACGGCCTGGCCAAGCTATGGGACCGTGACAGCATCTCCGAGATCCACATCACCATGGCCGAGGATTTCGGGATCGAGGACCGCGGCAAGTTCTACGACGTGGTGGGCGCGCTTCGCGACGTCGTGCAAAACCACCTGTTGCAGGTGCTTGCCCTGGTCGCCATGGAGCCTCCGGTAGGTGCCCGCGCCGACGACCTGAACGACAAGAAGGCCGAGGTTTTCCGGGCGATGCCGGCCCTGGATCCCCAGCGTTGCGTCCGCGGACAGTACCGCGGCTACACCGACGTCGCCGGTGTCGCAAAGGATTCCACCACCGAGACCTACATCGCGTTGCGGACCGAGATCGACAACTGGCGTTGGGCGGGGGTGCCGATCTTCCTGCGCGCCGGAAAGGCGCTGCCGGACAAGGTGACCGAGGTCCGGATGTTTCTGCATCACGTTCCGGGGTTTTCGTTCCTGCCCAATCGTCGGCCCCCCGAGTGCAACCAGATCGTGCTGCGCATCGACCCCGATCCCGGGATGCGGCTGCAGTTGTCCGCCCAGGCCGGCGATTCTTGGCACGACGTTCACCTGGACTCGTCGTTCGCCGAGGATCTCGGCGAACCGGTCCGGCCCTACGAACGGCTGCTCTACGCCGCGTTCAACGGAGATCACCAATTGTTCGCCCGCGAAGACGCCATCGAAGAGACGTGGCGAATCGTGCAGCCGGTGCTCGACAAGCCAGGCCGGATCCACCACTACGAACAGGGCTCCTGGGGGCCGGAGGCCGCGCAGGCGCTGCTGCGCGGTCACCACAGCTGGCAAGAGCCGTGGCTGCCACGCAGCACGCCCAAGAAACAGTAAGGAGACTAGAGACACAATGCAGCTCGGAATGATCGGCCTCGGCCGGATGGGTGCGAACATCGTCCGCCGCGTGGTTGCGGACGGACACGAATGCGTGGTCTACGACCACAATCCCGATGCGGTCAAGGCGATGGCGGGGGAGGAGAGGACCACCGGAGTGGGCTCGCTGCAGGAGCTCGCCGAGAAGCTGACGACGCCGCGGCTCGTCTGGGTCATGGTGCCGGCCGGAACGATTACGACGGGTGTCATCGAGGAACTGGCCAAGACGCTGGAGTCGGGTGACATCGTCATCGACGGTGGCAACTCCTACTACCGCGACGATATTCGCCACGCGAAAACGCTGTCGGAGAGCGGCGTTCATCTACTCGACTGCGGCACCAGCGGCGGCGTGTGGGGCCGGGAACGCGGTTACTGCCTGATGATCGGCGGCGACGACGAGGCTTTCCTGCAGGCCGAACCGATCTTCGCCAGCGTCGCGCCGGGCGTCGACGCCGCGGCCCGCACGCCCGGGCGCGATGGCGAGGTCGCGCGGTCGGAGCAGGGTTACCTGCACTGCGGACCGTCCGGCGCCGGGCACTTCGTGAAGATGGTGCACAACGGCATTGAGTACGGAATTATGGCCTCGCTCGCCGAGGGGCTGAACATTCTGCGCAATGCCGACATCGGCAAGCACGTGCAGGAAAGTGACGCCGAAACCGCGCCGCTGGAGCACCCCGAGTTCTACCAGTACGACTTCGACATTCCGGAGGTCGCCGAGGTGTGGCGGCGCGGCAGCGTCATCGGCTCCTGGCTACTGGACCTGACGGCGATCGCGCTGCACGACTCGCCCGACCTCAAGGAGTTCTCCGGCCGGGTCTCGGACTCCGGCGAGGGCCGGTGGACCGCCATCGCGGCGATCGACGAGGGCGTCCCGTCGCCGGTGCTGACCACCGCGTTGCAGTCCCGCTTCGCGTCGCGCCAGCTCGACGACTTCGCGAACAAGGCGCTGTCGGCGATGCGCAAGCAATTCGGCGGGCACGCGGAGAAGCCGGCAAACTAGTGGTGATCGCGAGCGCGGCGGAGCCGGGCGAAGCGGGTCGCCACCATTGGAACTAGTGGTGATCGCGAGCGCGGCGGAGCCGGGCGAAGCGGGTCGCCACCGTCGGAACTAGTGGTGATCGCGAGCGCGGCGGAGCCGGGCGAAGCGGGTCGCTGCCGTCGGAACGAGCCTGGCCGGCCGATCAACGGCGATTGACGAACGCCACCACCGCGTCGCTGAATGCGTCGTTGTCGTCGCCGGCCGCGGTGTGTCCGGCGTTGGACAGCTCGACGAACTCGGCGCGCGGCACGGTGGCCAGGAAGTGCCGAACACCTTCGGGGCTCACCACGTCGGACAGCTTGCCGCGGATCAGCAGGACGGGGATCGTCAGGTTCTTGGCTGCCTGCTCGAAGCTCTCGGTGCGCAGTTCGGGATCGTCGCCGGGTTTCGTCATGAACGCCGGGTCCCAGTGCCAATACCAGCGGCCGTCGCGCAGGCGCAGGTTCTTTTTCAGCCCCTCGGGGCTGCGTGGCTTGCTGCGGTAGGGCAGGTAGGCGGCGACGGCGTCGGCCGCCTGCTCCAGCGAGTCGAAGCCGTCCAGGCCGCTGAACATGAAGTCGCGGATACGGGCGCTGCCGCCCTTTTCGAATCGGGGGACCACGTCGACGAGCACCAATCGGGTCACCTTTGCCGGACCGGCCCGGTGAGCGGCGAGGATGCCGGTCAGACCGCCCATGCTGGCCCCGATGATCGTTACGGGCCGGCCGATCGCGTCCAGCACCCGCATGACATCGGCCGTCAGCGTCTCGACCTCGTAGTCGGCGTCGGGCGAGCGTGCGCTGTCTCCGTGTCCCCGCGAATCCAGCGCCACGACGTGCAGCCCCTCATCGGCGAGCGTCTGACCGGTGTTTTTCCAGGAAAACCGGTTCTGGCCGCCGCCGTGCAACATCAGGATGCTCGGCCGTCCGGCACCGTCGGAGCCGCGGTTCCATTCGTCGGCGACCAGGGTGATCCCGTCGACACCGGCAAACTCAACCGTCTCGGGAGCGCTGCTGACGGTACTCATGCGATCTGACGTTACATAGGCCGGTTAAGCACTGTCCCGCGGGTGGACGACGCGGTGAGTTTTCGTCGGCGCAGTGGTCTATCAATGGCAGAAACCAACGAGCCATCAAGGAGGCCGCGGACATGCCATCGATCACCCCGTCGTTGTGGTTCGACGACAACCTGGAGGAGGCTGCCAGCTTCTACACCTCGGTGTTCCCCAACTCTCACATCGAGGGCTTCAACCAGACCACCGACGCCGGACCGGGGGAGCCCGGCACCGTCCTGTCGGGCAGCTTCGTGCTGGACGGCACCCGGTTCATCGGGATCAACGGCGGTCCCCACTTCCAGTTCACCGAAGCGGTGTCGTTCACGATCCACTGCAAGGACCAGGACGAGGTCGACTACTACTGGGACCGATTGACCGACGGGGGCGAGGAATCGCAATGCGGCTGGCTCAAAGACCGCTTCGGACTGAGCTGGCAAATCGTCCCGGACCGGCTCTACGAATTGATCGGCGATCCCGACCGCACGCGGGCGGCGGCGGCCACCAACGCGATGTACGGCATGCGCAAGATCATCATCGCCGAGCTGGAACAAGCCGCCGCGCTGCAACGGTGAAAAACGCTGGTACAGCGATGGTTTGATCCCCCATCGACGACGGTCGGTGCGTCCCCCGGCCGCACAGGTTAGGTTGATCCCTGCGGAGGCGTCGAGCAGGGAGTGAACATGGCTGAACCAGGCTGGATCGACGTGACCGGACCCGCCGGGGACCTCAAGGCCCTTACCTGGGGGCCGAAAGACGGCCCCATTGCGTTGTGCCTGCACGGCTTCCCCGACACCCCGTACGGCTGGCGCAAGGTCGCCCCCCGGCTAGCCGAGGCGGGATGGCGGGTGGTCGCGCCCTTCATGCGCGGATACGCGCCGTCGTCGATCCCGGTCGACGGCAGCTACCAGGTGGGCGCGCTGATGGACGACGCCCTGCGGGTGCGCTCGGCCGCTGGCGGCACCGAGAACGACGTGATCATCGGCCACGACTGGGGCGCGATGGCCGCGACGGGCTTGGCGGCAATGTCCGACAGCCCGTTCGCCAAGGCGGTGATCATGTCGTTGCCGCCTTCCGCGGCCTTCCGTCGGCGCGGCGGGGTCACCGATCGCGTGCGGCTGCTCAGCCACCTGCCGGGCCAGCTGCTGCGCTTTTGGTACATCCTCTACTTCCAATTACCTTGGCTGCCTGAGCGTTCCGCGTCCTGGGTACTGCCGCTGCTGTGGCGGCGGTGGTCGCCGGGCTATCGCGCCGACGAAGATCTGCGGCATGTCGACGCCGCGATCGGCACGCCGGAAAGCTGGCGGGCGGCGCTGGGTCCGTACCGGGCCATTATTCGGAACACCCCGCCGCCGGCGAGGTACGCCGAGTTGAACCGGTTATTCACCCAGGCGCCCGTGCTGCCGTCCCTGTACCTGCATGGTCGCGAAGACCATTGCATGACACCGGCTTTCGCGCGCTGGGCGGAAAAGGTACTGCCGGCCGGCAGCGAGGTCGGCATCGTCGAACACGCCGGTCACTTCCTGCAGCTCGAACAACCCGACAAGGTCGCCGACCTGGTGCTCGGGTTCATCGGCTCTCCCGGCTGACACCGTGGCTCGGGTCGTATCGGGACAGCGGATGGCGGCCGTCGATGCGCAGTTCTACTGGATGTCGGCCAAGATCCCCAACGACGAGTTTTTGCTCTACGCGTTCGACGGTGAGCCCACCGACTACCCGCGGGCCGTCGAGCAACTCTGCGGTCGCGCCAACGCCGACCCGGCGCTGACGATGCGCGTGCGGGACCGAACTCGGTTGCGCTACCCGCTGTGGGTGCCGGTGACCGTCACGCCCGAGCAGGTGGTCCGCCACACCCTCGCCGACCACAGCTGGGCCGGAGTGCTGGCGGCCGTCGCCGGCCTCGCCGATCACCAACTGGACGTTCGCCGGATGGCCTGGCGGCTACACATCTTCGCCGCGGTGCGCGGCATTCCGGGCGTCACCGTGCCGGGTGCGGTCGCGGTGTTGCAGGTCGCGCACGCGCTGGCCGACGGTGCCCGCTCGGCGGCACTGGCGGCCTGGTTGTTCGGCCGGCCCGACCCCGTGCCGGAGGTGCTCGCCCCACGCCCGGGTTTCCTACCATGGCGGGCCGCTCAGGCGGCTCGGACCCATCGAAGGCTGGAGCGCGACATCCGCGCGGGCCTGCTGGTCGCCGGGGCCGGGCCGCGTCCGCTGCTGCCGACGAACGCGCGTCCCGACGGCGCCCGCGCGGTACGCACGTTGGTGCGGCATCGTTCACAGTTGCCCGGTCCCACGATCACGGTCGGCGTGCTGAGCGCGGTATCCGAGGCGCTGTCCAACCTTCTCGGTGAGCAGACGGATTCGCTGGGCGCCGAGGTGCCCATGGCCAAACCCGGTGTACCGCAGGCGCACAACCACTTCGGAAACATCGTGGTGGGGCTTTACCCGAAGCTCGGACCGCAAGCCCGCGCCCAACGGATCGCGGCCGACCTGGCCAACGGACGGCGCCGCTTCGAGCACCCGGCCACCCGGGCCGCCGACCGCGCGTTCGCGGCGGTGCCGGCGGGGCTGTTACGTTGGGGCATAGGGCAATTCGATGCGCAGGAGCGTGCGACGCAGGTGTCCGGCAACACCGTGGTGTCCAGCGTCAATCGCGGAGCGGCCGATCTGAGCTTCGGCGGTGCCCGGGTGGTGCTGACGTCGGGATACCCGGCGTTGTCGCCGATGATGGGGCTGACCCACGGCGTGCACGGCATCGGTGACACCATCGCGATCAGCGTGCACGCGTCGGCATCGGCCGTGCCCGATGTGGATGCCTACCTGGCGCTGCTCGATGCGGCGCTGTAGCTATTGCGCATCACCGGATCTGGCCGCTTCTTCGCGGGTCAGACCGACGGCGACGATCAGCTCTTCGTGTAGCTCGAACCACACCGTGTGGTAGGAGTCGATCAACGGCCGGGTCAGCCAAATCGTCTCCCCGGCCCTGAGCTTGTCCAGGGCCGCAGCAAGTTTCGTCGCATAGGCATTCAGCCGCGGTAGTTGCGCAGCGGCCGCCTCGACGATCGGGATCGTGCGGGCGTGGACATCGGCGAGGCGGGCCAGCACCGCGGCGTCGTAGTCGGCGTCGTCGTGCGCGTTGGGAACGCCGCCCGGGCCGCCCTTGAGCTGCCAATCCGTCACCAGCCGTTTGAAGTCGGCGTTGACGGCGCGGAAGTCGTCATAGGCGGCGGCCATCGCGACCGGATCGATGCCCTCGCGCTCGTCGGCGAGCAACGCCGCGAGTCTGTCGCTGCCGCTGCTTGTGATGCGCAACGTCGCGCCGTCGGCCAGCAGGCCCGCCGCGATCAGCCGCTCGACAATGGGGGTGATGTCGCCAAGGTCTGCCCCCAGCGTCGCGGCCAGGTCGGCAGGACTCACCCGACCCTTGAGCCGGACCCCTTGCAGTATCGCCAATTCGGTCATGACGCGGTTCCTGATGTCAGGCGCAGCGCGGTCAGCATCACGATCAACGGGGTCGCAGAAACCACGTCGGCGCGCCCGGCGTCCAGGGCGGCGCGCACTGCGGTTTCCGAGCTGTCTTCCATCCGCGGGTAGTCGCCGGCGGCATGGGCACGCAGCGGGCTGAGCCGCCGTGCGATGTCGGCCAATTCGCGCAGTTCCGGCGTATCGTCTTCGGACCACGCCGATAGGCTCAGATTGCCTTCGCGCACTTCGCCTTCGGCGCCGTCGACGGTGATGTGCTTGCCGGCCAACGATGCCGCAACCCCCTGGCCGCAGCCCACCACCGCCACCCGGCCCAGTTCACGGCTGACCACGGCCGCATGGCTGGAGGCGCCGCCGACCTCGGTGACGATGGCCTGCGCGGCCAGCATGCCCGACACGTCTTCGGGCCGGGTGTGATCGCGCACCAGGATCACCCGCTCGCCGCGATCGGCGGCGCGCAATGCCTCGTCGACATCGGTGTACGCCTTGCCTGAGGCCACGCCCGGGCAGGCGGGCAAACCCTTGGCTAAAAGTGGTGCTGCCAAGCGTATTTCGGGCTGAAGCGCGGGTTGCAGCAGGGTCTGGACGTGCGCCGGGGTCACCCGCCGCAGCGTCTCCGCATCATCGATGAGTCCCTCGTGCCGCAGTTGCAGCGCCGTGCGCACCGCCGCCTGCGCCGAGCGCTCCGCCGACCGTGTCTGCAGCAGCCACAGCTTCCCGTCCTCGACGGTGAACTCGATCTCCTGTATGTCGGCGTCCAGCTGCTCCAAGCTGCGGGCGGCGGCAATCAGCTCGTCGTAGACGGTCGGCTGCTCGTCCCGCAGCGCAACGATCGGTTCGACGTCGACCGATCCCGACACCACGTCGTCGCCCTGGCCGCCCGGCAGCCATTCGCCGAAGGGTTCGTTGTCCCCGGTTATCGGATTGCGTGAAAAGAACGCCCCGGCACCGGAATTGGGGCCATGATTGCCGAACACCATCGCCTGCACGACCACGGCGGTGCCGTGTTGATCGTCAATTCCGTAGTGGGCGCGATAGGCAACGGCGCGTGGCGAATTCCACGACGCGAACACCGCCTGGATGCCTGCGCGTAACTGTGCGTACGGATCGGAGGGCACCGGTTCTTGTGCACCGACGCCCACGATGCGCCGATACATGTCCGAGAACCGCCGGTGGGTGTCGCGGGCGAACGCTGGGTCACCGGCCGTCGCCAGCGCGTGCTCGACGGCATCGTTGATGCCGAGGTCAAGAATGGTGTCCATCATGCCCGGCATGGACTGGGTGGCTCCGGAGCGCACGCTGACCAACAGGGGATGCGGGCCCCGCCCGAACGTGCGCGAGGTCTGTCCCTCCAGCCAGCGCATCCGGTCGAGCACGTCGTCCCAGATGGCGTTCATGGTCGCCACGGGATCGGCGAGATACCGAAGCCCCACCGCGGTGGTGATGCAGAACGCCGGCGGCACCGGCAGGCGGTGCCGGCGCATCGCTTCGATGCCGTGGCCCTTGTTGCCCAGCAACTCCCGCGGGTGGCTCGATCTGCCGTCCAGCAACACCACGGAGTGCTCGATAGGCGGGGCCTCTTGTCTGCTTGCCGCATTGTGGTGGGCGCCGCCTCGTGCGGTACGAGCCGTGGTGCACCCCCTTTGTGGTGTAGCTGCTCATCCGGCAAAGTCGGAACGCCCGCTATGTTCCCACACGGACCAGCGGTTTAAGCGACGTAGCTGTTCGACGGCTTCTGTTGTCCAACCCCGCCCATGATCTAGGTTTACAGATATGACTTCTTATGACACGTTCCACAACGTCGGGTTACTGATCCTGCGGCTGGTGTTGGGCGTGACGTTGGCGGCGCACGGCTACAACAAGTTCTTCGGCGGTGGCCGTATCCCGGGCACCGCGCGCTGGTTCGAGAGCATCGGCATGAAGCCCGGTAAGTTCCACGCCACCGTGGCCGCGACGACGGAAATGGCAGCGGGTCTGGGGCTGGCTGCCGGATTGCTCACCCCGATCCCGGCGGCGGGCTTCGTCTCGCTGATGCTGGTCGCGGCCTGGACGGTGCACCGGGCCAACGGCTTCTTCATCGTCAAGGAGGGCTGGGAATACAACCTGGTACTGGCGGTCAGCGCCGTGGTCGTGGCCACGCTGGGCGCGGGCAAGCTCAGCCTGGATTACCTGGTCTTCGGGAAGAACTGGATGGACGGCTGGCACGGGTTACTGATCTCGGTGGTGCTCGGCCTGGGCGGGGCCATCGGCCAGCTGGCGATCTTCTACCGCCCGCCGGCCAAGCAAGCCGGTTAGTCATGGGCCGCCGCCGTCCTCGTCGCCGTCCGCGAGGAGTTTTCGGGGTGGTGGAAGGTGTTGTCGTCGATCTGAATGAAGATTCGACTACGGTCGCCCGGGCCGTCGCGCTCCCCTGTCGAGAACGGACAGCACCGAAGGACTGACCCTGGTTCGACGACCATTCGCACTACTACGACATGGGCGGCGAAGCGCTACACAACATGACCGAAATCACCACAGGTCATGGCAATGACCTGGCGACCGAACACATGCTGGCCCCGCTCCGAGATGAAGCAAAGATTTCCACTCCTACCGAGGTGCACACTCCCTTTGGAACGATTCCGCTACCCCATGTCGAAATTCAGACGCCCGTCACGGTCGATCCCGAATGGGATAGACCTTCCAGCTCTGTCACCAAAGACCATGGTTTCTAGTAAAAGTCGCTTCCTGCGATGGACGATGCGGCTGGCACCTTTAGCTGCCGCTCTTATGTTGGGAGGATGTTCGCCGATGTTCCCGCCCAGGCACGACGCCGGCCGCCCCGAGCAGCCACTGTCCGATGACCAAACCCGCGCTCAAGTCATCGACCCGGCAAAACAGATCGTGACAACAACGGCCTTGCAAAATGTCTCAGGTGTATTCGGGTGGGAATCGTGTAATGACCAGGGCGACCCACCCTTCCGTGGCCGGGTGGACGTATCGTTTGATCCGCCCCCTGGCGTCGACCAAGGCGCCTATTTCGAGCAGATCGCACAGACAATGGTGTCCCACGGCTGGTCGGCCGGCGCGCCACCAGGGCGACGCTCTTTTGGCGCAGTGATCCACAAGAACGGCGTCATGGCGGTCATCGGCAAGAGCGGCGGCACACTCAAAGCCGGCTCTGTCGAACTTTCCGGCGAGTGTCGCAACATGGGCGACCATCGACGCGACGGCACCTGGTACGACGTCACACATGAGTTAACCGGGCGATAGCCGGCCCCTCGTTGGTGAGATGACCAGGCGACGGCCGCGACAAGAAACGGCCCGCTGAAACCACTGAAGCAAAAGCGGCACAAGTGATTTGGCTACGCGACCGCCGCGGTCTCGGCGTCGGCCACCTCGGCAGCGGCGCGCTCGCCGGAGCGGATCGCGCCGTCGATCCACCCGCACATGATGGCCGAGCTTTCGGTTCCGGCCCAATGGATCCGGCCGCAGGGCTCGCGCACGGTGTAGCCGAATTCGGTCATCACGCCGGTGGGGGCGTGGCTGATCATTCCGCCGCCGGAATAGCGCTCGGTGGTCCAGTTCTGCAGGTGAAATTCGCGGGGTGATTTGGCCTTGCTGCCGAACCGATCGATGAGTTCGCCGATCAGGATCGACCGCTGTTCGGCCTCGTCGAGCCTTGTCAGCCGGCGGGCGGCGCGTCCCTCGGTGACGACGCACATGATTCCCGGGTCTCCGGTGTCCGTGCAGGCGTCGATGGTCAGGGTGGCCGGGGATTCCGGCGCGGCTGACTGACCGGAGAATCCGTCGTCCCGCCAGAACGGCTCGTCGTAGAAGATGGAGGTCTTGATGACCGCGCCGCTGGGCATGCGCTGGTGCAGAAATGCCCGGTCCACCGGGAGCATTGGCTCATAGAGGATCGAGGTGGCGATCGCCAGCGGGATCGCGACAATGACTCGGCGCGCCCGGACCGTCAGATCGGCCGCGCTGATTGTCACACCGTCGGCGTCCTGGGTGATCTGCCGGACCGGCTGCGAGAGGTGCAACGCGTCGCCCAATGCGTTCACCATCGGGCGGTGCAGTGCGGCCATCCCTCCAACAGGGCGGGCATCTTGGGAGCCGCCCTTGCCCGAAATCGCGAAGTTGAGTCCGCCCGCCGACGCCGTCTGCAGCAGTCCCCACAGCAACGACGTCTCAGACGCTGCCGAGGTGTACAGGCCGGCGAAGGCCATGTCCAGCATTTCGGCGGCCTCCTTGGAGATGGAATTCTTTTCAATCCATTGCCCGATGCTGATTCGGTCCCACTCCTGGGCCTTCTTCGCGTCCCACGGGGCTTCGTGCGGAATCTCTTTGCACATCTTCTCGATGGCGGCCAAACCGAGGCCAATGTTGGCGACCGCCCACGGGCTCATGGTCCACGGAATGGCGCCGCCGTAGCGGTGTTTCTTACCGCCGACGATCATCATCGCGTCGCCGTCGTTGTGCTGTTTGTACTCCGGGACGCCGAACTCATGCATCAGCGCATAAATCCGGTCCTGGCCGGGTCCGATCCACGCGCCGCCGCGATCGACCCACGTGCCGTCCGGTCGCGTCTCGGTGAAGGTGCGGCCACCTACCCGTTCACGCGCCTCCAGCAAGGCCACCGAATGACCCGCCTGTTGGAGCCGCAGGGCGGCCGTCAAACCGGCGAATCCCGCTCCGACCACGCAACAATCGACCTCAGACACGGTTGGCTCCTCAACCTCGCCCACCCCAGCAGCAAACTACACCGACCGTGCGCCGGTGGTGGCCGGTTAATGCAGATTTCCGCGCGTGTTCGCGCTGCCGGAGGGCCTCGGGTGTCGGGTCGGGCGACCGGTGATCCCGCCGGAGAATTTCCTACGACAGAAATGACTCGGCCGCGGGGCGAAGGTTTCTTGCCCACGGTTGCAGCACGCACGCCTAGAACACGTTCTAGTCTGTGAAACCATGGGATTTCTGAAGCCCGAGCTGCCGCAGCTCGACATGGCCGAATGGAACAAGGGCACCCGTAGCGACAAGATCCGGCCGATGGCCGAACACTGGGCCGAGGTCGGTTTCGGCACGCCGGTCGTGCTCCACCTGTTCTATGTCGTCAAAATTCTGCTCTACATCCTCGGCGCGTGGCTGTTCGCGTCGGCCACCAACGGCCTTGGCGGGTTCACGCACGTCGCGTCGTGGTGGTCGGAGCCGATCGTGTTCGAGAAGGTCGTGCTCTACACGATGCTCTTCGAGGTGGTCGGGCTGGGATGTGGCTTCGGGCCGTTGAACAACCGGTTCTTCCCGCCGATGGGTTCGATTCTGTACTGGATGCGGTTCGGCACCATCCGCCTACCACCATGGCCGGATCGGGTGCCGCTCACCAAGGGCACCAAGCGCAAGCCGGTCGACGTCGCGCTGTACGGGCTGTTCGTACTGTTCACGCTGGCGGCGCTGTTCGCCGATGGCACCGGACCGATGCCCGAATTGGGCACCACGATCGGGCTGCTGCCCGCGTGGAAGATCGTGCTGATCCTGCTGCTTCTGGCGGTGGTCGGTCTGCGCGACAAGGTGATCTTCCTGGCCGCCCGCGGCGAGGTCTACGCGACCATGGCCGTGACATTCCTTTTCGGTGCGCCCGACATGCTCGTCGGGTCCAAGGTGGTGTTCCTGGTGATCTGGATGGGCGCCGCGACCTCCAAGCTCAACAAACACTTTCCGTTCGTGATCTCCACGATGATGTCGAACAACCCGCTGGTGCGGCCCCGCTGGCTGAAACGGCGCTTCTTCGAGCATTTCCCGGATGATCTGCGTCCCGGACGCCTGTCCCGCGGGCTGGCGCACCTGAGCACCGCCATCGAGATGTTGGTGCCGTTACCGCTCTTCTTCTGTCACGGCGGCTGGCCCGTCACAATCGCCGCCGTCGTGATGGTGTGTTTCCACTTGGGGATCCTCGTCTCGATTCCGATGGGCGTGCCGCTGGAGTGGAACGTCTTCATGATCTTCGGGGTGCTGTCGTTGTTCGTCGCACACACCCACATCGGGCTGCGTGACCTGAAACACCCGGTGGTGGTGGCAGTACTGTTCGTCGTCATCGCCGGAATCGTGCTGTTGGGCAACATGTTTCCGCGCAAGATCTCGTTCCTGCCCGGGATGCGTTACTACGCCGGCAACTGGGACACCACATTGTGGTGCATCAAACCCTCGGCCAACGACAAGATCGGCCGGGGCATCGTGGCGATCGCCAGCATGCCGCAGGCCCAGCTGGAGCGGTTCTACGGCAGCCCGGAGGCAGCGCAGATCCCGATCTACATGGGATATGCGTTCCGCGGCTTCAACACTCACGGCCGGGCGCTGTTCACGCTGGCGCACCGCGCGATGGCGGGCCAGAACGAGGACGACTACGTCATCACCGACGGCGAGCGGATCTGCAGCACCGCGATCGGCTGGAACTTCGGCGACGGCCACATGCACAACGAGCAACTGATCGCCGCCCTGCAGGAGCGCTGCCACTTCGAGCCCGGCGAGGTCCGCGTGGTTCTGCTTGACGCCCAACCGATTCACAAGCAGACGCAGGCCTACCGGTTGGTCGACGCGGCGACCGGTGAATTCGAGCGCGGCATCGTCCGGGTCGCCGACATGGTTGTCCGCCAACCATGGGCCGACGACGTTCCGGTCGAACTGGTCTCGGACCGGACGTCCGACGTCACGCCAGAGTGACGGTGAAGCCCGAGCGCCACGCCGGCGTGACGCTCGGGCTGACGACAAGGGTTAGACGCCGGCGCGGACCTGCTGGGCGGCGGCAACCATGTTCTTCAGCGACGCGCTCACCTCGTCGGAGTTGCGGGTCTTCAACCCGCAGTCGGGGTTGACCCACAGTCGCCCGGCCGGCACGGCGCGCAACGCCGCCCGGAGCGACTCGGCCATCTCGTCCGTGCTCGGCACCCGCGGCGAGTGGATGTCGTAGACCCCCGGGCCCACGCTGTTGGAGAAGCCGATCGCGTTCAGGTCGTCCAGCACCTCCATGTGCGAGCGTGCCGCCTCGAGGGACGTCACGTCGGCGTCCAGGTCGGCGATGGCCCCGATCACCTCGCCGAATTCCGAATAGCACAGGTGGGTGTGGATCTGGGTGGAGTCCGCGACGCCGGAGGTGGCCAAGCGGAAAGACCCGACGGCCCAACGCAAGTAGTCCTCCTGGTCGGCGCGACGCAGCGGCAGCAACTCCCGCAGCGCCGGCTCATCGACCTGGATGACCGCGATGCCCGCCGCCTGTAGGTCCACGGTCTCGTCACGAATGGCCAGCGCCACCTGGTAGGCGGTGTCGGCCAGCGGCTGGTCGTCTCGGACGAACGACCACGCCAGGATCGTGACCGGCCCGGTCAGCATGCCCTTGACCGGCTTGTCGGTCAGTGACTGCGCGTATTTGGCCCATTCCACCGTCATCGGGTGCTGGCGGATCACCTCACCGAAGAGCACCGGCGGGCGCACGCAGCGGCTGCCGTAGGACTGCACCCAGCCGTTCTTGGTGGCGAAGAAGCCGTCCAGCTGCTCGGCGAAGTACTGCACCATGTCGTTGCGCTCCGGTTCGCCGTGCACCAGCACGTCGATGCCGAGGTCCTCCTGCAACTTGATGACGTCGGCGATCTCCTGCTTCATCCGCCTCTGGTACTCGGCCTGGTCGATCTCGCCGGCGACCAGCGCGGCGCGGGCCTTGCGGATCTCGACGGTCTGCGGGAACGACCCGATGGTGGTGGTCGGCAGCGGCGGCAGCTGCAGCCGCGCCTCCTGGCTGGCCCGTCGCTGGACCGCGTCACCCCGGTGCGAACCCGACGCGACGATGGAGTCGATGCGGGCCCGGATGCGGTCGTTGTGCAGCCGCGGATCCTTCTTGCGGGAGGCGACGGCCGCGTTGGAGGCCGCGATCTCGTCGGCGACGGCGTCGCGGCCCTCGTTCAGCGCGCGGGCGAGCGTCACCACCTCGGCGACCTTCTCCCGTCCGAACGCCAGCCAGCTGCGCAGCGCGTCGTCCAGGCCGGTCTCGGGCTCCAGCGAGTACGGCACGTGCAGCGTCGAGCAGGACGTCGAGACCGCCACATGGGCCGCCGAGTCCCGCAGGATGGCCAGCTTGCCCAGCGCCGACTCCAGGTCGGTGCGCCAGATGTTGCGCCCGTCCACGACACCGGCGACCACGGTCTTGCCGGCTAAGCCGGGCGCCCCAAAAACAGAAGCCACCGCGGTGTCGGCGCCGTAGACCAGGTCGACACCGATCGCCTCGACCGGTGTGCGGGCCAGCCCGGCCAGGGAGGCGCCGGGGTCACCGAAATAGGTGGCGACGTAGATGGCCGGCCGGTTGCTCACCGAGCCGAGCTTGTTGTAGACCGCCTCGGCCAGCGCCGGCGCATCGGGGGAGATGTCGGTGACCAGCGCGGGCTCGTCGAGCTGGACCCACGTGGCACCGCCGTCGGCAAGCAGCGACAAGAGCTCGGAGTAGATCGGAATCAGCTCCTGCAGCCGCTCGATCGGTGCGCCACCGCCGTCGACGGCCTTGCTCAACAGCAGGAACGTGACGGGGCCGATGACCACGGGGCGGGCCGGAATGCCCTGTTCGAGAGCCTCTTTCAGCTCCGAGAGCACCTTGTCCGGATTGAGCGAGAACGTGGTCGAGGGCCCGATCTCGGGAACGATGTAGTGGTAGTTGGTGTCGAACCACTTGGTCATCTCCAGCGGGGCGACGTCCTTGTTGCCGCGCGCCGCGGCGAAGTAGCGGTCCAGATCGTCGGCAACCTGCGCGGCGCGCGCCGGCAGGGCGCCGAGCATGACCGCGGTGTCGAGCACCTGGTCGTAGTAGGAGAAGGTGTTGACCGGCACCGAGTCCAGTCCGGCGTCGGCCAGCCCCTTCCAGGTGTCGCGGCGCAGTGTGGCGGCGACCTTTTCCAGATCCGATCGGCTGGTCCGGCCGGCCCAGTAGCCCTCGGTGGCGCGCTTGAGTTCGCGCTTCGGACCGATGCGTGGCGAGCCGACAACCGTTGCGGTGAATGCTTGAGGGGTCACGATATTCGTCCTTCAATCGACGTGGTGGTCACCGCCGGCGGACGTGCAGTCGATCCGTCAGCGGTGCGTACCCGAGTACCAACCGCAACGGCTGCAGCCGAACGCCCATTCCTCGAGGCGATGAGCCGCCGGACGCGGCGCGCCCGGCACAGCTGGCAGGTCTCCGGACTCGCAGGCGTGCACTCGATGGTGCTCCTAATGGCCATCGCTTCCCGGTCTGGTGACCAGTGCTGTTGACGGCGGTCGTTCCTGCATACCGTTGCGGGACAGTCCCGGATTCCCACCGGGTTCCCTCTTACGAAGCGTTACTAACGCTGCTCCGTTCGATGCCGGCGCCGCGGGCGCGGCGACAGCAGACCAGCTGCGACAAGCAGTTTAGTCAGCCCGCCAGCGCCTCGGCGATCGGGATGTCGCCGTTGTTGAATTCGATGGTCCGCCGGATGGTCGAATCGTCGGCCAGCGCGGCGGCGGCGACGAGCGCGACGTCGGCGCGGGACACCTCACCTTTGCCGCGTCCGACGACGATCCGGCCGGTCGCCGGTTCCAAGGTGAGCCGGCCCGGCCCCAGCACCGTCCAGTCCAGGGCGCTGTCGCGCAGGTGGGCGTCGGCGGCGGCCTTCGCCTCGGCATAAGGGAAAAACGGATTGTCTTGGGGCACACCGTGATCGGGGCCCGCACCGAAGTAGGACACCATGACGAACCGCTTGACGCCCGCCTGTCCGGCGGCGTCGATCACCCGGATCGCCGCGTCGCGGTCGACTGCGTAGGTCCGCGCCGGGTCGCCCCCGCCCGCCCCGGCGGAGAAGACGACCGCGTCGTGCCCGGTCACCAGATCGGCCAGGGCGTTCGTGTCGAGCCGTTCGATGTCGGCGACCACCGGCTCGGCGCCGGTGGCGGCAACATCGTCGGCTTGCTCTGGATTGCGGAAGACCGAGCTCACCTGGTCGCCGCGTTCGGTCAGATTACGGGCCAGCTGCAGTGCGACCTTGCCGTGCCCGCCGAAGACGATGATGCGTGCCATGTCTGCGACGGTACCGACGTCAAAGTTTGACCCGCCCCATGATGATGTCGATGATCGGCTTGCCCGGCGGGTAGGCGTTGGTGAGCGATGCCATCGTGTGCCCGTAGTCGACCAACAGCGTGATGCCGCTGACGCCGAACGCGGCGGCGCTGTTGAGGAACGCCATCACGTCGCCCATCTGCTCCGGGGTGTGCACCTTGGAGCCGGTCTCGTCGCGGTAGTCCTGCGCGAAGGTCAGCCACAGGTCGGCGTTGGATTGGGCCAGCGGGGTGTCGGTGGGACCCGGGCAGATCGCGTTGATCCGAATGCCCTTCTTGAGCAGGGGATAGCCCTGGGTCGCGACGTAGGCGTTGACGACCTTTTTGGAAAAGCCGTAGTGGATGATGCCTTCGGCTTCGTGCGCCTTGACCCACTCCTGCGCCGACGCGAAGTCCGGCGTGGCCAGGAACTCGGTCAGCAAGTCCAGGTCGCTTTCCCAGCCCATCCCGGCGACCGAGGAGATGAAGCAGATCGCCGAACCGGAGGGCAGCTGGTTCTTCTCGAGCAGGCGTTCGATGAGATGGCGGTGGCCGAGGAAGTTGATCGCCATCAGGTCGGTGGTGCCGTCGGCGATGCCGGCGGCCGAGAACACGGCGTGGATCGGACCGTCCAGCTGTTCGAGCGCGGCGTCGATCGACGCGGTGTCACGCAGGTCGACCTGGATGGACTTGGCGACGTCGTAATTCACCGGCGCGTAGTCCATCACGATCACTTCAGCCCCCAGCTCGGCCGCTGACTTGGCCGCGGCGGCGCCCATGCCAGTCGCGCCACCGACAACGAGAGCGCGCTTGCCGTCGTAGCGCAACCGATCGACAATGGTCATGGAAATCCCCTTCTCGGATAATGCCAACGCGGTTCTAACTGCTCAACTGTATGGGTAACAGTTATTTGGTTCAATACCGGGGCCACTTATTCAGACTTACGTGCCGCGGACCGCGACGCCGCGCAGAACGGTGTCGCGAGCGTGCACCAAACCCGCGCGGGTGCCGACGTCTCGCAGGATGTTCTCCGGTATCCACTGCAGGCCGACGACACAGCGGGACAGCATCGCGGTGGACGGTGCGTCGACCCCTATCTCACCCGACCGGATCCCCTCGGAAAGAAGCGTTTTCATCTGCCTCAGCCGCGTGGCGTAGAGCCAACCCGGGTTGGGCGTGTCAGGCGGTGATTGGCGCATCCAGGCCAGCTGAATCCGGAACTCGTCGGAAAACCGGTCGAGCGCGTTGACGTTTACCCAGCTGAGCGCGTCCAGCTTTTCGATCGGTGTGGCATCCGCGCGCAGGACGTTGACCCAGCCCGCCTCAACCTTCCTGCCGAAGGATTCCATGATCGACGCGAGGAGTTCGTCCTTCGATCCGATCACCCGATACACCGTCCCGGTGCCGAGGCCGGCCGCCGAGGCGATGTCCCTGATGGTGGTGACTTCATATCCCCTGCGACCGAATTCGGTTCGTGCCACCGCACGCACCGCTGCCGCTTTGTCGCTCGGGTCCGCATCACTGTCGTCGGACCAGGTCGCGATGACGTCATCGGCGGCGGTGAAGGCTTTCGACCGGTCCAGCGCCGAGTCGGTTGGTGGCCGAGTCGCCAAGCCTTGCAGAATGATTCGGCACAACAGTCCGGCCACCTGGTCGGCGGGAGATTTGTGGCGCATGACATCAAGCCCGACCTGCAGCATGGTTTGGCAGATCCGGTCGGCCAACGTCGGCAGGTCGATGTCGGGTTTGATGTAGCCGCTCCAGCGGGCGGCGCGCAGCGTCTGCAGCATCGCCTCCTGTATCGCCACGGGCCGTTGCTGGGTCAGTTTGATCAGTTCCGGATCCGTACTCGGCCCCTCATAAAACGACATCTGCAATGCGGCGCGGTGTTCGACCGCGCAGTTGGCGATCGCCGACCCGAGTTCGATGATCTGTTCGGCGACCGGGCGTGAGTCGGGTTCATCCAGTCTCGCCTGCGCCGATCGCCCGATGCGCTCCAGGTCGTCCTGATAGCGGCGGATCAGCTCGACGAGGATGGCCTCTTTGGACTCGAAATGGTGGTACAGGCTGCCGGGAAGAATGCCGGCGGCATCGGCGATCTCCTGTAGCGACGTCCGCAATCCCGAGGATGCGATCAATGACGCCGCGGTGGCGAGGATCTCGGCGCGGCGCGTCGGAGAATCGGCTGTGCTGCTGGCCCGCAGTGACTCGGCTTTCGCCATGGTCAGCGGTGTGCAAATCCGGACGACTGCGGGGTTGCGAACATTCGCATTCGTCCTCTCTTTGCCGAACCAAATCTTTGTTAGAGGCTATCAGACTGCGCGCGATGAATGCGCTGCACAAAGCGGTGAAAGCCCATTCTAGAGCGAGTGTCGCCGGGGCCGACGGGCGTGTCGAGGTCGAGTGACTTACGAGCCGAGGGGGTCGCGGTCTGTAGGTACTCGATCTCCGTCACCGACGACCTCTCTTGGCAAGGCGCGCACCGAGTCCGGTGAGGTACTGGTCGGGTCCACCGAGAAACGCGCTCCAGCTCAGCAGGCGTTTGAGGTAGAGGTGAGCGTCGTGCTCCCAGGTGTAGCCGATCCCGCCGAACACCTGGATGGCGGTGTCACCCACGGTGGCCAGTCGGCCGGCGAACGCCTTCGCCCGCAGCGCGGCAAGATGCCGCTCTTCACCGGATTGACCGTCGGCTCCCGCAAACGCGTCGCTGGCCCACAATGCGTGGATCACACCGCTGCGGGCCAGCTCGACGGTCTCGTACATGTCGACACACAAGTGTTGGACGGCCTGGAAGGAGCCGATCGGATGGCCGAATTGTGTTCTGGTTTTTGCATATTCGACGGCGAGGTCCATGATGGCGCGCGCGGCGCCGAGCGCGTCGGCCGCCGCGGCGATCAGCACGTCGTCGATCACCGCCGACAGGTCGTCCGTGGATGCCGTGCCCAGTCGTTGCGCGGATGCCGCGTCGAACGTGACGCGGAATCGCTTGCGGGTTTGGTCGATACCGTGCTCGGGCGCGACGGAAACTCCGCAGGCATCGGTTCGCACGGCGAAAAGTGCAGTGCCGTCGGCATCTTCCGCGACCACGAGCAGAACATCGGCGGCCGCGGCGTCGGGCACACCGGTGATCTCGCCTTGCAACACGATTGCAGCGTCGTGCCGGCTCGCGGTGACCGGGGCATTGGTCGAATCCGGGAAGCAGACGGCGGCCACCATGGTGCCGGCCGCGATGCCGCGCAACAACTCCGGCGCGATGTCGTTGGTGCCGAGTCGGGTCAGTGCCCGTGGGGCGGCCACTGCGGTCGACAACCACGGACCCGGATGCAGCGCGGCGCCAAGCTCTTCGGCAACGATGCCGGCCTCGACCATGGTCATGCCGGCGCCGCCGTACTCCTCGGGCACCAGCAGACCGGTGGTTCCCAGATCGGCAAGACCGCGCCACACCGCCTCGTCCGTGCCGGCCGGATCGTCGAGCAGCGCCCGCACATGTTGCGAAATCGGTGCCTTCTCGGCGAGGAAACGCCGCGTGGTATCGCGCAGCGCCACCTGCTCGTCGGTGAGTTCGAGGTTCATTGGCGTGGCAACCCCAGCACCCGCTGCGCGGTGATGTTCTTGTTGATCTGAGTGGTACCGCCCGCGATGGTCAGCGACCGTGATGTCAGACGGTAGTTCGCCCACGGCGCGCCGACCCCGCGGGTACCCAGCGCGTCAAAGGCCAGCGCGGCCAGGTCCTGGCCGATCTCACCCCACACGGTCTTGGCAAGGCTGGCCGATCCCAGCGCATCACCACCATGCATCGTGGCCGAGATCGACCGCTGACACAGGACCTCGAGATATTTGATGCGGACGGCGATTTCGCCGAGACGCCGCAGTGTCACGGGATCTTCCAGCGACCCGGTGTCGGCCGCGGCGAGATCGTTGACCAGCTCTTCGAGCCGGACCTGCATCTCCGCGTACAGCCTGGCGGCCCCGGCACGCTCGTGGCTGAGCGTCGTCGTGGCGACCTGCCAGCCGGCATTGAGCGGCCCGAGCAACGCGTCCGCCGGCACCCTCACGTCGTGAAAGAACACCTCGGCGAAATCGGCGTCGCCGTTGAGCGTGACCAGCGGGCGGACTTCGATGCCCGGCAGCGTCATGTCGACGATCAGGCAGGAGATCCCCTTGTGCTTGGGCGCGTCGGGATCGGTGCGCACGTAGAGCTGACACCAGTCGGCCCGATGCCCCAGCGAGGTCCAGATCTTCTGGCCGTTGACGACGAAGTCGTCACCGTCTGGCACGGCGCGGGTGCGCAGCGCGGCGAGATCGGACCCCGCTTCGGGTTCCGACATCCCTTGGCACCAGATGTCGTCGGCGCGCATCATGCGGGGGAGCAGTGTGAGCTTCTGGGGTTCGGTGCCGTATTGCATGATGGCCGGCGCGATGTTGTTCAGCCCGATGACGTTGAGCGGCATCGGAGCTCGCGCTCGGGTGGTCTCTTCGGTGTAGACGAGTTGTTCGAGCACCGTCGCGCCGCGCCCGCCGTATTCAGGTGGCCAGGACACGGCGGCCCATCCCGCATCGGCCATCGTCGCGTTCCACGCGCGAAGCATCTCGAACGCGGCGTCGTCGCGGCCGGTGGACCGGCGGGCCGCCACCAGCTCGTCGGTCAGGTTCTCCGACAGCCAGTCACGTAGCTCGATGCGGAATTGTTCCACGTCCGCCGGGTAGGAAAAGTCCACGTTTCTCTTGTCTTTAGCGTCTGAAAACCCTGTGACCAAGCCGGACTCTACGGTTGAGCAGATAGTTGGTCAATGACGTTGGCCGCCATGCGCGACGCCGCGAGTGGTGCCACCGGCCCCCTGGATTTCGTCGACCGCATCGTCAGCGACGCCTCTGTCCGCACCGTCGCCCCGCATTGGGTCGCCGGGGTCGTTGGCCATCACCGCCGCACCGCGGCGGGCCTGTTCCAACGCGTACAGCCGACCGAGTCCGCGACCGGCCCCGGTCACCACCGCCATCCGGCCGGTGAAGTCAATCATCGTGTGCTCCTGACTCATTGACTGCTGTGCAGCCGGACTTTACGGTGGAACAGATATTTGGTCAACAAGTCGGAGGTTGAACGTGGGGGACGACCCCCGGGCCGGCCGGGTGCAGGGACTCGGCATGCTCGCCTCGGCACTCGCCGGTCGGGCGGTGGCGGTCGTCGAACTGCCGCCGGGCGAGCCCGCCTGGACGGACGGCCAGACCATCTATGTCGATGCCGCACGGACCCGCTCCCGGCTCGAGTCGGTTGCCGTGCAGGCGTCGATGATCGCGGCCGGCAGCCTGGATCCCGACGTTGTGGGCGCCTTGGTCCGCCACCCGCGGGTGGCCAGACGCTATCTGGCGGTCGAGGGTCACCGCGCCCTGGTGAGCAACGCCGAGCTGCTGCCGGGCGTCTTGGCGTCGGTCGGCGACCGCGACATCGCCGGTCGCAGTGACTCGCCCGCGACGTCGCTGAGGATCGCCTCGGGGCGCGCGACGATCCCCGGCGCACCACCGGAATTCGGCGTGATCCGCGCGGCCAAGGTGATGGCCGCGTCCGCCCGGGCGGCCGAGCAGCACGAGCAGACCGACGCCCAGCACGTCCCGCGAAACCCGCATAACCCAGGCGGCACAAAGGAACTCGAGGAGCTCGACGACGGCGAGGTTGACGACTCCGACGATCCCGACTTGTTCACCAGCCCGGTCGGAGGGGGCGGATTCATCGGCAAGTGGTTGAAGAAAATGCTCTCTTCAAAAAGGAAGGAGTCGCGCAGGCGTGGCGGCGGCCCGCCCGGTGCCGACAACCCGACCCACCGCACGAACTCCGGCAAGCGCGGTGTGTTCGCCGTCGCATCGCTGGCGTCGACCTCCGGCGACGACGACGGCGACGCCGATCACGATGGGCAAACCGCAGCGGACGGCGTGAAGTATCCGGAATGGGACGTCGCGCGCAAGAGCTACCGGCCCGCGTGGTGCACGGTGCGTGAGGTCGAGCCACAGATCAAGGCGTCGGCCACCCAGGCCATCGACGACGCCGTCGGCGTACGGCGGCCGTTGTCGCGGCTCGGCATGGGTCTGCACCGTCGCCATCGACAGTCGCAGGGCGACGACATCGACATCGACGCGGCCGTGGAAGCCCGGGTGGAAGTGCGGGCCGGGTCGGTGCCCGACGAGGCCGTGTACCTCGACAGCCTGCGGCGTCGACGAGACTTGTCGGTGCTGCTCCTGCTCGACGTGTCCGGCTCGGCGGCCGAACCCGGAACCGCCGGGCGAACGGTGCACGAACAACAGCGTGCGGCTGTCGCGAACCTGACCGTGGCGTTGCACGACCTCGGTGACCGAGTCGCGCTGTACGCCTATTACTCGCAGGGGCGACGCGCGGTGACCGTGGTGCCGGTGAAGCGGTTCGACGAGCAGCTGAACGCCCAGGTGATCAGGCGGCTCAACAGCCTGGAACCCGGTGCGTATTCACGCCTCGGCGCGGCGATCCGTCACGGCTCGGCGACCCTGGAGGCACGCGGCGGTACGGCACGGCGGCTGCTGGTGGTGCTCTCCGACGGACTGGCCTATGACCACGGCTACGAACGGGCCTACGGTGCCGCGGACGCGCGCCGCGCGCTGACCGAGGCCCGCCGCCGGGGGACCGGCTGCGTATGCCTGACGATCGGCGCCGGTACCGACGTGCAGTCGCTGCGCAGAGTGTTCGGCAGCACCGCGCACGCCACGGTCGCGCGCCCGGATCAGCTCGCCGGGGTGATCGGGCCGCTGTTTCGCTCCGCATTGCGTTCAGCGGAAGTTCGCCGTCGGGTGTCGGTGATGCCAAGTGCCAGAACACAGTTGGTGCGCGAGAGCTCCGGCGCCGCCCATCGGGGCACTTGAAACAAACATCTGTTCCGGTTAGGCTCCAATCGCCGGAGGTAGCAGAAGGGAAGCTATGGCCAACGAATCCGGGCTTGCTTACTTCAACGGCGGTCCGTCCGAAGCGGACGGAAAGGAAGAAGTGCGGCCCTACTACCAAGCGGTGGGCAGCGAAGAGGCCGTTTTCAAGGCGGCTTACCGCCAGGGCCTGGCGCTGGTCCTGAAAGGTCCGACGGGGTGCGGCAAGACCCGATTCGTCGAGGCGATGGCCCACGACCTGGGCCGGCCGCTGATCACCGTCGCCTGCCATGACGACCTCACCACCGCGGACTTGGTCGGCCGGTATCTGCTGCGCGGTGACGAGACGGTGTGGGCGGACGGTCCGCTGACCCGGGCGGTGCGGGAAGGAGCGATCTGCTACCTCGACGAGGTGGTGGAAGCCCGGCAGGACACCACCGTCGTGCTACATCCGCTCGCCGACCACCGGCGACAGCTGCCCATCGAGCGACTGGGCGTCACGCTGGACGCGGCGCCCGGGTTCGGCCTGGTGGTGTCCTACAACCCCGGTTATCAGAGCGTGCTGAAGGATCTCAAGGATTCGACACGGCAGCGGATGGTGGCCATCGAATTCGATTTCCCCACAGCCGATATCGAAGAGGGCATCGTTGCACACGAGGCGGGCGTGGACGGGGACACCGCGACCGAGCTGGTCCGATTCGGGCAGGCCATCCGCCGGCTGGAAACCGGCGGCCTGCGTGAGGTCGCGTCGACGCGGGTGCTGATCGCCGCCGGCAGGCTAGTCGCCGAGGGCTTGAGCATGCGGGACGCGGCGCGGGCCGCGATCGCGGGCCCGTTGACCGACGACGTCGCGGTCGGCAAGGCGCTGGGCGAAATGATCCAGATTTACCTCGGGACGGACGGGTCAGACGGGTCCGATGATTGACGCTGCATACCGCCCCCGCTAGGGTCAGAACAAATATTAGGTTTTCTAGACCGGCGCGCGCGAATTTGTCCCTGGGAGGTCGGATGTCCTACGAGAGCAGCGCAGAGCCGATCAAGGTCGGCTATCTGATGGACTTCACGCTCCCGCCGGGCTTTCCCGAGGAGCTGTTCGCCTCCTTCACCCAGACTTTCGACCTCATCTTCGAAGAGGCGGTCGCCCAGGGCCTGATGGACCGTTCCGTGCAGATGATCTACCGGGAGGTGGAGGGCCTGCCCAAGGGTTCGGTCAAGGCGGTGATCGACGCATATGGCGAACTGGTCGACGAGGGCTGCCTCGTTGTCTTCGGTCCGAACATCACCGATAACTGCGTGCCGTTGCGAGAAGCGATCGAGGAACGGTTCAAGGTGCCCGCGATCAGCGTGACCGGCACCGACGACTGGCTGGGTGAGTGGACATTCGCCTTTCCCCAGGGGTCGATGACCGATGAGCCGATCTTTTTGGCCGATCTCATCGCCAAACGCGGACTCGCCGAGATCGGGGTTCTGGTCGAGCAGAGCCTCATCGGGGAGAGCTACCTGAAGAACCTGCGAAGTGCGTGTCGGCGCAAGGGCATTCGCATCGTGGCGGAAGTTTCCATCGCCCAGACGGCTCAGGACATCAACGCTGCGGTGCAGACGCTTCATGAGGCAAAGTCCGAGGCGATCGTGCACCTGGGCTTCGGCTTCGGCATCGTGTTCATCAACCCGGCGCTCGAGACCCTCGGTTGGGACCCGCCCCGTTTCACCACCACCGCGTGGCAGAACGCCTGGGTTAATCCGATCATGTGGAATGCGTTCATGGGCTGGACCGGTGTCGACCAGTACGACGAGGCGAACCAGATCGGCCAGGACTTCCTCGACAGCTACGCGAAGAAGTACAACGGCAGTCGCCCCGAGTTCTGCGTGACCGTGGTGAACCGCGACGTCGCCGCGACACTTGTGCGCGCGTTCACCGACGCCCACCCGCTCAGCCCTCGCGGGGTAAAAGAGGCCCTGGAGCGGGTGAAGATGATGCCCGCCGCCTCGGGCGCCCCCGGCACCCGCGTGTCCTTCGGTAAATGGACGCGCCGCGCATGGATGGGCTCCGGCTATCTGGTGGCACGGACGCTCGACGCGGACGGGGTCAATTCGCATCTGGTCGATCGCTTCGGAGAGGAAGGCTGACTCTTGGGCACGAACCCGTCTACGGAACAGCCGACGCCGCCTGTCGCGCAGGATGAAACGGCCGTCCCACAGCGAAAAGGCAAGCGCGGCTGGGGCGGCTGGATCGCCGGCGCCGCCCTGGCGGCGTTTGCGCTGTTCTTCATCGCGAACTGCCGTGTGGCCCTTGACCCTCGCGTGGCGAACCCGAACGTGCAGGGGCGGCCGCGCCCGGTGAAGTTCTCGTTCGGGCTGGACTACATCACCTTCCTGGATGCCGCCACGGTGGTGGCGCTGATCGTGCTGTTGATCGTCTTCATCAGGGGGTGGCGCCGGAATCCCGGTAGCCCGGTGATGCTGATGTTCTTGTGTACCACGCTGATCGTGTGGCAGGACCCGATCATGAACTGGTCACCGTTCGCGGTCTACAACCCCGATCTCGTTCACTGGCCGGAATCCTGGCCGCTGGTGTCGTTGTCGCCGACGGTCGAACCGTTCGTGGTCTTCGGCTACGTGATGTTCTACTTCGGCCCCTACTTCCCCGCCGTCTGGCTGCTGCGCAAGCTACAGGCAAAGTACGGGCCCACGAGCTACGTGTCGCGGCATCCCTTGGTCAGCCTGGGTCTGATCACCCTGGTGATCGGTTTCATTTTCGACGCCTTCCTGGAAAACATCCTGATCCATTGGGGCATGTACATCTACTCGCAGGTGATCCCCTGGGGATCGGTGTTCACCGGCACCACCTTCCAGTTCCCGCTGATCTGGGAATCGTTCTCAGTGTGCTTCGTCATGGTGCCGGCTGCGATCCTCTGTTACCGCGACGATACCGGTAAGTCGGTCGCGGAAAAGCTTGCGGCCAAAGCGAAGTTGTTCCCGACGCGACCGGTGCTGGGCACATTCCTGGTGATGTTCGTCATCATCAACGTGTCCTATTTCGCTTACGGTGGCTGGTTCTGGGTCATCAAGGTCAGTCATGCCGCCACCTCGGTGGCCTGCCCGTGGCCATATCCCGAAGCCAAAGTATATGACCCGCAGGGGTTTTACGAAAAAGCCGGCGCGCAGGGCCCGTACTCGGTCGGCATCTGGTCGACGTGGGCGAGCGGCGAGCCCAACGGACGGCCCCATGTCGATCCCCCGCCACCTGGTGACGGCGCATGCGCGACGGCGGGCAAAAATGGCTGAGCCGCGCACGGCCGTCATCACCGGGGCGTCTCGGGGATTGGGCTTCGCCTCGGTGGTGCGGCTGTATCGGGAGGGGTGGCGTGTGGTCGCGGCCATGCGCACACCCGACCAAGCAATGCCGTTGCTGCGGCAGGCAACCGGTGCCGGGCCCGACGATGAACGGTTGATCGGTGTCCAGCTCGACCTGACCGACTCCGCATCGATCGCCGCCGCTGCGAAGTCAATCGAAGAAGCGGTGGGCGCACCGTACGCACTGGTGCACAACGCGGGAATCTCGGCCGCCGGCATGGTGGAGGAGACCGATATGGCGTTGTGGCAACGCATGCTCGCCACCAGCGTCCTGGGGCCCGTCACGCTCACCCAGGCTCTGCTGCCGTCGATGCGGGCGGCGGGCCAGGGGCGAATCGTCCTGGTGTCCAGCGCGGCCGGGGTGCGGGGCCAGCCCGCCACCGCGCCGTATTCGGCGGCGAAGGGAGCGCTGGAGCGGTGGGGGGAATCGATGGCGTGCGAGATTGCGCCGTTCGGCCTCGGTGTGACCGTCGTGGTGGCAGGTACGTATGACACCGCGATCATCACCGACGCCGGCACCACCGATGACCGGAACTTCAACGGCCCGTACGCCCGGCTGCACAACACCATGAACAGCCGGGGGCGCTTCGCGATGAAAATGGCGCGGCCACCCGAGCGATTCACCGACGGCCTGCTCAAGGCGATCGACGATCGGGGAGCATTTCGCCGCCGCGGCGTCGGCCCGGATGCCTCGATGCTGTTGGTGGCCAACAGGATTCTGCCGGCGTCGGGTATGCACCACATGTCGCGGATCGTGCTGGGCATACCGCGACACGGGTCGATGCGCGATGGGGCCTGGCCATTGACGACGGCCCAAAAGGCGATGGTGTTCGTCGCTCGTGTTCTTCCGCAGCCGGTGCTGCAGCAGTTGGCCGCAGTGGCCGGACGGTTCTCGTCGCAAAAGCATGCGGCACAGCAAGGGGATTAAAAGGGGCAATCATGGAACAACTTTTCGACGATCTGGAAGACTTCGGCGCCTTCGACGACGCCGTTTCGGGGGACGTGCGCGACCCATACACCGAACTGGCCCGGCTGCGACGCGAGGAACCCATCCAGCGCCTGGATACCTCCGGGATGCCGCATGAGGAATCCAAGCCCGTCTTCATCGTCTACCGCTACGAGGAAGCCCAGCAGATGCTGCGCGACAACGAGACGTTCTCCTCGGCGGCCGTCATCGCGGCATTCGGACCTGTGCTGGGGGAGCGGGTCATGCTCGGCATGGACGAGCCGGTGCACGGCCGGTTGCGGTCGCTGGTGTCAAAGGCCTTCTCGCAGAAGGCTTTGGCGCGCTGGGAGGACGAGTTGGTCGGACGCGTGGGCAACAGCCTGATCGACAAGTTCGCCGCGAAGGGCAAGGCCGACCTGGTCAAGGAATTCACCTTCGACTATCCCAGTCAGATCATCGCCGGCCTGCTGGGCCTGCCGCAGGAGGACTACCCGCAGTTTCAGCGCTGGTCCATCTCGCTGCTGAGCTGGATCCTCAATCCAGAACGCGGTCTTGCGGCCTCGGCCGCGCTGTGCGACTACTTCGCGCCGATACTGGCGGCCCGCCGAGCCGAGCCCAAGGACGATCTGATCAGCGCGCTGGCCCAGGCGGAGATCGACGGCGAGAAGCTCGAGGACGAGGAGATCTACTCGTTCCTGCGCCTGCTGCTGCCCGCCGGAGTGGAGACCACCTACCGGGCGCTGGGCAACCTGTTGCTCGGGCTGCTGTCCGACCCGCAGCAGCTGGACGCCATCCGCGCGGATCGCTCGCTGCTGCCGCAGGCCATCGAGGAGGGCGTGCGATGGGAACCGCCGCTGCTGACCATCACCCGGGTCGCCACCCGAGACACCGAACTCGGCGGGGTGCCGATCCCGGCCGGCTCAAGTGTGATGCCGATGCTGGGCAGCGCCAACCGGCAGGAAGACCGCTATCCCGACCCCGATTCGTTCGACATCTTCCGCTCGCCCAAGAGCAACCTGGCCTGGGGGCACGGCGTGCACGTCTGCCTCGGCATGCACCTGGCGCGGCTCGAGATGCGCACCGCCATCAACCTTCTGCTCGACCGGTTGCCGAATCTGCGGCTGGACCCGGACGGGGACGACCCCCACATCCGCGGCCAGGTCTTCCGGTCACCGACGTCGGTTCCGGTGCTGTTCGACGCCCAATAACCGGCCCCCGCCGCGGCTCTACTTGCCAATCGGCTAGTTTCCGGTAAGGCTCTCCGTAGCCCCTCAACGACCCAGAAGAGAGTGACAGATATGACTGAGGCTGTAAAGGTCCGCTTCGAGCCGAAGATGATGATCGACGGCAAGCTCGTCGACGGGCAGGCCGGCACCTTCACGAACATCAATCCGGCGACCGAGGAGCCGCTCGGCGAGGTCGCCGACGCCTCGAAGGAGGACATGCTTCGGGCCATCGACGCCGCCCGGCGCGCCTTCGACGAGACCGACTGGTCGACCAACAAGGAGTTGCGCAAGCGCTGCCTGCTGCAGCTGCACGAGGCGATCGAATCCGAGATCGACGAGCTGCGCGAGGAGCTGATCCTCGAGGTCGGCTCGCCCCGGGCCATCACCTTCGGACCTCAGCTGGACGCCCCGCTGGAAGACGGGCTGAAGTACCCCGCCCGGCTGATCGACGAATACGCGTGGGAGACCGACCTGGGCGACAAGGTGATCAGCCTGACCGGGACGCTGACCACCCGCAAGGTGTGGCGGGAACCGGTCGGAGTCGTCGGCGCGATCGTGCCGTGGAATTTCCCCTTCGAGGTCACCATCAACAAGCTGGGCCAGGCGCTGGGCACCGGCAACACGGTGGTGCTCAAGCCTGCACCGAACACGCCGTTCAACGCGACCCGGCTGGGCCGGCTGATCGCCGAGAAGACCGACATCCCCGCCGGGGTGGTCAACGTCGTCACCGCGTCGGACCACTTCGTGGGTGAGGAGCTGACGCTGTCGCCGAAGGTCGACCTGATCTCATTCACCGGCTCGACGGTGGTGGGCAAGCGCATCATGGAAAAGGGCGCCGCGACCATGAAGCGGTTGTTCCTGGAACTCGGCGGCAAGTCGGCCACCATCGTCCTCGAGGACGCGGACTTCGGCACGGCATGCATGGTCGGCATTGCGCCGTGCATGCACGCCGGTCAGGGTTGCGCGAACCCCACCCGGCTGCTGCTGCCGCGGTCCCGCTACGACGAGGGCGTGGAGATCCTGAAGAACATCTACGAGAACGTGACATGCGCGGACCCGCAGGACCCGGGAACGCTGTGTGGGCCGGTGATCTCGCAACGACAGTTCGACCGCGTGACGGAGTACATCAAGAAGGGTGTCGAAGAGGGCGCCACGGCGCTGGTCGGCGGCCCCGGCGCGGAGACCGGTTTCGACAAGGGATACTTCATCCGGCCAACGCTTTTCACCAACGTCGACAACAAGATGACCATCGCGCAGGAGGAGATCTTCGGCCCGGTGCTCTCGGTCATTCCGTTCGACGACGAGGAGGACGCGATCCGGATCGCCAACGACAGCGTCTACGGGTTGGCCGGCAACGTGTTTGCCGGTTCCCTCGAGCGTGCGCTGTCGGTGACCCGCCGCATCAAGGCCGGCTTCATGGGCGTCAACGGTGGTGCCCCCTACGGTGCCGACACGCCCTTCGGCGGCTACAAGGAAAGCGGCGTGGGGCGCCAGAACGGCGTGGCCGGATTCGACCAGTACACCGAGATCAAGTCGGTCGCATACCCAGCCGGCTAAAAACGTTCCGACGAGATTGCCGTCAGGGTCGCGCTTTTCGGGCTTAATCGCGACCGTGGCGGCCATTTCGTAGCGAACGCCTATCGCCGATGCATGTCGACCGCGAATTTGTCTTCGCCGCCGTCTCCGACGAGCGGCGTCGCATCGCGAGTCTGCTGGACGGATTGCAAGCCGCGCAGCTGGCCACGCCGAGCCTGTGTGCGGGCTGGGATGTCAAGACAGTGGCCGCTCATGCGGTCAGCACCGCCACCGACGGGACCCTCACGTTCCTGCGGCTCGCCCTGCGTCGTGGGAGCATGGCTCGCGCGATCGACGAATTGGCGCGCCGTCGTGCCGAATTGCCGGCCGCCGAGATCGTAGCCGGTTTGCGCCAATGCGCGGATCGCCGGATCGATCCGCCGCTATTCGGACCGTTGGACCCGCTCGCGGATGTCTTGGTACACAGCGGTGACATCCGGATCCCTCTCGGGCTGCCCTTTCAACCCGATCCACAGCGAGCAGCATTGGCCATGGACTTCCTGACCGGCTGGTGGCGGTTCGGCTTCGTCCCGCTCGGTCGACTGCGTGGAATCAGCTTGCACGCCAGCGATGTTGGCCAAGTGTGGGGGAGCGGCGCGGAAATTCGCGGACCGGTGGCTGCGCTGATGATGACTGTCGCCGGCCGCACCGCGCTTGTGCACACGCTCGACGTGCCGGGCCTGCCAGGGATGCTGCAGCGATTGTCCGGGTAGCGCCCCGACTGACGCTGACGCGTAGCAGCCGTCGTCGGGGGTCGCGATGAAACGCCCTCGCCGCGCTAGCCGGGTGGCAGCGGACGCTTCAGTGTGCAGACGATGCTCCACTCGAAATAGTGGTCACCGCCGCCATCGTATTCCTTGAAGCGATGGGCAACTTGGGTGCGTTGCACCGAGGACCCCACGAGTTCCCACCCCTGCTCGCCGTAGGTCGTCGTCAGGCGGTTCGCCTCGTCCAAAACCGTTTGCAAGGAGTCATGCGTATGCGAGACGAAGGTGCTCTCCCATCGCTGGGGGTACCACTTGCCGTCTGACGCCAGCCACCAACCGGGCCCGGGTGCAGGAGTGCTCACATTCGGGACCATATGCGCCGTCGCCCCAGCGGAAATGAACTGCAGGTGACCGACGCTGTACGCACCGCCGAAGAACTCGCGTCGTAAACGCCGGCGGTGCGACAGGTCCTGCGCGCAGTGGCTCGCGCGATCACCGCGCGCCCATCGGCTTGACCTAATATTTGTTCAGCTCTAGATTACCAGGAGAGGTTGCGTCGCCCCGGATGACGTTGGTTGGGGGCGGTTACCTGGATGCCTAGGAGTCCTGTTGAGCGAATTTGAATCCGTTGATTTCTTCACTGACCCGTCCCTGATTCCGGACCCGTACCCCTACTTCGACCAGCTGCGCGCGCGTTGCCCGGTGCTGCCCCGAGCCGAGCAGGGCGTCATGGCGATAACGGGACACTCCGAAGCGCTCGCCGTATACAAAGATCCGGCGTTCTCCTCGTGTGTTTCGGTAGCCGGCCCGTTTTCGGGTTTGCCGTTCGAGCCCGAGGGCGACGACATCGGCCACTTGATCGAACAGCATCGCTCACAAATCCCGATGAGCGAACACATCGTGACCCAAGATCCGCCGGAGCACGCCCGAACGCGAGGTCTGCTCAGTCGCCTGCTTACGCCCAAGCGGCTCAAAGAAAACGAAGACTTCATGTGGCGACTCGCCGATCAGCAGCTCGACGAGTTCGGATCCCGCGGCAACTGTGAATTCCTGGACGAATATGCGCGACCGTTCTCCGGCTTGGTGATCGCCGACCTACTGGGAGTTCCCACCGAGGAGCACGAAGAATTTCGGGAAGTCTTCTCGGGCAAGGTGGTAGGCGGGATCGAGGACGACTCGATGACACGCGCCCACAATCCGCTGGAATACCTCGACGAGAAGTTCACCGCCCATATCACCGAACGCCGCCGACAACCACGCGAGGATGTATTGACCGAGCTGGCTCAGGCGAAGTATCCCGACGGGTCGACGCCAGAAGTCATCGACGTGGTCCGGTTGGCGACGTTCCTGTTTGCGGCCGGCCAGGAAACCACCACCAAGCTGCTCAGCTTCGGGATGCGCACGCTCGCCGAGAATCCCGAGCTGCAGCGACTGCTCCGCGAAGATCGCGGCCGGATTCCGAATTTCGTCGAAGAGACGTTGCGGATGGAAAGCCCGGTCAAGTGTCACTTCCGGATGGCGCGGACCTCGACCTCGATCGGTGACACCGCTATCCCCGCGGGCAGCACGGTGATGCTGTTGCCTGGCGCGAGCAACCGGGACGCACGAAAGTTCGAGCGGCCCGATGAGTTTCGCATCGACCGTCCGAACGTGCGCGAGCATGTGGCGTTCGGCAGGGGCAATCACTCGTGCCCGGGCGCCCCACTGGCTCGCGCGGAGGGACGAATCTCGCTGAACCGCATACTCGACCGGATGGCGGACATCGGCATTACGGAGGCCAAGCACGGGCCGCCGGACGCCCGCCGCTACAGCTACGAACCGACCTGGCAGATGCGGGGTCTGACCGAGCTGCACCTCGAATTCACCCCGATCTCGTGAGTGCGCACGAATTCGGCGAGTGGGATCCCGGCTTCACCGAGCGCTTCGTCACCGCGGCAGAACCACTGGCACGGCGTTGGTTTCGCTTCGAAGTGCGTGGACTCGAGGCCTTACCGCCCGACGGCGGTGCGCTGGTGGTCGCCAACCACTCCGGCGGCATGCTCACGCCCGACGTGCTGATCTTCGCCGCGGCCTTCTACCGCAGATTCGGCTACGGGCGTCCGCTGTACACGCTGGGTCACGACGGGATGTTCGTCGGCCCGATGTCGGGGTGGTTGGCCCGCCTCGGCGTCATCCGCGCCACCTCGAAAAACACCGCGCAGGCACTGCGGTCGGGCGCTGTGGTGCTGGTGTTTCCCGGCGGGGTCTACGACGCATACCGACCGACGTTGGCGGAGAACGTCATCGATTTCCACGGCCGCACCGGATACGTCAGGTCAGCGATCGACGCCGGTGTGCCGATTGTGCCGGTCGTCTCCATCGGTGGGCAGGAAAGCCAGTTGTTCCTCACGCGCGGCACGTGGCTGGCGAAGCGCCTGGGCCTGTCGCGGTGGCGGTCCGACATTCTGCCCATCACCGTGGGTTTCCCGTTCGGACTCAGCATGATCATGCCGCCCAACCTGCCGTTGCCGACCAAGATCGTCAGCGAAGTCCTCGAACCCGTCGATGTCGCCACCCAATTCGGCGAGACGCCCGCCGTCACCGACGTCGACGCACACGTCCGCACCCTGATGCAGACCGCCCTGGACGGTTTGGCTCGCCAGCGTCGCTTTCCCGTCCTGGGATGACGAGTCGATCCTCACGGCTTGAGCGTGGCCGGGGGCATCGCAGTGTCAACCGTCTGTGGCTCACCGGAAACGCCTGCAGCGACACTGATCTCGGTGAATGCCCGAACCGTGGCGTCAGTGACCTCATGCGGATCCTCGACGGTTCGGTCGTCGGAGATGACCGAAATGTTGAGTTGGTCGACGTAACTCCACACCGTGATGTTGATGCCGCACGCGGCGATCAGCGGACCGGCCGAGTAGACCTCGCTGACCGGCGCACCCGCGAGATGACCGCGGGTGCGCGGCCCCGCCACGTTGGAAACCGGGATGTTGAACAAGTTGTTGCGGGCATCCCGGCGGGCCAGCCACTTGAATGCGCCTGCGGCGGCGAACGGCGGTAGGTAGGTGATCAACCTGCCGTACAGCTCCGGCCCGAACAGCTCGTTGTTCTCCTTGGCGATGGCCGTCGCCACTGCAGTCAGTCGCACCCTTTCCAGCGGGTCACCGATGTGCGTGGGTAGCGACACCGCCATGCCGCCGAGTTCGTTGCCGCTGATCCGGTCTGGGGACCGGTTCGTGCTGGCAGGCACGGAAGCGACGATAGGCCGGTCCGCACTACCGTCGTAGCGCAACAACAGATCCCGCAACGCGCCTGAGGTCATCGCCATCACCATGTCGTTGATGGTGACGCCCAAGTGCTTACCGACCGACTTCACCTGCGCCAGCGACAGTGTCGCGGTCGCGAACGTCCGCCTGGGGGAGACCAGGTGGTTCATGAACGTCGGTGGCGCGTGCAGCAGCCGGGCAAGGTCGGGCTGCTCGCCACGTTCGCGGGCCCGCCTGCGCAACCGCCGTGCGCCGGAAAGCGCATCGGTGATCACCATAGGCAGCGCGGCGATCTGCTGCGCGTGGTCGCGCCCGGCGGCGCGCAACAGCTCGGCAGTCGACGGCGGTACGCAGCTGGTGTCGTTGTCGCGTTCGTCCTGGGTCGCGCCGTCGGCGTCCATGAGCCGGGTCAGCAGGTTCGCTGACGCGACACCATCGGCCAGTGCATGGTGGATCTTGCCGATGATGGCCAGCCGGTGATCGGCCAATCCTTCGGCGACATGGAACTCCCACAAGGGCCGACTTCGATCCAGCGGCGTGCTGGCGATATCGCCGATCACCTCGTCGAGCTCGCGGCGACCGCCGGGAGCGGGTACCTGAACTCGGCGCAGATGGTAGTCAAGGTCGACATCGCAATTCTGCAACCACATCGGATGGTGCAGACGCCACGGGATGTCAACGAGCTTGTAGCGCAACGGTTCGAGCAGATGCAGTCGGCGCAGCAGGGTGCGACGAAAGGTGTCGAAGCAGAAGTCGGCGTCCTCGACGATCGCGATCTTCAAGGTGTGCGTGTGCAGGTTCGGGGTCTCGCTGTACAGCAGCATCGCGTCCATACCGTTGAGCCGCTTCACGACCGCCCCATCTGTCCGAGGACCCGCGACGCTCCCGGCGCTACCGACTGAGGTGCGTATTGACGACGCGGTCTCCGAAACCATTATGGTGACATCCGGGCGGGATTCGCGAACAAATTTCTGGTTCACATTCCAGCCGCCGGTATGGCCGAGCGCGCCCGGGGCACCCCCGGGCTTCGCCCGCCCAACCCCTTGGTTGACAATCAACGCAAGACTCCACTCTTTTCGAAAGTCCACGTGTCAAAGGAGACAAGGCCATGGCTGAAGCCGTCATCGTCGAGGCAGTGCGTTCACCGATCGGCAAGCGCAACGGCGGATTATCCGGAGTGCACCCGGCGGATCTGTCCGCCCAGGTGCTCAACGGCCTGGTCGACAAGGCGGGCGTCGACCCGGGCCTGGTCGACGACGTCATCTGGGGCTGCGTCATGCAGGCCGGTGAGCAGGCCCTCGACATCGGCCGCACCGCACTGCTGACGGCCGGCTGGCCCGAGACCGTCCCCGGCGTGACCGTGGACCGCCAGTGCGGCTCGAGCCAGCAGTCCATCCACTTCGCGGCCGCCGGCGTTATCGCCGGACACTACGACGTCGTCGTCGCCGGTGGTGTCGAGTCGATGTCGCGGACCCCGATGGGGGCGTCGCTGGCCAACGGTGGTCGGCCGTATCCCCAGGCCTTCCTGGACCGCTACGAAGGCCGGATCCCCAACCAGGGCATCGGCGCGGAGATGATCGCCGAGCAGTGGGGGTTCGACCGCACCACCCTGGACCAGTTCTCCCTCGACTCGCACGAAAAAGCCGCTGTCGCACAGGATTCAGGCGCCTTCGATGACCAGATCGTGGGTATCAAGGATCAGGACGGCAACGTGGTGCTCAAGGACGAAGGCATCCGCCGCGGCACGCCTATGGAGAAGATGGCCTCGCTGAAGCCGGCGTTCAGGGAAGACGGCGTGATTCACGCCGGCAACTCGTCGCAGATCTCCGACGGCTCGGCGGCGATCCTGTTCATGTCCGCCGAGAAGGCCAAGGAACTGGGGCTCAAGCCCATCGCCAAGGTGCACACCGCGGCGCTGGCCGGCGCCGACCCGGTGATCATGCTGACCGCGCCGATCCCGGCGACCCAGAAGGTGCTCAAGCGCTCCGGCCTGTCCATCGGCGACATCGGCGCCTACGAGGTCAACGAGGCGTTCGCGCCGGTTCCGCTGGCCTGGCTCAAGGACATCGGCGCCGACGAGAACAAGCTCAACCCCAACGGCGGCGCCATCGCGCTGGGCCACCCGCTCGGTGGATCCGGTGCCCGGATCATGACCACCCTGCTATATCACATGCGGGACAAGGGAATTCAGTACGGTCTGCAGACCATGTGCGAAGGTGGCGGCCAGGCCAACGCCACCATCGTGGAACTGCTGTGACCCAGGAGCCGGGCGCCCTGGCCGAGCGCCGGGGCAACGTGATGGTGATAACCATCAACCGGCCGGAAGCCCGCAACGCGGTCAACGCCGCCGTCAGCATCGGCCTCGGGGATGCGCTCGAAGAGGCGCAGCACGACCCCGAGGTGCGGGCGGTGGTGGTCACCGGCGCAGGCGACAAGTCGTTCTGCGCCGGGGCCGACCTGAAGGCGATCGCGCGCCGGGAGAACCTTTATCACCCCGACCATCCGGAATGGGGCTTCGCCGGATACGTCCACCACTTCGTCGACAAGCCCACCATCGCGGCGGTGAACGGAACCGCCCTGGGCGGTGGCACCGAGCTGGCGCTGGCCAGCGACCTGGTGGTGGCCGACGAAAGCGCGCAGTTCGGCCTCCCCGAGGTCAAGCGCGGGCTGATCGCCGCCGCCGGTGGCGTGTTCCGCATCGCCGAGCAGCTGCCTCGCAAGGTGGCGATGCAGCTGCTGCTGACCGGTGAACCGCTCACCGCGGCCGCCGCCTGCGAGTGGGGGCTGATCAACGAGGTCGTAGCGCAGGGCTCGGTGCTCGACGCCGCGCTGGCGCTGGCCGAGCGGGTCACCGTCAACGCGCCGCTGTCGGTGCAGGCCAGCAAGCGGGTTGCCTACGGCGTCGACGACGGCGTCGTCGTCGGTGACGAACCGGGCTGGGAGCGCACCATGCGCGAGATGAAGGCCCTGCTCAGATCCGAAGACGCGAAAGAGGGACCGCTGGCGTTCGCCGAGAAGCGGGAGCCGGTCTGGAAGGCGCGCTAGCTGTCCGGCGCCGCAGCCGGGCCAAGCGGGTCGCCACCATCGGGACTAGTGCGCCAGGATGTTGACGCCGCGGCCGAACACAGCGGGTAGCAGCGTGCACGCCGGGACCACCGCACGCCGCACCGGCTGCGGCGTGCTGGCCAGCACCAGCGTGCGGGTGAGCAGCCGGTAATCGCGGGTGATCCGGTGCCACGCCTTCTCGTATGAGGCCGGTGTCTCGTTGACGATGGCATCGACCGCCGCGGCGGACTGCTTGAGCGCCAGGCTGATGCCCTCGCCGGTGAGCGCATCCTCGTAACCGGCCGCGTCCCCGACCAGCAGCACGCGCCCAGCGACGCGGCGCGAAACCACCTGTCGCAAGGGGCCACAGCCGCGGGGTCGTCCCGTGTCGGCACCGTGCAGCTGGCGGGCCAGTCGCGGGAACCAGGCCAGGTCCGGCCGGCCGCGCGACAGGATCGCCACACCGACCAGATCGGGCTCGACCGGCGTCACGTATGCCTCGCCCCAGCGCGACCAGTGCACCTCGACGAATTCCGACCATGCCGGCACCCGGTAGTGCCAGCGCACGCCGTAGCGGCGCGGCGTCCCCGCCGTCGCCGTGATTCCGACCTCGCGCCGGACTTGTGAATGCAGTCCGTCGGCCGCCACCAACCATTTCGCGCGCACACCGGCGGCCGAGACGCCGCAGGCGTCTTGCGCCACACTTGTCACCCGCGTGCGGATCCAGTCCGTGTCTTGCTCTTTCGCCCGCGCGGCCAGCGCCGCGTGCAACGTCGTGCGCCGCACGCCGCGACCCGGCCCGGCGCGAAAGCGAGCCTGCGCCCGCCGGCGTTCACTCACATACGCGATCCCATGAAACGCCATGCCGACGGGATCCACGCCCAGCGACGTCAGTTCGGCCAGTCCGCCGGGCATCAACCCCTCGCCACACGCCTTGTCGATGGGGTCCTCCCGCGATTCGGCCACGATCACCGAAAGTCCAAGACGTCGAGCGTGTAACGCGGTGGCCAGCCCGCCCGGGCCGCCACCGACGATCAACAGGTCGGCGTCGTAGTCGGTCACGTGTAGCCCAACGCGGAGTTCTCCACCTGCAGGCGCACCCTGAGCACCGCGGCGTTGGCCAGCGTGAAAAGCGCCGCGGTCAGCCATGCCGTGTGCACCAACGGCAATGCCAATCCCTCCGCCACCACTGCAACATAGTTCGGATGGTGCAGCCAGCGGTAGGGACCCTGACGCACCAACGGCGCTTGCGGCAACACGATCACCCGGGTGTTCCACCGCCGCCCCAGCGTGGTGATGCACCACCAGCGCAACGCCTGGCTGGCCACCACCACCGCCAGCATCGGCCAGCCCAGCCACGCGATGAACGGCCGGTGCAGCGCCCACGGTTCGACGAGGCAGCCGACCAGCAACGCGGTGTGGATGACCACCATCACCGGATAATGGGATCGGCCAAACTCCTTGGCGCCCTTCGTAAAAGACCAGCGCGCGTTGCGGGTCGACACCACCAGCTCCGCCACGCGCTCGAGCCCGACCGCCAGCACCAGCAGGTAATACATGGCTACAGTCTTTACCAGGTCTACCAGGCCAGCAGCACCAGCTCGCAGCAGAACGCCGGCCCCATCGCGATCATCAGCCCGATCGAGCCCCGCGGCGGCGGATCGGCGAATGTCGTCAGCGCGCGGATGGCGTCACTTTGGGTATAGCGGTTGGGTGGAAACTTCACCGCAACGCCGGCAATGGACGGATCTTTCACCGCAACGCCCGTCGAGCCGGCGAAATCACGGCGTCCCCCACGGTCCACGTAGGGCTGACGGTGCCGCCGCGCCGTCGGTTCAAATGAACGCCACGCTGTCGGGCCACTCGGCGCAACTGCCCGACTCCTTCGCGCGCCGTGAGCGGCGTGCATCGTCGTCGGGCTCGGCGCAACTGCCCGACTCCTTCGCGCGCCGTGAGCGGCGTGCATCGTCGTCGGGCTAGGGTCGGGGTATGCGGGCTCTGGTCACCGGTGCCACCGGTTATGTGGGATCACGACTGGTCACGGCGCTGCTGGCCAACCAGCACGAGGTGGTGGCGGCGACTCGAAACCCGGCGCGCCTCAAGCGTTTCGGCTGGTTCGAAGATGTCACACCGGTGAAACTGGACGCCGCCGATCCCGCGTCGCTGGCCTCCGCGTTCGCCGGTAGCGGGCCGGTGGACGTGGTGTATTACCTGGTGCACGCGATCGGACAACCCGGTTTTCGCGACGCCGACAAGATGGCGGCGGCAAACTTCGCGGCGGCGGCCCGCGACGCCGGGGTGAAACGCATCGTCTACCTGGGCGGCTTCGTGCCCGCCGGTGAGGACCTATCCGAGCACTTGACCAGCCGGGCCGAGGTGGCCGAGGCGCTCACCATCCCGGACGGTCCTGAGCTGGTGTGGCTGGGGGCGGCGATCATCATCGGCGCCGGCTCGACGTCGTTTGAGATGATGCGGTACGTCGGAGACCGCTTCCCGCTGATCCCTATCCCGAGCTGGATGGACAACCCGATCGACCCGATCTCGATCCGCGACGTCCTGCACTACCTCGTCGCCGCCGCCGATCGCGACGTGGTGCCCGCCGGGGCGTACGACATAGCCGGGCCGGACACCACGTCTTACCGGGACCTGCTCAGGTCGTATGCGCGCGTCTCCGGCCGCTGGCACACCGGACTGCCGGTCGGCAGGGTCGACACCGCGCTGGCGTCGTTGATCACGGGCGTCGCGCTGCCGGTGCCGCAGGGGCTGGCGGGTGATCTGGTCGAATCGCTGGATCACCCGATGGTGGCATCGGCCAGCAACCTGCGCGATCGGGTTGCCGACCCGCCCGGGGGCCTGCTCGGCGTCGACGAGTCCATCGCCCTGGCCTTGGCCGACCAGTCCAATCACCGGCCGCGAGCGGTCAACGCCCTGGCCGATCCGCACGACCTGGCCAACACCGATCCCGCCTGGGCAGGCGGCGACGCGCTGCGCATCCGCCGACTCGCGCGGCGGGTCACCCCATCGATCGTGCGGCCGACCCTGGGGCTGGTGAACAGGGTTCCCGGACCGGTGGCCGGAGCGGTGCGCACCGGCCTCGACGTCCTGATCGCCCTGACCCCGAAGGTACGTCCCGCATGAGCCAGTCGACGAGCCCGTACCGCACCGGCGTCTTCACCGAGTTACGTCGTGCGGTCACCAATGTCGCTGTGCCCCACAATGAATCGCCGGCCGTCGTGCGGCGCCGGCGGGTCATCGTGGCCATCACGGTGGTCCTCGGGGCCGGGGTGCTCGGGTTCTCGTTGCGGCGCCATCCGGGGGATGAAAGCTTCTACTGGCTGACGCTGGTGCTGGCGGGAGTGTGGACCGCCGGAGGGCTGATCTCCGGCCCGTTGCACCTGGGCGGCATCTGTTGGCGGGGCCGTAACCAGCGGCCGGTCATCACCGGCACCGCCGTCGGCCTGCTGGTCGGTGGCGCGTTCGTGGTGGGCGGACTGATCACCCGGGAAATCACACCCGTGGCGGAGTTGATAACCCGGGTGCTGCTCTACGCACACCACGGGTGGTATCCGGTGATCGTGGCGATCACGCTGATCAACGGCGTCGCCGAGGAAGTCTTCTTTCGCGGCGCGCTTTATACCGCCCTGGGCCGTTATCACCCCGTTTTGATCTCGACCGTCCTCTATACGTGCGCGACGCTCGCCAGCGGCAACCCGATGCTCGGCTTCGCCGCGATCATTTTGGGGACGGTGTGCGCGTTCGAGCGCCGGGCCACCGGCGGCATCCTGGCGCCGGTACTCACCCACGTGGTGTGGGGCCTGATCATGGTTCTTGTGCTGCCCCCGATGTTCGGGGTCTGACGCCCGACTGTCGGACCGAACCGACGACCCGGCGGGCCCGCGCGCGCATCGCGGCGGTGCGCATCGGCCGTACGAGGAACCAGTAGACCCGCCCGGGAATGCCCCTTGGCAGAAAGGTGGACCGCTGCGCATAGCGGGTGCTGCGGCCGTCTTGCCGAGTCACCGCGATCTCGAGCCACTCTCGTCCCGGCGCTCGCTTGGTGGAGCGCAGCCGCAACAAGGTTCCCGCTGTGCGCTCCTCGACCTTCCAGTCGGCCGCCCGCGAGTTTACGACGTCCTCCGCCGCCTTCCAGACGTTCGCGGGTTCGGCGGTGGTCGTGGCGGTGCGCACATCGGTGTAAACGATCTCGCCCGCCCAGGCCGGGTCTGTGGGCAGCGCCGCGGCCGGTTCGGACCGCAACGACGACCACGTGGGTTCGGGGACGCCACGCGCGGCGCGGGCAAGCGCGAGTTCCACCGCGCGGCGGTAGCCGATCAGCCCGTCCGGCGGCGGCCCGATGATGCCGTCGATGTCCGAATTGCGCATCACCGCATCGCATTCCAGCGATTCGACCAGTGGCCGCGCCAGCCCTGGCGGAATCGGCGTCACGGCGCCCACCCAGAGGCTGGCGATCGCCGGGGTGAGGAACGGCAGCACGAACAGGTAGCGATTGCCCAGCCCCGTGACTTGGGCGTAGACGCGCATCATGTCGCCGTACTCCAGCACGTCGGGCCCGCCGATATCCCAGGTGCGCGACTTGGGGACCGGGGCCGTCGCCGCCGCGGCCAGGTAGTACAGCACGTCGCGCACCGCGATCGGCTGGATCTTGTTGTGCACCCACTTCGGCGTGGTCATCACCGGCAACCGGTCGGTGAGGTGCCGGATCATCTCGAACGACGCCGACCCCGAGCCGATGACCACCCCGGCCTGCAAGACGACCGTCTCGACACCGGAGCCGATCAGCGCGTCACCGACCGCCTTGCGCGACGCGAGATGCGGTGAGAGGTCGCTGTTTTCGGGATGCAGCCCACTCAGATACACCAGCCGCCGCACCCCGGCGCGCCGCGCGGCCGTCACGACGTTGCGGGCGGCGCGGGTTTCCTCGGCGGCGAAATCCTTCGAGGTGCCCATCGAGTGGACGAGGTAGTACACCACGTCGCTGCCGTCGAACGCGGCGATCAGTGAATCGACATCACCGAGGTCACCGCGTGCCAGCTCCGCCTGTTGACGCCAGGGCACCTGCGCCAGCTTGTCGGGGTTGCGCGCCAAGGCCCGAACGTGATGGCCCTCATCCAGCAGGCGGGGCACCAGGCGCCCGCCGATGTAGCCGGTCGCTCCGGTCACCAGGCACCGCACCTGTTCGGGCATCGATTCTCCGTCGTTCGTCAGCCATTAGTGGTCTGACGAGGAGGAGTACCGCATCCAGAGGTGATTAAGCGTCGCGGCCGATGACCGCTATCGGCTCAGCGGTCGGTGAAGTCGGCGGTGCGCCGTTGCTGGAAGGCGGTTGCACCCTCGACGAAGTCGGGGGATTTCAGCAGCACCGACTGTCCGTCGAATTCACGCTGCAGCGCCGGATCCAACTCGGTCAGCGTGGCCGCGTTGATCGCCAGCTTGGTCTTGGCGAAGGCCACCGCCGGGCCGCCCAACAACCGGGCGATCACCTTGTCCACCTCGGCGTCGAATTCGTCGGCGGGATAGACCGCGGTGACCAGGCCCCAGGACAAGGCGTCGGCGGCGGTCAACCGTTCCGGAAGCAGTGCCATCTGCATGGCCCGGATCCGGCCGATCGCGGCCGCCACCAACGCCGACGCGCCGCCGTCGGGCATCAACCCGATCTTGGTGAATGCGAGCATGAAAAACGCACTCTCCGAAGCCAATACAACATCACAGGCCAGGGCCATGGACACGCCGACGCCGGCCGCGGGCCCCTGAACCACGGCGACCACCGGGTGCGGCAGTGCGGCGATCGCCCGCACCAGCCGGTTGATCTCGAGGATGATCTCGTCCGGCGGGACGCCGCCACCGCCGGAGACGTCGTCGGCGCTGATGCCCGCACCGGAACTGAAGCCGCGTCCGGCGCCGCCCAGCCGCACCACCTTGATCTCGGGGTCGGTGGCCGCGTATTCCATCGCGTCCGCGATCCCGGTGATCACCGGAATGGTCAGGGAATTCAGGCTGTCGGGCCGGTTGATGGTCACCGACAACACGCCGTCGGACAGCGTGACGTCAAGGCCTGCGACTGGGGCGAGAGTGGCGATCGCGGATGAAGGCATGGGCTCACCATAAGTGACCGGGGTGCCCGCCATTCCGGCACGGCTGCGAAGATGTCGAACGACCGGTTGTTCGGTGGCAAACGGTCAACGGAGTCAGAGCGGACGAAAGGTCGGTGGATCATGGCTGGACCGTTGAAGGGACTGCGTGTCGTCGAGTTGGCCGGCATCGGCCCCGGCCCACACGCCGCGATGATCCTGGGGGACCTGGGAGCCGATGTGGTGCGCATCGATCGCCCGGCTAAAAGTCCCGGCGGCTCCGGTGGCGTCGCCAAGGACGCCATGATGCGCAACCGGCGGGTGGTGACCGCCGATTTGAAGTCCGACGAGGGGCGCGGCCTCGTCCTCAAACTGATCGCCAAAGCCGACGTGCTGATCGAGGGCTACCGCCCCGGAGTCACCGAGCGGCTCGGCCTGGGCCCCGAGGACTGCGCCAAGATCAACGACCGACTGGTCTACGCCCGGATGACCGGCTGGGGCCAGACCGGCCCGCGCAGCCAGCAGGCGGGCCACGACATCAACTACATCTCGCTGAACGGCATCCTGCACTCCATCGGCCGCGCGAACGAACGGCCCGTCCCACCGCTGAACCTCGTCGGTGACTTCGGGGGCGGTTCGATGTTTTTGCTTCTCGGCATCTTGTCCGCGCTGTTTGAGCGGCAAACCTCGGGCAAGGGACAGGTCGTCGACGCCGCGATGGTGGACGGCTCCAGCGTGCTGGTCCAGATGATGTGGCAGATGCGGGCCTCGGGCATGTGGACCGACGCGCGTGGCACCAACCTGCTCGACGGTGGGGCTCCGTACTACGACACCTACGAATGCGCCGATGGACGTTACGTCGCGGTCGGCGCCATCGAGTCGCCGTTCTACGCAGCCATGCTGACCGGACTGGGCCTGGACGGTGCCGACCTGCCCGGCCAGAACGATGTCAGCCGCTGGCCCGAACTGCGCGCCGTGCTGGCGGAGAAGTTCGCCAGTCAGGACCGCGACCACTGGGCCAAGGTGTTCGCCGACTCCGACGCGTGCGTGACGCCGGTGCTGGCGTTCGGCGAGGTGCAGACCGAGCCGCACATCACGGAGCGGAACACGTTCTACGAAGTCAACGGTGGCCTGCAGCCGCTGCCGGCACCGCGGTTCTCCCGCACGGCGCCGGAGACACCGCGTCCCGCGGCGGCGGTGACCGACGCCGAAGCGGTGCTCAACGACTGGGTATAGTTCCCAACCAACAAGTTGGTCGGCAGAATCAGGGAAGGGACTCGCATGGAGATCAAAGATGCCGTTGCCGTCGTCACCGGGGGAGCGTCAGGCCTGGGCCTGGCCACCACCAAGCGACTGCTCGACCGCGGTGCCCAGGTGGTGGTGATCGACCTGCGCGGCGAAGAAGCGGTCCGCGAGCTGGGCGAGCGCGCGCGCTTCGTCGAGGCCGACGTCACCGATGAGGCCGCCGTCGGCGCCGCGCTGGACGCCGCGGAGTCGATGGGCACGCTACGCATCAACGTCAACTGCGCCGGCATCGGCAACGCCATCAAGACGCTGTCCAAGGACGGCCCGTTCCCGCTGGACGGCTTCAAGAAGGTGATCGGGGTCAACCTGATCGGCACCTTCAACGTGCTGCGGCTGGCCGCCGAGCGCATCGCCAAGACGGAGCCGGTCGGAGAAGAGCGCGGCGTCATCATCAACACCGCCTCGGTCGCGGCCTTCGAGGGCCAGATCGGCCAGGCCGCCTACTCGGCGTCCAAGGGCGGCGTGGTCGGCATGACGCTGCCGATCGCGCGCGACCTGTCGCGCGAGCTCATCCGCGTGGTGACCATCGCGCCGGGGCTGTTCAAGACCCCGTTGCTGGGTTCGTTGCCCGAGGAGGCGCAGGCGTCGCTGGGCAAGCAGGTGCCGCACCCGGCCCGGCTGGGTGATCCCGACGAGTACGGTGCCCTGGCCGTCCATATCGTCGAGAACCCGATGCTCAACGGCGAGGTCATCCGCCTGGATGGCGCCATTCGCATGGCGCCTCGCTGATCGCAACCCCGTCGGACAAAACGAAAGCCCCCCGCATCGGCGGGGGGCTTTCGTGACAACCAGGAGCGACGGTTACTTGCGGAACCATCGACTGACGTTGGGTTCGGCCATTAACAGGCGTGCGAGCATGCTCATGGTCTGCCTCAGCTCGCCGCTTGCAGTTCGTCGAACTGCTCGGAGGTCTCGCCTTCCACCAGCACGTCGCCGTGGTAGAGGGCTTCGAAGTCAACCTTGATGACGTCGGCACTTGTGTCGTCGATCCACATGACACTGAGCGTATGGGCCACCATTAAGGAATCTTTGAGTCACGATTCGGAAAACGTTGGCAATTTACCGGCGGGTAGGTTGACCGGCGTCCGACCGGGCGATTTGGGCCGTGAGCTGCTTAGTTGCGGCACATTTTTCTGGCCGGACTCTTACTGTCGGCGCGGTTTAAAACGCGGCGTTGAACGTTCCGGGCGGTCGCTTCCGTGTTTAGGGAAGAACACTGTTTGACGCGTGCAAATTAGCGTTTGTTACGTTGTCGCGGATACGTCAGCGGCCAGCGCGAGGGGGCACCGGCAGCGGAAGGGCCCGAAATGCTGCAACACATCGCCCGAGTCGCCATCAGGGCGCCCCGCCGCATCATCGCGATAGGTGTCCTGGTCTTCATCGCCGCCGCCATCTTCGGCGTCCCCGTCGCCAAGAGCTTGTCGCCGGGCGGGTTCCAAGACCCCGACTCGGAATCGGCGCACGCCATCAGCGTGCTGAGCGACAAGTTCGGTCAGAGCGGCCAACAGGTGCTGATTCTGGTGACGGCCCCGGGCGGCAGCAACAGCGAACAGGCCCGCAAGGTGGGCACCGCCCTCGTCGACCAGCTGCAACGGTCCCCGCTGGTCTACAACGTCTCCTCGCCCTGGACCCGGCCTGTTTCTGATACCACGGGGCCGTCAGACGAGCTGGTGAGCCGCGACGGCAAATCCGGACTCGTCGTGGTCAACCTCAAAGGCGGCGAAAACTACGCGCAGAGCAATGCCCAGACGTTGGCGGACCAGTTCATCCACGACCGTGACGGCATCACCGTCCGCGCCGGGGGCGCGGCGATGCAGTACGCGCAGATCAACACGCAGAATCAGGCCGACCTGCTGGTGATGGAGATGATTGCGCTCCCGCTGAGCTTCCTGGTGCTGATCTGGGTGTTCGGCGGGCTGCTGGCCGCGGCGTTGCCGATGGCGCTGGGCGCGTTGGCCGTCGTCGGTTCGATGTCGGTGTTGCGCCTGATCACCTTCACCACCGAAGTCTCGATCTTCGCCCTCAACCTGAGCACCGCCCTGGGCCTGGCCCTGGCCATCGATTACACGCTGCTGATCGTCAGCCGCTATCGCGATGAGTTGGCCGAGGGCCACGACCGGGACGAAGCGCTGATCCGGACCATGGCCACCTCCGGCCGCACCGTGCTGTTCTCCGCGGTCACCGTGGCGTTGTCGATGTCGGCGACGGTGGCGTTCCCCATGTACTTCCTCAAGTCATTCGCCTACGCCGGCGTGGCCACCGTTGCGTTCGTCGCGGTCGCCTCGATCGTGATAACCCCGGCCGCCATCGTGCTGTTGGGTCCCCGGCTGGACGCACTGAACGTGCGCCGGCTGTTGCGCCGAAAGCTGGGTCGTCCCGAACCGGTGCACAAATCCGTCCAGCAGTTGTTCTGGTACCGGTCGACCAGGTTCGTGATGCGCCGCTGGGCGCCGATCGGCCTGACCGTCGTCGCGCTGCTGTTGCTGCTCGGGAGCCCATTCCTCCGCGTCACGTGGGGGTTCCCGGACGACCGGGTGCTGCCCCGCGCGGCGTCGGCGCATCAGGTCGGTGATCAGCTGCGCAGCGATTTCGCGCACGACTCGGCCACCTCGGTGCCCGTCGTCATCCCCGATGCCACCGGCCTGAACCCGGCGGAGTTCGACACCTACGCAGCCGACTTGTCGCGGGTTGCCGACGTGTCGGCGGTGTCAGCACCCGGCGGCACCTTCGCGGCCGGTAACCGGGTGGGACCACCGGCAGGGGCCGCCGGGCTGGCCGGCGGCAGCGCCTTTCTGACCGTCAGCAGCACGGCGCCGCTGTTTTCGACGGCGAACGACACCCAGCTCAAGCGGTTGCATGCGGTGCCCGGACCCGCGGGCCGATCCGTCGAGATGGGCGGGATGGCCCAGGTCAACCGCGACAGCGTCGATGCCGTCACCGACCGGCTGCCGCTGGTCCTCGGGTTGATGGCGGCGATCACCTTCGTGTTGCTGTTCTTGCTCACCGGAAGCGTGCTGCTGCCGGTTAAGGCGCTCGCCTGCAATTTCCTGTCGTTGACCGCGGCGTTCGGCGCGCTGGTGTGGATCTTCCAGGACGGCCATCTGGGTGCGCTCGGAACCACGCCGAGCGGGACGCTGGTGGCCAACATGCCGGTGCTGCTGTTCTGCATCGCCTTCGGATTGTCCATGGACTATGAGGTCTTCCTGCTCTCCCGGATCCGCGAGTACTGGCTGGCGTCCGGCGCCGCCCGACCGGCGAGACCGAGTGCGAAGCAGGCCCACGCCGCCAACGACGAGAGCGTCGCGCTCGGCGTCGCCCGCACCGGTCGGGTGATCACCGCGGCCGCGTTGGTGATGTCGATGTCGTTCGCCGCGCTGATTGCCGCCCACGTTTCCTTCATGCGGATGTTCGGCCTCGGCCTCACCCTTGCCGTGTTCGCCGACGCCACCCTGGTACGGATGGTGGTCGTGCCGGCCTTCATGCATGTGATGGGCCGATGGAATTGGTGGGCGCCCAAGCCCCTGGCGTGGCTGCACGACCGGTTCGGTGTCAGCGAGGGAGTGGCCGACAAAACCGTCGACTACCTTGAGCCCACCGTGGCACCCGTCGAGCTGCGCGAGCCGGTGGTCGCCGAGCCCGTGCCCAATATCGGTTAACCCGGACCCTCTCGTCGTCGAGAACCTAATGTGGGGCTCAATCCGGATCGGAAGGTTCAAGTACTTATGTCAACGGTGGTCGACAACCCCTTCTTCGCGCGCATCTGGCCAGTAGTCGCCACCCATGAAGCCGAGGCGGTCCGCGCCCTGCGCAGGGAGAATTTGGCCGGCCTCTCCGGCCGCGTGCTGGAAGTCGGCGCGGGAATCGGCACGAACTTTCCTTACTACCCGGCCTCGGTCGACGAGGTCGTTGCGATGGAGCCCGAAGCGCGGCTGGCGGCCCAGGCCCGGGCGGCCGCGGAGGCGGTGCCCGTCCGCGTCGTTGTGACCGGCGAGACGGCCGAAGCGTTCAGCGGCGGGGAGCCGTTCGACGCGGTGGTGTGCTCGCTGGTGTTGTGCTCGGTGCGCGACCCCGGCGGCGTGTTGCGGCGCCTTTTCTCGTTGCTGCGGCCGGGCGGGGAGCTGCGCTATCTCGAGCACATCGCCAGTGCCGGTGCGCGGGGCCGCTTTCAGCGCTTTGTCGATGCGACGGTGTGGCCGCGACTGTTCGGCAACTGCCATACCCATCGTGACACCGAGCGCTCGATCGTCGAGGCCGGATTCGAAATCGACACGTCGCGGCGGGAATTCACGCTGCCGGCCTGGGCGCCGATGCCGGTCTCGGAGATACTGCTCGGCCGCGCGCGCCGGCCCTGACCGGCCGGCCCGATCAGCTCAGCAGGGCCGGTAGCCGCTGTAACAACCCGGGCAGGGCCTGGCTCGCCGTCTCACGCATGCTGATCGTGACGCTGCCCGACAACGGCGTGACCTCGGGGTTGACCTCGATGACGGCGGTGCCGCGGGACAGCGCCAGCTCGGCCAGCCCGGCCGCCGGATAGACGATCGCCGAGGTTCCGACCACCACCATCACGTCGGCGGCCTCGGTCGCCTCCACGGCGCGCTGCC
>NZ_LZTA01000050.1 GCF_001665875.1 Mycobacterium sp. 852002-40037_SCH5390672
TGTACCGGGCGGGCACGTTAATGACTGTCTGGGCTTGTGCTTGGGAGGACCTCCGGGCTTAGTGGAGATATCTGACGTCTTCACCACTCCACGGAGGTCCTCGTGTCCCACGCTAATGCTCGTTTGACGGCTCATGGTCGGCAGCTGCTGATCGATCGGATTATCAGAGACGGTCGCCCGGTCTCTCACGTCGCCAAGGAGATGGGTGTGTCCCGGCAATGCGCCCATTTGTGGGTGGGCCGATACCGCGAGCTCGGCAGCGCCGGATTACAGGATCGGCCCTCGCGCCCGCATCACTGCCCACGCCAGACACCGGCCAACATCGAAGCCGCCGTGGTGCAGCTGCGCCGTACCGCACGCCGTGGCCAGCAGTGGATCGGCGACGAACTCGGTGTGCCGGCCCGCACGGTTTCAGCGATCCTGCGTCGCCATCGGATGCCGTATCTGCGGAACTGTGATCCGTTGACCGGAGCACTGATCCGGTCCTCGAAGACCACCGCAGTGCGCTACGAGCGGCAGCGACCCGGAGAGCTAATCCATATGGACGTCAAGAAGATTGGTCGAATCCCGGCTGGCGGCGGATGGAAGGCGCACGGTCGCAACTCGGACACGACCAGCGCCCAGAAGAAGGCCCCGGTCGGATTCGATTACGTCCACTCGGTCGTTGATGACCATTCCCGGCTGGCCTACTCCGAAATCCTGCCCGATGAGAAAGGCGTCACCTGCGCGGCGTTCCTCGCGCGGGCTGCCGACTACTTCACCGCGCACGGCATCGGCCAGATCGAACGCATCATGACCGACAACGCCTGGGCCTACCGCAAGTCACTACGGGAGGTCGTCGCCGCGTTAGGGGCCCGCCAGGTGTTCATCCGCCCGCACTGCCCCTGGCAGAACGGGAAAGTGGAACGCTACAACCGCACCTTGCAAACCGAGTGGGCCTATCGGCAGCTCTTCACCACCAACGACGCCCGCCACGACGCACTTGCACCCTGGCTTGACCACTACAACAATCAACGACGCCACTCTGCAATCGGAGGCCATCCCCCAATCAGCAGACTGTCACCAACCTCTTAGCCCGGTACAGCTAG
>NZ_LZTA01000051.1 GCF_001665875.1 Mycobacterium sp. 852002-40037_SCH5390672
CGACCAGATGAAGATGGTCGCCAAGCTGTCCGGCGGGCAGTCTTACACCGCCACCAACCTCGGCGAGCTCGAAAAGAGCTACAACGCCATCGAGAACGAGATCGGCTACCGTACGGTGCCAGGGCCGGGCAGCTCCGGGTGGCTGCGCCTCGGCGTATTGACCGCCCTGATCGCGACGGCGCTGGCATTGTTGATCAACCGCCGCCTGCCCAGCTGAGGACTCAGGCGGGCAGCCTGCGGTTCAGCAGGAGACCGGCCAGGATGGCGCCGGCCATGACGAAGGCGCCGAGCAGCATCCAGGCCAGGCTCGCGTCGCCCTTCACGGTTTCGTAGCCGATCTGGCGCTGCAGCGTCGAGTACACGTTCTTCAGGGAATCCAGGCTGTCGGCGTGGAACGACTGGCCGTCGGTGATCTCGCAGATCTTCTGCAGGGTCTGGTCGTCCACCGGAACCGGGACGGCGACCCGCTGCCCGTCCATCTCGATCTCGCCGCCCTTGGTCCCGAACGAGATCGTCGAGATCTGCAC
>NZ_LZTA01000052.1 GCF_001665875.1 Mycobacterium sp. 852002-40037_SCH5390672
GGCCGGCAAGACCTCGCTGCTGCGGATCGCCGCGGCGGCCGAACATCCCTCGTCCGGCATCGCTTTCGTGCTCGGCGAGCGGCTGGGCCGGGTCGACGTGACCGAGTTGCGATCCCGGATCGGGCTCAGCTCCTCGGCTTTGGCGCAGCGGATACCCACCGACGAGGTGGTACGCGATCTCGTGGTGTCGGCCGGCTACGCGGTGCTGGGCAGATGGCGGGAGCGCTACGAGGACGTCGACTACCAACGGGCGATCGACATGCTGGAGAGCCTGGGCGCCGAGCACCTCGCGGCCCGCACCTACGGAACGCTGTCCGAAGGCGAGCGCAAGCGGGTGCTGATCGCCCGGGCGCTGATGACCGACCCCGAGCTGCTCCTGCTCGACGAGCCCGCCGCCGGCCTGGATCTGGGCGGCCGCGAGGAGTTGGTCGCGCGGCTGGCCGACCTGGCCGCCGACCCGGACGCGCCCGCCCTGGTGCTGGTCACCCACCACGTCGAGGAGATTCCGCCCGGGTTCAGCCACTGCATGCTGCTCTCGGAAGCCGAGGTGGTGGCCGCGGGTTTGCTGACCGACGTGCTGACCGCCGAGAATCTGTCCACCGCCTTCGGTCAGGCGATCGCCCTCGACGTGGTCGACGGGCGTTATTTCGCGCGGCGAGTCCGAACCCGCGCAGCCCACCGGAGGCCGCTATGACGTCACCCGACCAAGCCCCGCTGGTCGCACGGCCGGCCGCCACCGTGATGCTGGTCCGCGACGAACCGCACGGCCCGAAGACCGGGTTAGCCGTCTTCCTGATGCGCAGGCACGCCAAGATGGAGTTCGCCGCGGGGACGATGGTGTTTCCCGGCGGCGGTGTCGACGAACGCGACCGCGACGCGGACTTAGGCGGGCGCGGAGCGTGGGCCGGGCCGCCACCGGAGTGGTGGGCGCAGCGCTTCGGCATCGAACGCGACCTGGCCGAGGCCTTGGTCTGCGCCGCGGCCCGCGAGACGTTCGAGGAGTCGGGGGTGCTGTTCGCCGGACCGGCGGGCCAATCATCTTCGGCACCGGACGGCGTTGTGGGCGACGCCTCGGTCTACCGCGAGGCCCGCCGCGCGCTGGCCGACGGGACGTTGTCATTCGCGGACTTCCTGCGCCGGGAGAACCTCGAGCTGCGCTCGGATCTGTTGCGGCCGTGGGCCAACTGGGTGACGCCGGAGGCCGAGCGCACCCGGCGCTATGACACCTATTTCTTCGTGGGTGCCCTGCCGCAGGGGCAGCGCGCCGACGGGGAGAACACCGAATCCGATCGGGCGGGCTGGACGACGCCGGAGGCGGCCATCGACGACTTCTCGGCAGGCCGCAGCTTTTTGTTGCCTCCGACGTGGACGCAGCTGGACTCGCTGGCCGGGCGGACCGTGGCCGAGGTGCTGGCCGTCGAGCGCCAGATCGTGCCCGTGCAGCCACATCTCGAGATCTCAGGCGACAACTGGGTGTTCGAGTTCTTCGACTCCGACCGCTACCACCAGGCGCGGGAAGCGGGTGGCCTGGGATGGCGGCATTGAGCGAGTTCGTCAGCGTGGTGGTCAGCGACGGGTCCCAGGACGCCGGGCTGGCCATGTTGCTGCTGTCGCGCCCACCGACGAACGCGATGACCCGCCAGGTGTATCGGGAGGTCATCGCGGCGGCCGAGGAATTGGGCCGGCGCGACGACGTCGCCGTGGTGATTCTGTTCGGCGGCCACGAGATCTTCTCCGCGGGCGACGACATGCCCGAGCTGCGCACGCTGCGGGGCTCCGAAGCCGAGAGCGCGGCGCGGGTCCGGCAGGAGGCCATCGATGCCGTGGCGGCGATCCCCAAGCCGACCGTCGCAGCGATCACCGGATACGCGTTGGGCGCCGGGCTCACGCTGGCCCTGGCCGCCGACTGGCGGATCAGCGGGGACAACGTGAAGTTCGGCGCGACCGAAATCCTGGCCGGCCTGGTGCCCGGCGGCGATGCGATGGCCCGCCTGACCCGGGTGGCCGGGGCGAGCAAGGCCAAGGAGCTGGTCTTCAGCGGCCGCTTCTTCGACGCCGAAGAGGCCCTGACGCTGGGCCTGATCGACGAAATGGTGGCCCCCGACGACGTGTACGACGCCGCCGCCGGGTGGGCGCGCCGTTTTCTCGACGGGCCGCGGCACGCGCTGGCGGCCGCCAAGGCCGGGATCAACGACGTTTTCGACCTGGAACCCTCCGAGCGGCGCGCCGCCGAACGCCGGCGCTACGTCGAGGTGTTCTCCGCTGGTCAGGGCGGTGGCGATCTGGCGGATCCCGGCGGCCGTTAGGCTGCCCTGCATGACCAGTTCGACCGACGCCGTTCCGACGCCCCACCCCACCGCCGAGCAGGTGGAAGCCGCCCGGCACGACAGCAAGCTGGCCCAGGTGCTCTACCACGACTGGGAAGCCGAGACTTACGACGACAAGTGGTCGATCTCCTATGACCAGCGTTGCATCGACTACGCCCGGGGTCGATTCGACGCCATCGTTCCCGACGAGGTGCTGCGCGAGCTGCCCTACGACCGGGCTCTCGAATTAGGCTGTGGCACAGGGTTTTTCTTGCTCAACCTGATCCAGTCCGGGGTCGCCCGGCGCGGGTCGGTGACCGATCTGTCGCCGGGCATGGTCAAGGTCGCCACCCGCAACGGGCAGTCGCTGGGCCTCGACATCGACGGCCGGGTCGCCGACGCCGAGGGCATCCCCTACGAGGACAACACCTTTGACCTGGTTGTCGGGCACGCCGTGCTGCACCACATTCCCGATGTGGAGCTGTCGCTGCGTGAGGTGATCCGGGTGCTGCGCCCCGGCGGCCGGTTCGTCTTCGCCGGCGAGCCGACCAGCGCCGGCGACATCTACGCCCGCGAGTTGTCCACCCTGACCTGGCGCATCGCCACCAACGTCACCAAACTGCCCGGCCTGGGTAGCTGGCGGCGCCCGCAGGCCGAGCTCGACGAATCCTCGCGGGCGGCGGCGCTGGAGGCCATCGTCGACCTGCACACCTTCACCCCGGGCGACCTGGAGCGGATGGCCGCCAACGCCGGTGCCACCGAGGTGCGGACCGTCAGCGAAGAGTTCACCGCCGCGATGTTCGGCTGGCCGGTGCGCACCTTCGAGGCGTCGGTGCCGCCCGGGCGCCTGGGCTGGCGTTGGGCGAAATTCGCCTTCAACGGCTGGAAGACGCTGAGCTGGGTGGACGCCAACGTGTGGCGCCGCGTGGCCCCGAAGGGCTGGTTCTACAACGTGATGGTGACCGGGGTCAAACCCTCCTGAGCGTAGGGCTGCGTTTCAGCGCGGCGACGATGCAGGCCGCGCAGCGGCGTGAGGAGGAGCCGGGCAATCAGGTTCAGCGCGGACGACGTCAGTTACCTGCGGTCGCGCGCGGGTGATGCGGCGCTGGCGGCGGTCGCCGGACTCGAACTGACCGACGCCACCCGGGTCGGCGACGTCGCCGCCGCGCGGAGGCAATTCGGGGACCGGACCGCGGTGCTGGTGGAGACGGTCCTGTTGCGCCGCCGCGCCGCCGACAAGCTGAGCGGGCTGGGGCCGGGCGTGGCGGATTGGCTGTTCACCGACGAGGCGCTGCAGCAGGCCACGGCGGCGCCGGTGGCGTTGCACCGGGCCGGGCGGCTGACCGGCGGGACCGACGTCGTCGTGCACGACGCGACCTGTTCGATCGGCACCGAGCTCGCCGCGCTGCACGCTTGCGGGCTGACCGCGGTGGGCAGCGATATCGATCCGGTGCGGCTCGCGATGGCGCGCCACAACCTGGGGGAGGCGGCCTGGATCTGCCGCGGGGACGCCCTGCACCCGATCACCCGCGACGCCGTCCTCGTCGTCGATCCGGCCCGCCGCGTCGAGGGCCGGCGGCGGCTGCGCATCGACGACTACCAGCCCGACCTGGGCTCGCTGCTCCACACCTACCGCGGCCGGGAATCCGTCGTAAAGTGCGCTCCCGGAATCGATTTCGATGAGGTGCGGCGCCTGGGTTTCGGCGGGGAAATCGAGGTGACGTCGTATCGCGGTTCGGTCCGGGAAGCATGCCTGTGGTCGGCCGGACTGGCGCAGCCGGGCGTGGGCCGGCGGGCGAACATGCTGGATCGCGGCGAGCAGCTCACCGACACCGACGCCGACGACTGCCCGGTGCGGCCGGTCGGGCGCTGGATCGTCGACCCGGACGGCGCCGTGGTGAGGGCCGGGCTGGTGCGCCACTACGGCGCGCGGCACGGGCTGTGGCAGCTCGATCCCGACATCGCCTACCTCTCCGGCGATCGGTTACCGGCGGCCGACCGCGGATTCGAGGTGCTCGAGCAGCTGGTCTTCGACGAACGCCGGCTTCGCCAGGCGCTGTCGGCGCAGGACTGCGGGTCGCTGGAGGTCCTGGTGCGCGGGGTGCGGGTCGACCCGGACGCGCTGCGCAAACGGATGCGGCTGCGTGGCAGCCGATCGCTGTCGGTGGTCATCGCCCGCATGGGCGCGCGGGCCTCCAGTCGGGCGATGGCCTTCGTTTGCCAGCCCTCGCGCTAGCGCCGGGTACGCTGGCGGCGTCACTTCCCCGGGTCACCCGCCCTGGCCAGTCTGCGAGGACAATTCCACGATGCGTTACCCGATAGCCGCTGCGCTGCTCGCGGCGGCGGTCTTCTTGGGCGGGCCGGCCGCGGCCGATCCACCGTCGTGTGCCGGCCTGGGCGGCAGTATCGAGGCCGGCCAGATGTGTCGTCTGCACGCCACCGGCCCCAACTACACGCTCAACATGATGTTTCCCGCCGACTACCCGGACGAACAGGCCCTGGCCGACTACATCACCCAGAACCGGGACGGCTTCGTCAACGTTGCGCAGAGTTCCGGGGGACGCGATCAGCCCTTCCAGCTGGAGGCCACCACCGATCAGCACAGTGCCGGGCAGCCGCCGCACAACACGCGCAGCGTCGTGCTCAAGTTCTTCCAGGATGTCGGGGGAGCGCACTCGTCGATCTGGTACAAGGCGTTCAACTACAACCTCGGGACCAAGCAGCCCATCACCTTCGACAACCTGTTCCCTCCGGGCGCTACGCCGCTGGACGCCATCTTTCCGATAGTGCAGCGCGATCTGGAACGCCAAACCCCTTTGGGCGCGGCCATTTTGCCCTCGACCGGACATGACCCGACGCACTATCAGAACTTCGCCATCACCGACGATGCGCTGATCTTCTACTTCGCCCCGGGCGAGATGCTGCCGGCGTTCGGCGGGCCGCTGCAGGCCCAGGTGCCCCGCAACGCCATCCCGCCGCTGGCTCTGTAACGGCTCAGACCGGGCCGGCCTGCAACTCCATCGCCACGGCGGCGATCGCCAACGCCACCTGCGCAATGCACCCGATGATCGGGACGAAAAAGGCCCGCTTCTGGCGCACCAGCAGATACACCGCGACCACGATGTCGACGAGCAAGAGGGCGGCGCCGCCCCAGGTGCCCAGGTTCATGGCCCGGTCGATCCACGCGGGATCGCCGCACTTGCGATAACCGCACGGGTCGGTGCTCATCACCAGCAAGCCCAGCAGCACAAACGTTGCGCCGTAGAGGCCTGCGTGGATGACCAGCAAGACGAGCGTCGCCACGATGTCGGCGGTGTTGCTGCGTTGGGTTCCGGAAGTGTTGGTTGTTGCGACGCCGTGCGCCGCGGGGTCGTCGATCGGCACTACACAAGTATGTCCCGGTCACTCCGGCGCAAAACCGTAAACCTGACCGTCGCTGGTCGCGGCCACCACGCGGCGATCGCTGCCGACCGATACCCCCACCGGATATCCCGTCGCCGCGGGCAGCGGATAGCTGTTCAGGGTGCGGCCGCTGCCCGGATCGAACACCAGCAGTGACATGCCGGGGGCGCCGTTCGCCGGCGGTCCGCTGACCACCGCGTAGCCCACGCCCGCGCCGGCCAGGCTGGATGTCGACAGGGGCAGGACGTCGTCGCGGCGCCACACCTGATCGGCGTGATCGCCGGCGTCCTTGAACGCCGCCAGCCGGGTATCGGGCCCGCCGCCCGACACGATCAGGCCCTGCTGGGTGACTGCGGGCGGCGTCTGCGCCAAGAAGCCCAACGGCGCCGACCACTTCACTTTCGCGTCGGCGGCACGCAGTGCCCACAGTCGCTGGTCGCGGCCGTTGACGTAGATGGTCGACCCGTCGGCCGATAGCACCGGGCTGGCGATGACACCCGCGCCGACGGCGTCGCTGCTCCATTCCCGGGTCAGCAGCGGCGTCTGCCCGGGGTGATACTTCAGCCCCACCAGACCCGCGCCGCGAGCACCGGGCTGCCAAACGCCGAGCACCACCATCCCGTTGGCCGGCGAAAAGGCGGGCGCGGCCGCGACGGGACACCCCTGGCGGGCCGGCGCGCAATCGGCCAACCCGCGCGCGGCATCGGTGGGGTCGACGCCGTCGACCAGATCGAGTGGGCTCCCCGCGACCTGGCCGCGATGGGAATCGAAGACCAGCACCTGCCCGAGGTGTGTGGCGACGAGCAGCTCGCCTTGCCCGAGGAACCGCGGCGTGGTGGGCATGCCGATCACCGGCTGGCGCCACCGCGTCCACTGGGTCACGGGGAACGACAGGAACGCGCCGGGCTGGCCGACGTAGACGTTGTCGAAACCGTCGAGCAGCGGGCCGCCGAATCCGCCGCCCTGGGCCAGACGCACGCACCAGCGCTGGCGCCCGTTGTCGTTGTTCTCCCACTCCATCAGCGAACATCCCGCCGAGGTTTGCGCGTTGAGGACCAGATAACCGCGCGCGCTCAGCGCCGGTCCGGCGGCCAGACTCCCTTTCACCGACCGGGTCCATTGCGGTGACAGCTTGGTGGCCCCGCCGGTGGTGGTGTAGCTGCTGTTGGCGGCGTCGGCGTACTGCGCAGGCCAGCCTTGCGCGGCCGATGCGTCGACCCACGAGTCGGTGTTGCCGCAAGCGCCGAGCATGACAGCGAGCACAGCTGCCAGCACTACCGATGACCAACGCCGGAGCCCCCTGACGAGGTGTCGGGCAAGCACGTCGGTTTCCAAGTCCTTCCGCAGGGCGTTCGGCAGGTGCGGCGATGAAGTACACGTGAGGGTATCGCTTGGCCCCTCGACTAGGCTTTCCGGCCATGACATCCATGTGGGGTGCCCCGGTTCATCGCCGCTGGCGTGGATCGAATCTCCGGGATCCGCGCCAGGCCAAGTTCCTCACGCTGGCCTCGCTGAAATGGGTGCTGCGCAACCGCGCGTACACCCCGTGGTACCTGGTGCGCTACTGGCGGCTGCTGAAATTCAAGCTGGCCAACCCGCACATCATCACCCGCGGCATGGTGTTTCTCGGCAAGGACGTCGAGATTCACGCGACGCCCGAACTCGCGCAGCTCGAGATCGGCCGGTGGGTGCACATCGGCGACAAGAACACCATCCGGGCGCACGAAGGCTCGCTGCGGTTCGGCGACAAGGTGGTGCTGGGCCGCGACAACGTCATCAACGCCTACCTCGACGTCGAGCTCGGTGACTCGGTGTTGATGGCCGACTGGTGCTACGTCTGCGATTTCGACCACCGCATGGACAACATCGACCTGCCGATCAAGGACCAGGGCATCGTCAAGTCCCCGGTCCGGATCGGTCCGGACACCTGGGTGGGCGTCAAGGTGTCGGTGCTGCGGGGCACCTCCGTCGGACGCGGCTGCGTGCTGGGATCGCACGCGGTGGTCCGCGGCGTGATCCCGGACTACTCGATCGCGGTCGGCGCACCGGCCAAGGTGGTCAAGAATCGGCAGCTCGCCTGGGAGAGCTCGGCCGCGCAGCGCGCCGAACTGGCGGCCGCTTTGGCCGACATCGAACGTAAAAAAGCCTCCCGGTAGCCCGCCGGTTGCGGCCCCGTCGCCGCGGCTGCCCACCATAGGCCACTCCCTTAGCGGTTGAGTCGCCAGATGTGGGTGGACAGGATGGTCGCAAAGCCACACCACAGCGGGTAGGGCAGTAACGCCAGCCCGGCGCGCGGCGTGGCTTCGGCCGTGCGCCTGACCAGATCGGCGCTACTGGCGGTCAGCGCCGCGGCCCCGACGGCGGACGCGCCGAGTTTGTGGTACCGAAAGAACAGCCAGCTCCATCCGGCGTTCAGGAGCAGGTTCACCGTCAGTGCCACGGCGTAGCTGCGTGCTTTGTCGCGCTGCCCGGCCGCGTGAAACCGGTCGAGGGTCACCGCCGACGTGGCCGCGATGTCACCGTAGAGCGTGGTCCACGCCGTGGGGAAGGCCGCACGGGGCGGTTGATAAGAGGGCTTGCGAAGCTGCGAGTACCAGCGGGAAACGGCGCTACTGCTGGCAATGCTTCCGGCGCCGGCGGTTGCGGCGACGGCCAGGCTGGTCGCGCCCAGTATCGACCTGTTCACGGCGTGCTCCGTTCTGGTTGTTTCTGGTCCGCTTGTTGCTCAACGGCTTTGGCGCAAGTTCCGTCCCGTCGCAGCGGCCGCCAGGGGATCCCACACCACGAATACAACCCTTTCAGTTTCTTAAGCATTAAGCAACTGAAATGACGTATCGCCTGGCAACCGCTTCGGCGGTACGCAAAGGGGGCACTATGGACATTATGAACGCGGGGCCGGGGGCAGTGTCGGACGCGAAAGGGCGCCTGCGATGACCGCTGACCGGGGGGAGATGACGACCCGCAAGCGGCGGCACATCGATGTCTGCCTGAGCGAGCAGGTCGGCTATGACGGCGTCACCACCGGGTTGGACCGCTATGAATTGCCGTATAACGCGCTGACTCAGACGAACCTGGACGACATCGACTTGTCCACCGGCTTTTTCGGTGCAAACCTGCGGTCTCCGATACTCATCGGTGCGATGACGGGGGGCGCCGAGTTGTCCGGCACGATCAACCGCAACCTGGCCGCGGCGGCTCAACAGCTGGGCCTGGGCATGATGCTGGGCTCGCAGCGGATCATGCTGGACAGTGCGCTGGGGGAGCGCGCCGCGGGCAGCTTCGCGGTGCGCGATGTCGCCCCGGATGTCTTGCTGTTCGGCAACATCGGCTTGGCTCAACTGACGAAGACCGCCATGCGGAATCTGGCGAAGGCCCTTGACCGGGTGGGTGCCGACGCCCTTGCCGTGCATACCAATCCGCTTCAGGAAGCGATGCAACACAACGGCGACACCGATTTCTCCGGATCGCTGAGCAGGTTGCGCGAGACCGCTGACACCCTCGACTATCCCGTGCTGCTCAAGGAGGTTGGGCACGGGATCGGTGGCTCAGCGGCCGCGGAGCTGGCCGGGGGAGAAGGCGAATTGCCGGTGGCCGGAATCGACGTCGCGGGCGCCGGCGGCACGTCGTGGTCGCGGGTCGAGCAGTTCGTGCGGTACGGCGAACTGCGCTATCCGCACTTGGCTGATTGGGGTATCCCCACCGCTCGCGCCGTCGTGGAGGTGCGTGAGGTGCTACCGGCGGTCCCGTTGGTGGCCTCGGGTGGCATCCGCACCGGTATGGATGCGGCCAAGGCGATAGCACTGGGTGCCGATGTCGTGGCGGTGGCGCGGCCGCTGCTGCCAGCGGCGATCGAATCGACTGCCGCCGTGGTGGATTGGCTGCAGCCGTTCATCGACGAGCTTCGCATCTGCCTGCACGGCTGTGGCGCCGCAAACCTGGCACAACTGCGCGATGTCGACCTCATCGGCGTGGCCTAGGTCCGCGCGGCGCCGCGACTCGCCGGGCTGCGACGGCCTTTCACGGTCGCGCGCTTCGGTTCGGTGGCGGCGGGTGTTTTGGGACTCGGTGTGGCGAGGCGGGATTCGAAGCCGGCCATCGCGTCGATCATCGCCGTGAACACCCGGTGTGCCGCCGCCAGGTCGCGATCGGGAAGGTTGGCCAGGGCGGTACGGAGCTCGGCGCCAAGGGGAGTGAAAAACGACCGGGCCAGTGCCATGCCCCGTTTCTCGTAGCGGAGCAGGGTCTTGCGCCGGTCCTGGGGATCGGGTTCGCGCCGGACGTGGCCGGCCTCGATCATGCGATCGACGAGATAGGTGATCGCGGCCGGTGAGACGTCCATCCGCCGTCGCAACTGTGCCGCGGTCAACGGCTCGCCGGCGGTTTCGGCGACCATGATGTGCAGCAGTGCGTGGAAATCCGTGCCGCTCACATCGTTCTGGCGGGCAAAGTGCCGGCCAATCCGGTCGGACTGCGCGGTGATCGCACGCATGTCGGCCGACATCAATTTCTCGAGTTCGGCTCGGTCTACTCGCCGGTCAGCGGCGGCGCGCTTGGTCACTTACCCGCATCCTTCTTGCCAGCTACGCCGACCAGCGTATCGGCGACCGCTACCCGCGGCCGGCAAAACGCACGGGCGATTCTCCTTTGTAGCCCATTGCGGGCATCACTGAGAGACAACACGCCCCGCAGCATTCCCGGTGCGATCGGTGGCATCAGCCTACGGCACCCCGAAGCGACGATCGCGGCGGCTCAGCCGCACTGAGCAGGCAATATCGGGATTTCGCGCGGTCGTGTCCTCAGTCCATCAACGAGTATCGCCACGGGCTCTCGACGATCTCTTTCCCATGGACCGCCGATTGCGGGATTCGGTGATTCAGTAATTGAATAGTTAAGCTGCCGGCGCAAACCACCGCTGACCGCGCAGGACGGTTTGACTGGGTCGGCCCCGGGTATGTGATGTGGCGATGACTTTGATCGAGACCTCACGGCGCCTGGGGCGCGCCGAGCGCAAAGCGCTGCGCCTGCAACGGCGTTTGTGGCTGGCGCAATTGGCCATGTGGCCAACCGTGATCCTGTTGGCGGCGGTCCTGCTGGCGGGTGTGTTGTGGGTACTGCGGCAGCGGTCGACCGGCCGCCGACTCAACCCGGCTCCCGCGGCGACCGACCCGGCGGCCGAGCACGCCCCCTGAGACGGCGGCGGCGGTTTCACACGCACCGCCCGGGTTTGGCTTACCCGCGTTCGGCGCGGACCTGGTAGCGGCGCTCGGCATAGGCGAGGTCGTCGCGCCAGAGTCTGGTGGACGCATAGCGCATGAACGGGGTGATCAGCGGCGCCGCCCGGGAGGCGCGCCTGAAACCGGCCCGCTCCGAACGCGCGATGGTGGCCTCGAGGACGGCGGTGCGGGGTTGCCCGTCTGGCCCTGAACCCATTGGCGTCGCGTGGGTTTCGACGACGCTGCCCGTCCCCTCTCCGTCCACGATGCGCATGACGATGGTGCGTGCCTCCGGGCAACTGAACTCCGCGACGACGGGCACCCCCAGGCGTCCCATCCGGAATGTCACCGCCACCAAGAATCGGTCCGCCTGTTCCGTGGGCGTCGTGAGCACGTCGAGCCGCGTGAACGAGTAGGGGTGAAACCACGCGCCGTGCCACGGATCCAGCCGATTGGCGATGACGTCGGTCGGTTCGCACACACCCACCATGCTGGCGACCGCGCTCAGGGTGTCGCCCGTGGGTCTTTCCGGAATCACCGGGTGGTCCAGAGGCTCCTCCCCGCCCACCGCGTCGAGCCGCACCCACGCCAGGGCGCCGTCGTCGTGACTGGGCAGCGGGCTCCAGCCGAATTCGTGCGCGTATCCGTCCAGCGTCAGCCCGTGCCACCGGCAGATCAGCGTGCCCTGGCGCACGGTGCCGGTGGCGAGGTCGGCCCCCAAATGGGGACAACTGCGCGGTCCCACGCACAGCCGGCCCTGTTCGTCGCGCCAGGCGACGACATCGACGCCGGCGACGCGCGTACCGAAGGGCCGCCCGCCGGGCACCTGGCGGCTCGCGGCGAACGCGTACCAGTTACCGGTGGGTTTGCGCTGGGAGCGTTGCAGCGCGGCCTCGATGATGGCAGGTTGTGCGTCGCGATATGTCGGACGCTGATCGGCCCAGGACATGCGCGGCATCACCTGCAGTGGCCATCCTTTGGTCCGGATGGCGGACAGACGTTGTTGGAGTTGGGTGCGGATCTTCATGGTCGGGTGGATCTTTCGCGGGCGGCAAGCCATCGCAGCAGTGGTGACCGGCCTTGGGTGGGTACCGTGACCAACGGGTGTCCGGCTAGGCCCCATCGTTGCAGTAATTGATTCGCGGCGCACCAGCCGGTGGTGGCCGCGCGCTCCATGAGAGCCACCGGCAAGTCGATTCGGATGGCGTCGCCGGCCAGCAGCAGGCCCGGAGTGGGGGTGATGACCGTGGGGCGGTGGGGATAGGAGCCCGGCGAGAACAGCGGGCAGTCGCTGCGATGCAGCAGCTTCTCGTGGACGATCTGTGCCGCAGCGGTTTCCGGATACACCCTGTGCAGTTGGCGGAGCGCAGCAGCACGAGACGGCACGCAATCCAGTGCATACGAGTGCAATTCGACGACAGAACCGTGATGCGCGGTGGCCCAGTTACGCGCTTCGCGTTCATAGCGCTCCAGCACGCTGATGTTGTCCAGCGGTTCGTGTCCGGCCGTGCCCAGAAACGCCGGCCGGTGTGCGGCGACCGGGCGGTCGAGCCACAACCGATGCACGGCGAACGGCGGCGCGGCGCGCAGCCGGGAGATCTGGGCGCGCCAGTCGGCGGTGCCCAGTTCGCTCGACGCCGCAACGATCCGCTGCAAACCCGCGATGTCGGTGGCCACTACGACGGCATCGACATCGCAGTGGTCATCGGAATCGGTCCGCACCCGAAAACGCTTCGTGGACGCTGTGTCGATGCTCAAGACTTTCGTGGCGAGCCGAAAACGCACGCCGCGCCCTTCGAGGTAGCTGCGCAACGGCTGCCACAGGGCGCTGTCGTAGTTCGCGCGCGGCACGTCGAAGATCAGTCCTTCGGCGGAGCCCAGGAAGTAGATGTGGAACATGGTCGCCAACTCGGCAGCCGAGAGTTCCGAGGGGTCGGCGAAGAAGCTGCGGGAAAACACCTCGAACGCCAGATGCCGTGCGGCCGCGGGGAACCGGATGTCTTCGAGAAACGTGGCGGCGTCGGTGTGGTCAAGGCGCTGGTAGGTGCCGGGCACCGATACCGCGGCCAGTGGTGCGGCGGCGCGGGCGCTGATACGGGTGAAGTCACGAAGCCGGAATGTCGGGCTGCGCGCCGCGAAGACCACGGCGTTCCACGGCGGCGTGCGCGGCAGCCCGCGGAAACTGTCGCGCCGCCCCGCTCCGTCGATCAGCGGGTAATCCTCGACGGGAGTGAGCATCCGCAATTGCGGGTCGATCCGCCGCAGCAGGGCGCGCAGGTTGTAATACTGCCGGAAGAATGCGTGGAAGCCGCGGTTCATCGCGAGCTCGGCGTCGCCGTCCCGCTCGGTCCAGCCCCCCACCCGGCCGCCGAGGTAGTGCTCGCTTTCGATGACCTCGACGGTGACGCCGCGCTCGGCCAGCCCGGTGGCGGTCGTCAGCCCGGCGATCCCGCCGCCGACGACGGCCACCCGGGGGCGCGACTCGAGTGCACCGGCGTCCGGCAGTCCCGTTGGCGCGGGGAATGTTCGGCGACGTCGATCGGTGGTCATCGCGGCGCATCCGCCAGGAAAGTGTGCACGATGTTGGCTTCCCAGCCGGGCATCGTCTCGCTGTGCACCGCGGTGAAGCCGGCGTCGGCCAGGCGAGTCCGAAACCGCGCGGCGCCGTCGAACCCCAGAACGCTGCGCCACAGGTAGCGATAGAGCCCGGCGTCCCGGGTGCGCCACCACCCGGCGGGAATGATGATGCCCCAACACACCGCGTGCCAGATCTTGATGGCCGCGGGGGAATCGCGCACCGAATATTCGTGCACCGCCAGAGTGCCGCCCGGGCACAACAACTCGCGGAACTTGCGCAGTTGATCGTCGCGGTCGGCGACGTTGCGGATCAGGTAGGCCGCCAGGATGCCGTCGAACGGTCCGGTGATCCCGTGCTCGGCCAGCTGTTCGACGGGGGTGTGCACGAAGCGCACCGAGGCGGGCCACTCCTTCGCGAGCGCCGCGTCGAGCATTCCCCGCGACGCGTCGACGGCGACGATGTCGGCCTCCGGTGCGACCGCGAGCAACGCGGCCGTCGATGCGCCCGTCCCGCATCCGGCATCGAGCAACCGTAAGCCCTTGCCGCGGGCGGGAATCCGCATCCGCCGAGCCGACAATGCCAGCTGCGTGTGGTAGCCCGGGCTGGCGCCGACCAGCCGGTCGTATGCCGCAGCGCTCGCGTCGAACGCGGCCGTCAAGTCGCCGGATGCCGGGCCGGCATCACCGACGTGCACGTTGCCGTTCCCACAGCACCAGCACCGCGGTGACCAACGCGAAGCCGAATAGAAAGTCCTCGACCGGGATGTCGAACGGGAACCGCACGCCGCTCAGCTGCCGATCGTCATAGATGACGATGGGAGAACTGAGTTTGGTCAGCCAGCCGTCCACCGGGACCTGGAATCCCAGCACGATCAGCATCGACAGCCAGTACGCCGGCCGCCGGAACAGCCCGGTCCGGAGCACCGCCAATTCCAGTGCGCAGACCAGCAATACCGCCAGCGCCGCCGGCAGGGTGTAGCCGAGGCCGGTCATCGGCGGTGCACCTTTTCCAGGATGGTGCTCACGGCGTTGTAGGTCAGCAACGCGCAGACCGGAATGACAACGAAGAACAGCACCTCTTCGATCGGCACCCGCAACGGGATGCTCAGGCCGCACAGGTAGGCGCGCTCGTATGTCCACACGTGGGCGGCGACCGCGATCGCATCCCAGACCAGGAACACCGCGGCCACCGGCACGACCGCCTTGACGACGCGTCGCCACTGCCGATAGACGCCGGGGCCGAAGATCTCCAGCGGCGCGGTGATCACCAGGCATGCGGCCAGCACCGCCAGGTATTGCCACCGATCGCTCATGCGGCCCCCGATTGACGAACGCCCCGTGCGCTGTTGCGCGCCCGCCACGACCGTATCAGCCCTGCAGCGGCGACCCGAAGCCGTCGAGCCGTGCCGACGGTGGCGCGGTGATCGAACACCGCGAAGTCGCTTCTTTTGATGCAGTCCAAGATCTCCGAGTACAGCGCCGCCGCGGTTGCCACGCACGGTCGTGAACGACGGGCCAGCGTGGCGATTCCCTGCGCGGCGAATCGGTAGGTCTGTCTTGCGTTTTCGTGCTGGGCGATCAAGGCCCGGCGCACCCGGGGATCGGTGCGGCGGTGCATGTGGCACCACGTCAACAGTTCTCGATCGACCCCGTCGGCGGCCAGTTCGTCGGCCGGCAGGTAGACCCGGCCGCGCAGCAGATCCTCGTCGACGTCACGCAGGAAGTTGGTGAGCTGGAACGCCCTGCCCAGCGCCGCGGCGTACGGCGCGGCCTCCTGCACGGGCGTCACGGTTCCCAATACCGGAAGCACCTGCAGCCCAATCGCTTCCGCGGAGCCCCGCATGTAGCGGTTGAGGGCCGCCCGGTCCGGATAGTCGGTGACCGTGAGATCCATCCGCATCGAAGCCAAAAAGTCCTCGAACAGCCCGGTGCTGATCTGATAGCGCCGCACAGTATCGGTGACCGCGGCCACCAGCGGATCCTCCGGATGAGCACCGCCGGAGAAGAAACGCTCCGCTAGCTGCTGCAGCAGCCGGCCGCGGATGTCGGCGCCGACCTGTGGATCGACATCGTCGAGGATATCGTCGGCATACCGGGCGAAGCCGTACAGCGCATGCACGGGCGGGCGCTGGTCGGGCGCGAGCAGCCGGGTGGCCAGGAAGAAGGTGCGGCCATGCGCGGCATTGAGTTCGCGGCACTGGCGATACCCCTCGCGCAGCTGCGGATCGTCGATTCCGGCCGCGGCCAGTTCGCTGCGCATCATGGCGGATCGGCTTTCATGTCAAAGTATGCGGCCGAGCGCTTGACGATGCCGGTGATTCGGTCGGCGGCGAGCCGCCCGGAAATCAGGGTGGTCGGAACGCCGATGCCGGGCACCGTGGAGGACCCGGCGAGCACCGCGTTGTCGATGCCGCGCACCATATTGCCCGGGCGAAACGGTCCCGTCTGGCCGAAGGTGTGGGCAAGCGCGAACGGGCTGCCGGCCGCCATGCCCTGACGCGCCCAGTCGGCGGGTGTGACGACATCCAAAACGGTTGCGGCGTGGGCTAAATCGGGCAGCAGCCGCTCGGCGACCAGCGCGATCATGTCCTCGACGTAGGCGCCGCCGGCTCTGTCCCAATCAATGGTGCCGCGATCCAGGTTCGGTGCCGGGGCCAGCACGTAGAGCAGATCGCGCCCCTGCGGAGCCAGGGTCGGATCGCTGGCCGTCGGTCTGGTGACAAGTAACGACGGGTCCCGCATGAGTTGACCGTCACGGACGATGTCGGTGAAGGTCTGATCCCATGCCTCGCCGAACAGGATGGTGTGGTGGGCCGTCTCGGAGGCGACGGCGGGACAACCCAGGTGAGCGACGACGGCCGAGGGTGAGGATCGCAGCCGCACGGCGCGACGGGGTGTGCGGCCCAGCAGCGCGTAGGTCTGCGGCAGTTCGGTGGTCAGCACCACCGCATCGCAGGCGATGCGTCCGGACTTCTCGGTCACTGCGGCGCTGACCTTGCTGCCGGTGCGTTCGAGCGCGGTAACGGTTGTGCCGTAACAGAATCGGACGCCGGCGGCGGTGGCGGCCGCGGCCAGCCCGTCGGGCAGCGCGCGTACGCCGCCGCGCGGGAACACCACCCCCGAGATGGTGTCCATGTAGGCGATGACCGCATACACCGCCAGCGCATCGCGTGGCGCCACGCCCGCGTACAGCGACTGGAAGGTGAAGATCCGCTGCAGCCGTGGGTCGCTGATGTACCGCTTGACCATGCGGTCCCATTTGCGGAAGCCGCCGATCGCGGTCAGCTGCGCCAACTGCGGCGTGAGCAGCGACAGCGGCGAATCGAAGTTGGCGGCGATGAACCCGTCGAATTCGGTGCGGTACAACCGCGTCAGCCATTCCCGAAGCCGACGGTAGCCCGCTGCCTGCCCGAGGCCGGCGAACTCTGCGACGGCGTCGGCCATCCGATCGGCATCGGTGTGCACGTCCAGCGCACTGCCGTCGGCGAACACGGCGCGGTAGGCCGGATCGACGGCCAACAACTCCATCCGGTCGCAGAGCTGCTCGCCGACCGCCGCGAACGTCTCGTCGATGATGTCCGGCATGGTGAGCACCGTCGGCCCCGTGTCGATCCGGTAGCCGTCGATGTCGAGGCGACCGGCCCGCCCGCCCGGCCACGGCTCGCGCTCCACCACCGTGACCGCGCGGCCCCGACCGGCCAGGTGCAACGCCGCGGAGAGACCCGCCAGCCCGGCCCCGATCACCACCACGTGATCTGCGCGCCCTTCGATGGTCCGCATGATCAACAGGCTCCCCGGTCGCTACTGCTCATTCGGCGCGGTCCGTGCAGACGGCCGCCATTTCGGCCAGTGCGGTGCGAACGGGCTCGTCAATCGGCAAGTCGCTGAGGTGGTCGCAAGCGGAAGCGACGCGGTCGCCGATCATCTCCTCGATCAGCTGCACCGCTCCCGTCTCGACGATCAGCACCTTCCACCTGTCGATCGCGTTGTCGTCGAGGGTTTCACGGTTCGCGAGCTCGCTGAGTTCACGCCGGCTCGGCGCATCGGCCAGCTGGTGGGCGGCGACCACGACGCTCGTCGCCTTGCGCTCCAGCAAATCACCCGCGCAGGGCTTTCCCGTTCTTGCCGGCGCACCGAACACGCCGAGCACGTCGTCGCGAAGCTGGAATGCCTCGCCGACGGCGGCACCGTAGCGACCCAGTTGGGACAGCGTCCGATCGTCGCACTCGCCCATCGCCGCGCCGATTTCCAGCGGCCGCCGCACCGTGTAGTTGCCCGACTTACGCCGTGCCACGTCGAGCACGACTTCCAGCCCGGGCATCCGTCGCGCATCGTTGGTCAAGTCGGCGAATTGCCCGACCGCGAGTTCGATTCGCATGGCGTCATAGCGCGGCCACGCGCGTTGCAGACGCCGGGGCTCGACGCCGCTGTCACGCAGCATCTGTTCGGCCCAGATCAGGCAGAGGTCGCCCAGCAGGATGGCGGCCGATTCACCGAAACGTCGCGAGCAGCCGGACAATCCGCGCTCGCGATGCCATTGCCCGAATTGCCGATGCGCCGACGGGCGCCCGCGCCGTTCGTCGGATCCATCCATGACGTCGTCCTGCAGCAGCGCGAAGGCGTGCACCAGCTCGAAACTGGCCGCGGCCCGCAGCGCCGCGTCGTCGGGCGGCGCACCGCACAGCCAGCCCAGGTAGACGAATGTGGACCGCAGGCACTTACCGCCGGAGACGAACTCCACGAGGACGTCGCCGGCGACGTCGACGCGCGCATCGTCGAGTTCGCCAACACGTCGCGCGGCGATGAAATCGGCGACATCACCCATAACCGTCCGCCGCACGTTCGATCGCCATGTCTGAAAGTCATCCGCGCTGAGCCAACCGATCGCCACCGGCGGCGACGCCGTGGCGGGTGAAGACGACAAAACCCTCATAATGCCCAAGCGCTCCCTCCAGGACGGCTAGGCATGCCCAGGCCTGCGGCCTAAACACACGCGTCATACCCGCCCACGAGGCGGGCAAAACCACAACGCTGACCCTCGGACGCCGCCCCGCGTCGCCCGCCATCACATACCACCTTGTTCAATAACTTAAACATTAATTTAGTGAAACTTCACCGTCCTCCGCGAGCCGACGCGGACCGACGAGGCGTGCCGGCCGCTCGGTACCCGGAGCTAGTTGCCGATCTCGGCCGATCTGGCTGAGCTATCAACCGAGCCCGATCAGATCGGGCGGTTCGTGCTGATACATAGGCTGCGGCCCAACGATTTTCGCGCCCTACCCTACAGCGCGGTGGCTGAAACCGGCGATCGGCCGATGCCTGCGGCGACCAGCCTGCGGACGGGCTGTCGGGTCCACGATGGATTCGGTCCGGCCACCGGCTGCTCGTTCGTCAGTCCCCTGATCGATGCGTCGCTGCATCCAAGTACTGCGCGAGTGCCGAAAACCTGACCCGCGCAGCGGTTTAGGCGAAAATCACGACGCAGCGCTGTGGGCGGTTTGGCGCCGGGGTGGCCGCGGCCGGGCCAGGTCGGTCAGGAAGCGACGGCGCGCTCGCACGATGTCTTCGATGTTCTGGAAGGCCTCGGGCACCGAGCCGGCGATCGGCAACCCGTTGTCGTGCACGATGCGTAAGAGGGGGCGAACCGCCGCTCCGGCGACCACGCCGCAGTACACGCGCGACTTGCGAAGCTCGTCGTTGAGGAACAGCAGCGCCCGAAAACCTTCCACACTGACAAAACGCAGATGGCTGAGGTCAATGACCAAGGGGGTCTTGAGCCGAGCGAAGTTTCGGATCGCTTGGGTGAGGTCATGTGCGTTCGAGGCGTCGACCTCGCCGTCGACGCGCAGGACCGTCCCGAGATTGCGGGCGTAGACAAACAGGTGTGCCCTGTCGAAGTGAGCCGTGTACCGGCATCGTGCGGGGTCGTGTGGGTCCGCTGAATTTGCGGAGCTAATAGCGGCCATGAGAGCGCCTATCGAGTGTTGGTGAGAAGGGAGTGAACAGTGTTTTGCACACCGCTCCCGCTAGAGACGCAGCTGTGAACTCAACCTGTCCGGCAGCTTACCGCCGGGGTGAACGCTCACCTATCACTATGCCGAAATGCCCAGGTGAACTGTTCGTTTCCTGGCCCTTTTGCGGCCCGCACTTGGTCGCGCGCGGGACGGAGCCGGACGTCGTTTGACCGCACAGGACGCGGGTATACGTGTGTCAAGTAACAAACGCGATAGATCCCCTGATGGACGTGAGGGGTGATGCGTCCCAATGGAAGAGCCCAAACGCCGGTGGTGCCGGCTGGTGATCGTATCCGCATTCGCGACGATGCTTTTTGCCGCACCGGGTCAGGCGGTTGCCGACCCGGGCACCATGGTGTTTCCCGGGATGGAAATCCGCCAGGGCAATGCGGTCTGCATGGTGGGGCTGGTCGAGCTGCGGTTGCGGGTCGCCGTGACCAGTGGCCAATGCGATGGCGGGAAGTCGGTGGTGACCGACGGTGACCGCAAGGCGATCGGCGACGTGGTACTCGGCCGCCGCCAAGTCGATGCCGACTCCACCGCAGACACCTCGATGTTGCCCGTGGAGTACGAAGTCATCGCGATTGCGCCGAACGTGACGGCCAGCGACGTGCTGCCGACGGGGCGCCATCTGGTGTCCGCGCCCGGGATGCGCGCACAACCCGGGATGCCCGTGTGCCAGCTTCGTAGCGCGAGCGGCCAACGATGCGGTTCGGTCAGTTCGGTCGGCAATGGCCGCTTCGCCATGACCGACATGGCCGCCGAGAGCCGGGACTTCGGCGGTCCGGTCTACACCTTGACCGACGACAACAATGCGGTGATCGTGGGATTGGTCGAGGGCACCTGGAGATCCTCGCCGCAGATCGAGTCGTGGCAGGCGGTCATGGCACAGGTCTACATCGACAGCCACACCTACAATCCGCAGCAACGACCGCCCGTGCTGCGAATGATCAGTTGGCGCGCCTGATCACCCGGCATGGCATAGCTCGTACACTGAAGCCTTGTTTCCCCCGGCGCAGAATGGGAATCCGCCGCCGGTGGACGTTTTCGAACTTGTGGGGCGGCCCTTTCAGTGGGGCTCCGCCATCCGGGGTAAACGCTTCTTCCATCCGATCGGCGTGCTGGCGGAGGGCTTCATCGAACGCGTTGCCCCTGCGGCCCAAGGTTTGCCGGTCGCGTCGTCGAAGATTGTTGCGCGCGTGTCCAAGGCCACCGGCACGCCAGGCGCGCTGCCCGACTTCATCGGATTGGCCTTCCGGTTGCCTGCGCCGCATCCGTCGGACAAGCCGTGGGACGTACTGCTCGTGTCTTCGGGGTCGGGGGTGCTGTCGCGTGCGGTGGCGCTGCGACCGGCCATGTCGTGGAACGGCCAAATCCTGACCACGCTGATGCCGTTGCGTTATCAGAACAACAATTGGTGGCTTCGGGCCCGAACCTCGAGCGAGATCGGTGGCTCGGGACTGTCCCTGGACAGCGTCAGGACGAAGCTCGAGCGCAGCAACATCGAGGTGGCGCTCGACCAAGCCTGCGGCAGAGGCGATTTCACGCCCGTGGCCCGCATGACCCTGACCACCGCCATCGATCCCGAACGTGACCAGGACGTGTCGTTCGACCCCGTGCTGAACACTGCGCCCGGCTTGAGCCTGCACCCCAAATGGCTCGCGGATCTGCGCGCCCGCGCCTATCAGCACAGCCGGGAGGGCAGAGATGCCGAAGAGTAGCCGCTCGTTCTAAGGAGGTAGCCGGTGTCCAAGCGGATCGTCATCACCGGGGCCAGTGGCAACGTCGGCACCGCCTTGCTGCGCCGGCTCGCCGAAGACGGCACTGGCTATGAGATCGTCGGCGTCACCCGCAGACAGCCTCCGGCGGACGGCGTGTATCGGTCCGTGCGATGGCATGAGCTGGACCTGGCGGCCCCCGGCGTGGAAATTGAGCTGCTCAACGTCTTTCGCGGGGCACAGTGTGTGATCCATCTGGCGTGGGGCTTTCAGCCCACGCGTAACAGGCGCTACCTGGACGCGGTCGCCATCAACGGGAGCTCCGCGGTACTGAGCGCGGCCCACAACACCAAAGTGCCTCACCTGGTGCACATGTCGTCGGTGGGTACCTACGCCGCCGGCCGGTACGGGGAACAGGTCGACGAGTCGTGGTCGACCGCGGGCATCAGGTCATCGGCTTACAGCAGGGCGAAATCCACGGTGGAAGGCATGCTCGACGACTACGAGCGCCGCACCCCCGATGGCGTCGGCATCACCCGGATGCGGCCCGGATTCATCATGCAGCGCGACGCCGCGATGGGACTGGGGCGCTACACCTTGCCCGCGTACCTGGATCCGCAATGGCTGCGCTGGCTGCCGGTACTACCGCTGGACCGCTCGCTGTGCGTGTCGGTCGTGCACGCCGACGATGTCGCCGACGCCTGCGTGAAGGCGATCGAGCATTGTGCGCTGGGGCCGTTCAACCTCGCCGCGGAACCCCCGGTATCCCGCGATGACATCGCAAAAGCGGTGCGGGCACGCCCGATTCATGTGCCCTCGGCCCTGCTCGGGCTCGCGGTGGAGGCATCGTGGCGAGCGAGATTGCAGCCGATCGATCGCGGCTGGCTCGATATGGCGTTTTCGTTGCCGCTGCTGGACACCGGCCGGGCGCGCAGCGTGCTCGGATGGTCACCGCGGTGGGAATCGGTGGCGGCCCTGACCGACCTCATCGACGGGTTCCTGCATGACTCGGGGACGCCGAGCCCGGTGCTTCACTCCCGGTCGTTCGTCGAGGCGATCACCCGTGACGTCACCGACGGTCCGCTCACCGTTCGCCGGGTGCCCTGACTTCGCGGGATCGTCAACCGGTGCGCCCCAACAGGTGCCGCAGCGCCCGGTCGAGGTCGGGCTGGCGGAACCGGTGTCCGGTGCCGGCGAGCCTGGCCGGAGCCACTCGCTGGCTCGCCGATGCCAGCTCGCGCGCACCCTGCCCACCCAGCAGTAGCCGTGGTCCCAGCGACGGCACCGGCAACGCCGCCGGCCGGTGCAGCACCGCCGCCAGGGTAGCGGCGTACTCGCTGTTGCGGACCGGCTGCGGTGCAACGGCATTCACCGGACCCGTCAGGGTGGCGTCCCACAGCGCGCGGTGATATACGTCCACCAGATCGTCGATGCCGATCCAGGACAGCCATTGGCGGCCGTCACCCAGCCGGCCTCCCAGCCCGGCGCTGAACAACGGGCGCATCAGCCTCAGCGTGCCGCCGGCGGGCGATTGCACGATGCCCGTGCGCACCTGCACCACCCGCAACCCCGCTTGCCGCGCGGGCGTGGTCGCCTGCTCCCAGTCGCTCACCACGTCCGCCAGAAATCCATCGCCGCGACCGCTGTCCTCGGTGAGGGTTTCATCGCCACGGTCGTATCCGTAGTAGCCGATCGCCGACGCCGAGATCAGTACGGCGGGCCGGGGATCACTGCGGCCCAGCAGTTCGGCCAGCCGACGAGTCGGGTCAATCCTACTGTCCCGGATAGCCTTTCGGTGTTTATCGGTGAACCGGCCGGCGATCGAGGCTCCCGCCAGATGGATCACCGCGTCGATACCGGCGAACAGGTGCGCGTCGGGATCATCGGGGTTCCACTGTCGCTCGTCGTTGCCGCGTGCGCCGTGCCGGACCAGCTGGATCACCCGGTGCCCGCCGGTGCGCAGGAAGGCGGTCAATGCCGAACCGACCAGCCCCGACGATCCGGTGACCGCGATCGTCATCGGTCGCAGTCCGTTCTGCGCGGCCAACCGGTGAGCCGCTAAATCGTCGGCCAGTTGCCGGTGCCGGTATTCGAACATGGGCCGCAACAGCGACCCCGGCACCGGCGTATCGACCCGGTCGATCACCCTGGTCCGGTTGCCGCCAAGGTCTTCGAAATCGTGGGTGTGGCGCCAGCGCACGGCAATTCGCGCCGGAAGCGCGGCCAGGCCGTCGCCGCCGATGGCGTCGACGAAACGCCGCGGCGGGTCATAACCGTCCGGCTGATGGACGGCAACCCAGCGCAGGCCCCCGGGCAGCGCCAGCGTGGCCCGCCCGTCCTTGAGTGAGGCGGCCTCGGTGATCAGGCGCATCGGCTGCCACGGCGGCGAGAGCCGGCCGAACGCCCCCGGCCTGGCATGCCATTCGAAAACGTCGGTGATTCCAGCGTCCACGACGCTCGAATAGTCCAGCCCCATTCCCCGACGGTAGGAAGGGTGCTACCGGTTCGGCAAGGCGTGTTCGACGATGGGTAACCGGGCCTGCGGCTGGCGCACCCCGCGCTTGGCCGACAGATACACCTGTGCGGTCTTGTCGGCCACCGTGCGCCAATCGAAATCCGACGTGAGCCGTTCCCGGGCCGCCAGGGCGCGCTGTTGCGCGGCCTGCGGGTCATCGAGCACGGTGCGCACCGCCGCGGTCAGCCGAGCGACGTCGCGAGGCGGACACGACACACCTGTCTGACCGTTGATCACCGCCTCGCCCAGGCCGCCGATGTTCGACGTCACCAGGGGAGTGCCGGCCGCGGCCGCCTCCAGGGCCACGATCCCGAACGGCTCGTAGTGACTGGGCAGCACCGCGGCGTCGGCACGATGCAGGACGGCCAGCAGCTCGGCGTGTTCGAGGTGTCCGACGAACCGGATCGCCTTGAGAACCCGGTGTTTACGGGCTTGTCCGACGAGCCAGTCCTGCTGAGTGCCCTCACCGGCGATGGTCAGTGTGGTACCCGGGTGGCTGCGTCTGATCCGCGGCAGCGCGGCGATGACGTCGTGCACACCCTTCTCGTACTCCAGCCGACCAAGGAAGAGCAGTTCGGCCGGCCCGGTGCGCGGCCGGCGCGCCGCGAACGGCCACCGCGCCGTCTCGATACCGTTGCAGATCACTGTGATCTCGGCCAGCCCGGGACCGAACAGCTCGGTGATCTCGTCGGCCATCGACGCCGAACACGTGATCAGCGAGTCGGATTCGCGCACCAGCCACGATTCGATCGCGTGCACCTGGCGGCTGATCGCACCGCTGACCCAGCCGGAATGCCGACCGGCTTCGGTGGCGTGAACCGTGGAAACCATTGGCACATCGTAGAATTGGGCGAGCGCGATCGCCGGGTGCGCCACCAGCCAGTCGTGGGCGTGCACGACGTCGGGCCGCCAGGCGCGGTTGGTGCCCGGTATCGTCAGGGACAGCCCGGCACGGATCATGGAATGGCCCATCGCGAGCGTCCAGGCCATCATGTCGGTGCCGAAGGCGAATTCGTGCGGGTCCTGAGCGGCCGCGATCACCCGAACGCCGTCGCTGATCTGGTCGGACGACGGATGGCTGCGGGGATCGGTGCCGGTGGGACGGCGAGACAGCACGACGACGTCGTGACCGGCGGCGGCGAGCGCGGTCGACAGATGATGCACGTGCCGGCCGAGTCCGCCGATCACCACCGGCGGGTATTCCCACGACACCATCAGGATCTTCATGCCGCGGCCCGCGTCATCGGGGCAGCCTACGGGCATCGAGGGCGCCGAAGAGCCCGTCGGCGCGGTTCCATCCCTCCGCCAGCCGCTGCGCGGTATCGCGCCGGCCGGATGCGAGCGCGCCGGCGATTTCGCGGGTGGCGTGCGCATGCAGATGGGCGCGGTAGCGGGCGTAGTCGGCGGCCGAGTCCTTGCTCACCATGAACGGCCAGTCGCTGGAAACGGTGAGCAACGTTTCGCGCAGGATCTGATCGGCGACGTGGTCGCGTGGGATGGGCCCATCCAGCGACGCCGTCTGGGACAGCGCCTTGTCGACGGTGCTCAGTGCCATGTCGACCACTTCGCTGTTCAGCGCGACCAAGTCGGCAACCTGGTCGCCCGCCCACACCTGCCAGTCCTTCCCCGATCCCCACGAGCTGGGCGGCAGGGCTACCGGGTTTCCGACGAAGCCGTCGGCGATCGCGTCGCTCAGCGTGCCCACCCGCACCCCCGCCTCGGGCAAGGCCCGCAGCACCCGCTCCAGCCAGGTCGGGCCCTCGTACCACCAGTGGCCGAACAGCTCGGTGTCGAAGGCGGCCACCACATGAGCGGGCCGCCCGATGCGCTGGGACTCCGAGAGCAGCCGGTTGCGGACCGTCTCGACGAAATCGGCGACGTGCGCGTCGACCGCGTGGTCGGCGCGCACTGGATCGTAGGGTGCCTTGTCCTCCGAGGGCACGTTGCGGCCGGTCACCCTGGCCGGCTTGAGGCCGGTGAGGTGGTCATAGGTGTGGAAATCGCGATATGCGGCATGCCCGGGATAGCCGGATTTCGGTGACCACACCCGGTAGCTGACCTGCAGATCGCGGCCGAAAGCGACCACATCGGTGTCACCGACGGGTCGGCCCAGCGCGGTGTCGCCATGCAGCGACGGGCCGTCGACCATGAAATGGGTGACACCCGCGGCGGAGTAGTCGTGCTCCAATCCGGGCGCGTAGGCGCATTCGGGTGCCCAGATCCCGCCCTGGCTTCGCCCTTTTCGCACCCCGAGGCGCGCTTGCGCGTCGGCCAGACCCTCGCGCAGCGCGAACTCGCGCAGCCGCGGCGTCAGCAGCGGCTGGAACGGGTGGGCCAGCGGGCCGCCGAGCAACTCCACCGCGCCGGCGTCGAGCAGCCTGCGCAGCAGCGGGCTGCCGCCGTGCCGCCACAGGGTGGCGAAATCGTGCAGGGCCCCTTCGGCCTCGGCAGATTCGCGAATCCCTAAGTCGCGCAATGCTTCCGGCGTGCATGACGGGTAGCCGGCCGACTTCGAACGGGGCGCGGCCCGCACGCTGGTGGCTTCCAGGGCGCGCAGACGCCAGTTCGCCAGCCAGTGATGCATGCCGTCCAGGCAGTACGGGTCGTCGAGCTGCGCGTGCACCACCGGAGTGACGCCGAGCGTGATCAGGCCCCGGCGATCTTCGCCGGCCAACGTGTTCAGCACCCGCATCAGCGGCAGGTAGGCCGCCGCCCAGGATTGATACAGCCATTCCTCGCCGACCGGCCAGCGGCCGTGGTGGGCCAGCCAGGGCAGGTGGGTGTGCAAAACCAGGGTGAACAGGCCGGGCACCCGGTTCTGCGGTGTGCTCACGGGGCTACCGCGATCGCGATCAGGTCGAGGCTGTCGTCGATGTGCCGGCCGGTGCCGGCGCCTTCGCCGGCCTCGACCAGGTCGAAGTCCTCGGTGGTGACCGCGGCGACGTCGGCCGCCAGCTCGGGCGGCCACGGCGCCCCGGGGTCGGCGGCCATTGCCAGCTGGATCTGCGCGTCGATGATCGAGCCGCCGTGGCGGGCATCCATCTCGCTGAGCCGCGGGCCGTGGAACAAGCCGCTGATCGACACGTCGGAGAAGCCGCCGTCGATGAGCAGCTCGGTCAGCTCGGCGGCGTTGAGTTCCCGGGTGTGGAAGGGATTGATCGGGGTGTCGCAGCCCGGGGAGAAGGTGATCCGGTTGGGCGTCGACATCAGCAGCAACCCCGACGGGCGCAGCACCCGGGCGCACTCGATGACGAATTGTGTTTGGTCCCACAGGTGCTCGATCACCTGGAAGTTGACCACAATATCCACCGACGAGTCGGGCAACGGCAGCTGCGCGAGGTTCGCCTGCATGACGTCGACCCGGGGGTAGCGGCTGCGGACATGGGCCACCGCGGCCTCGTCGTAATCGACGGCGATGACGCGGCGGGCGACACCGGCGATCAGATCGGCTCCGTAGCCCTCGCCGCAGCCGGCCTCGAGAACGTCAGCGTCCACGCACCGCTCGGCAAGCCGCTGGTAGACCACCTCGTGGCGGCGGAACCAGTAGTTCTCGATATCCAAACCCGGGATGGTGCGCTCACCGGTCAGCATCATCACCGCATCGCCCGCCGACCCGGTGTCGGCGGGGGTGTGCTGCGGGACGTCAGGGACCAGTGCGCTCATTGCATAGGCAGGCTAACGCGAAGTGTCGGATTCGCGAACCGGGGAAGTGGGCACCCCGCTTCTCGAGCGGCGGACGGGCTGCAAGAACGTGCACTACGACCAGCTATGGTGTGAAGGCATACCGCACAAAGTTACCGGGTAGTAACACGGCTGTGCGTTGCGACAAATGCCTACCGAGGTTTCGTAGTCGATTGCTGCGAGCCCCCTTCTAGGAGGACGAACCACACTCATGACGAACATCGTGGTCCTGATCAAGCAGGTCCCAGACACCTGGTCGGAGCGCAAGCTCTCTGACGGCGATTACACGTTGGACCGTGAGGCCGCCGACGCGGTGCTGGACGAGATCAACGAGCGCGCGGTGGAAGAGGCGCTGCAGATCCGTGAGCGCGAGGGCGGCGAGGGGTCGGTGACCGTGCTGACCGCCGGTCCCGAGCGCGCCACCGAGGCGATCCGCAAGGCGCTGTCGATGGGCGCCGACAAGGCCGTCCATCTCAAGGACGACGGCCTGCACGGCTCCGACTTGGTCCAGACCGGGTGGGCCTTGGCGCGTGCGCTGGGCACCATCGAGGGCACCGAGCTGGTCATCGCCGGCAACGAGGCCACCGACGGCACCGGCGGCGCGGTGCCGGCCGTCATCGCCGAGTACCTGGGCCTGCCGCAGCTCACCCACCTGCGCAAGCTCTCCATCGATGGCGACAAGGTCACCGGCGAACGGGAGACGGACGAGGGCGTGTTCACCCTCGAGGCCACCCTGCCCGCGGTGGTCAGCGTCACCGAGAAGATCAACGAGCCGCGCTTCCCCTCCTTCAAGGGCATCATGGCCGCCAAGAAGAAAGAGGTCACGGTGCTGACCCTCGCCGAGATCGGGGTCGAGGCCGACGAGGTCGGGCTGGAAAACGCCGGTTCGACCGTGCTGTCGTCGACGCCCAAGCCGCCCAAGACCGCGGGCGAGAAGGTCACCGACGAGGGCGAGGGCGGCAACGAGACCGCCAAGTACCTGGTCGGCCAGAAGATCATCTAGCACCCGACACCTCCGGACACACGAAAGAGCGAAATAACCCATGGCTGAAGTACTGGTGCTCGTCGAGCACGCAGAAGGTGCGCTGAAGAAGGTCACCTCCGAATTGATCACCGCCGCCCGAGCGCTGGGCGAGCCCTCCGCCGTCGTGGTCGGCGCCCCCGGGACCGCCGCGCCCTTGGTCGACGGGCTCAAGGAGGCCGGCGCCGCCAAGATCTACGTCGCCGAGTCCGACGACGTCGACAAGTACCTGATCACCCCGGTGGTCGACGTGCTGGCCTCGCTGGCCGAGTCCAACTCGCCCGCTGCGGTGCTGCTGTCGGCCAACGCGGACGGCAAGGAGATCGCCGGCCGTCTCGCGGCCCGCATCGGTTCCGGCCTGCTGGTCGACGTGGTCGACGTCAAGGAAGGCAACAAGGCGACCTACTCCATCTTCGGTGGCGCGTTCACCGTGGAGGCGCAGGCCAACGGCGACACCCCGGTGATCACGGTGCGCGCCGGCGCGATCGACGCCGAGCCGCAGGCCGGCGCCGGCGAACAGGTCACCGTCGAGGTGCCCGCCCCCGCCGAGAACGCCACCAAGATCACCGCCCGCGAGCCCGCGGTCGCCGGAGACCGTCCCGAGCTGACCGAGGCCACCATCGTGGTTTCGGGCGGTCGTGGTGTCGGCAGCGCGGAGAACTTCAGCGTCGTCGAGGAGCTGGCCGACTCGCTGGGCGCGGCGGTCGGCGCGTCGCGCGCCGCGGTGGACTCCGGCTACTACCCGGGCCAGTTCCAGGTGGGGCAGACGGGTAAGACGGTCTCGCCGCAGCTCTACATCGCGTTGGGCATCTCCGGTGCCATCCAGCACCGCGCGGGGATGCAGACCTCCAAGACGATCATCGCCGTCAACAAGGACGAAGAGGCGCCCATCTTCGAGATCGCCGACTACGGCGTGGTGGGCGATCTGTTCAAGGTCGCTCCGCAGCTGACCGAGGCGATCAAGGCACGCAAGGGCTGAGTTTCGCGGCCTGAAAAGCCCCCGGCACCGCGGTGCCGGGGGCTTTTTGCGTAACCCCTTGTGTCACATCGGCATCGTCGCGACACCATCAACCGATCACCGGATCCGCCAGCGCCCGTGCTAGCGAATTGCGCAGCGGCACAGCGTTTCTCCGGCCCCGGTTCCGGTGCTCGCTGGGCGCCGGTCAGCATCACAGCGCCCGTCATGCTCGTGCCCGAACGTCGTTGCTGCGGCCCGCCATGACGTCCGCGACCCACGAGACGCCCGCCTTTCCGCGACATTTCGTCATCTCACGTGCACCGACACGTCACAGCGTCGATGCCGACTAGCTCATCGACTACGCCACGTTAGGTCTCATGAGCATTGCTTCTGTCCTCATACCCAGCGACAAGCCGAGCGGGATGGCGGCCAGCAGTTCGGCCGCACCGCGCTACTCCCTGCTGCTGTCCACCGACCCCGGCATGATCGAGGCGGCGCAGCGACTCCGGTACGACGTGTTCACCAGCACGCCCGGCTTCGCACTGCCGGCGGCTGACCAGGAAAAACGGGATGTAGACAGGTTCGACGAATTCTGCGACCACTTGCTGGTGCGCGACGACGACACCGGCGAGCTGGTCGGTTGCTACCGCATGCTGGCGCCGGCGGGCGCCATCGCGGCCGGGGGGCTCTACACCGCCACCGAGTTCGACATCCGCGCGCTCGACCCGCTGCGGCCGTCACTGGTGGAGATGGGACGCGCCGTGGTGCGCGACGGGCATCGCAACGGCGGCGTCGTGCTGTTGATGTGGGCGGGCATCCTGGCCTACCTGGACCGCTACGGCTACGACTACGTGACCGGGTGCGTGTCGGTGCCCATCGGCGGCGAATCCGATGATCAGGCGCCCGGCAGTCAACTGCGCGGCGTTCGCGACTTGATCCTGAGCCGTCACGCCGCCCCACCGCAATACCGGGTGTACCCGCACCGGCCGGTGGTCGTCGACGGCACGGCCCTCGACGACCTTGCGCCTCCCGCGCGTCCCTCGGTTCCCGCGCTGATGCGCGGGTACCTGCGGCTGGGCGCCCGGGTGTGCGGCGAACCCGCGCACGACCCGGACTTCGGCGTCGGCGATTTCTGCGTCCTGCTGGGCAAAGCGCACGCCGACACCCGATATCTGAAGCGGCTCCGATCGGTGTCGGCGGCTTCGGAAATGACGGGGGCGGTGGCCAACGCAGCGGTGGGCGGCCAGCGATGAACGCGCTTGCGGGCACCGGGCACTCCTGGCTGCCGCGCGCGTCGTGCGATGCCGGCTGTGTGGGTGCGGGCGACGTGGTGGCGTCGCGGCCGCTGCTGGTGACGCTGCGGGTGACGCTTCGCCTCATGCTGGCGCTGCTGCTCGCGCCGGGGCTGCCGTTGCTGGCGGTGCCACTGCCGGGCCGCACCCGCGTGCAGCGCATCTATTGCCGCCTGGTGCTGCGCTGCCTGGGTGTCCGAATCACCGTGACGGGCAACCCGATTCGCAACCTGCGCGGGGTTCTGGTGGTGAGCCCGCACGTGTCCTGGCTCGACGTCTTCGCCATCGGTTCGGTGCTGCCCGGGTCGTTCGTCGCGCGCGCCGACATGTTCACCGGCCCGGCGACCGGGGTCGTGGCCCGCATCCTGAAGATCATCCCGATCGAGCGGTCCAGTCTGCGCCGCCTGCCCGGTGTGGTGGACGCCGTTGCCCGCCGGCTGCGCGCCGGTCAGACGGTCGTGGCGTTCCCGGAGGGCACCACCTGGTGCGGTCTGGATCGGGGCGCGTTCTATCCGGCCATGTTCCAGGCCGCCATCGATGCCGGCCGTCCGGTGCAGCCGCTGCGGCTGACCTACCACCACGTCGACGGAAGCCCCTCGACGGTGCCGGCCTTCGTCGGTGACGAGACCCTGCTGAGCTCGATCCGCCGGCTGCTCATCGTGCCGCGCACGCTGGCGCGAGTGCATGTCGAGTCTCTGCAGCTCCCGGGGACCGACCGGCGCGCCCTGGCCGGTCGCTGCCAGTCCGCGGTGGGTGCCGGAACCGCCCGGCACGCTGGTCACGGGCACGTGCTGGTGGCCTGAGCGAACCAGCGGGCCGGTATCGTGGTTCGCGTCATGGTCTACCTGGATCACGCCGCCACCGCTCATGGCGGCACGCAGTTTCACTTAGGACGCCCCCGTGGCGGCCAGCGTGGCCCGACGGGCC
>NZ_LZTA01000053.1 GCF_001665875.1 Mycobacterium sp. 852002-40037_SCH5390672
CGCATGGTGGCGATGATGATCCGCCGGCGAGTCTCCTCGCCGCTGGCACCTACCGGACGCCCGCGTTGCGTCCGCGTCACGGTGCTGTCCCCACTGGTCGCATCCTGTCCGCCGGCCGCCGATCCGACACACCGAATATAATCGGACGATCAATTTCCTTGACGTTGTTGGCGCGAGGTGCGCGGTGCGTGACGAACGGACCGGTGGCGGGGACTGCGCGGTATGACCGTCAAGGCGTCGCAGTTGGGCCGGCCGGTGGGGGCCGACGGTGAGCAGACGCGCGCCCGGATCATCACCGCGGCGATGCGCTGTGTAGCCGAGGCGGGCTACGCCCGGGCGACGATTCGTGAGATCGCTCGCGCGGCCGACATGACCAGTGCGAGCCTGTACAACTACTTCCCGAACAAGTCCGAACTGATGAAGGCCGCGGTGGCGGCGCGAACCGACGTCGCGGTTCCCCGACTGCGGCGGGCGGCCGCCCGCCCGGGCACCGCGGTCACGCGAATAGAAGCGGTCCTCGACGAATCGGGCCGGTTGATGCGCGAGTACCCCGACCTCGCGGCGTTCGAGTGGGTGATCCGGGCGGAGAATGCGATCGCCGTCGATGACACGGCGACGGGCAACTCGGGGTTCCAGGTATTCCGCGAAATCATCGACGGCATCGTCCGGGACGCTGTCCGCGAGGGCGGGCTCGCCCGCCGTGCCGATCGGCACGGCGCCGTCGAGGCGATCTATGCGCTGGCGCGCGGTCTGACGGAACGGGCGGCAAGTCTGGGTCCGGACGAGTACGCCGCAACGCTCGATTCGGCC
>NZ_LZTA01000054.1 GCF_001665875.1 Mycobacterium sp. 852002-40037_SCH5390672
TGACGTGCCCGATCACGATGGCTTCCCGACCGTCGACCACTCCGATCGCCTGCATCCGCAGCGCGCCGCATGTGCCGGCCTCGACGGTACCCATTGCGACCTCCAGCGTCCGGCGGGTGACGGCGCGATCGAAACCCTCGCGGACTTCCTGCACTTCGACACCCAAAGCGTCGGCGATCAACCGGATCTGCCCCTGCCATTCGCCGGCGATGGCCCCGGGGTAGCTGATCCAGGGCTGGTAGTCGAGTGGACGGCCAAAGCCCAGCGCGTCGCTCATGATGTCGGGAACCCCGTAGTCGTCATACAGGCCGATCTCAAAGGAGTGAATCTTGTCGATCGAGGACGACTGGGTGGACAGCACCAGCGGCAGATAGTCGGCGGCGAAGCCCGGCTCGATCCCCGACGCATACAGCGACACCTGGCCCTGCTTGGCCGCGGCGACCAGCTGGTCGCGCCACTGGACGGGCTCGTAGGCGTGCGGGTTGACCAACCGGGTGGTGCTGGTCGTCACGACGTTGATCCCGGCTTCGAGCAGCTTGACGTAATCGGGGATGGCCAACGCGTCGCGCTCCGGACCGCTGGCCGCATA
>NZ_LZTA01000055.1 GCF_001665875.1 Mycobacterium sp. 852002-40037_SCH5390672
CCATCGCCGGTGCGGTGAAGATCAAGTAGCGCGGATAGTAGATCGGCTCGCTGATGGCCGAATAGACGACGACCAGGGCGGTGGGAATCACCATCCACGCGGCGGCGATGATCAGCAAGCGGCGCAGGTCACCGGTCGGGGCCGTCACACCCGCCAGCCGGATCACAACCGCCGCGACGATCAAAACCGCGCTCGCAATGGCGAAGGCCACGCTGTGGTCGAAGTACTGGCGCAAGACGATGTCGAACGCGTAGTGCCAGCTGACGGGGTAGATCCAATTGACCTGCCACACCTGGTTGTGCGCGAACAGGATGAACGGCGTCATGGCCGCCACCGCGATGGCCGAGCTGGCGGTCCACCAGAGCACCGGAGATTTGCGGGCGCCTTTCGGCGCGAGCAGCGGCAGCATTGCGCCATAAACCGGCACCAACAGCACCAGGTTCAAGTTGAGCAGGATCGACAGCATCAATCCCAGCGCGTACCAAAGCCACCCGCGCGGCCTGCTATGCCGGACGGTCGCAACGAACAACACCGTGAGCCACACGGCCGCGGCGGCCACGAAGGCGTACGGACGCGCCTCCATGCCCGCCCATGTGGTGCGCGGCAGAATCGCGAAGATCGCACCCGCGCACACCGCCATGGGTCGCGTCGAAAACTGCTTGGTGAATACCGTGACCCCGGCGGCGGCCGCTCCGACGGCCAGGGAGCTGGGGAAACGCGACCAGAACTCGGTGGGACCGAACACGGCGAACCAGCCGTGCATCAGCAGGTAGTAAGCCCCATGGACGGCGTCGATGTGGCTCAGCAACCGCCAGAGCTCCGGCAAAGTCCGGCTGGCCGACGCCGATATGGTCGCCCCCTCGTCGAACCAGAGCGACGGCCGACAGGCCCAGGCGGCGCTGACAACGGTGGCGAACAGGGCGATCGCCCACGGATCGAGCAACCTGCCGCGCACACCGCCGGGCACGCGCTCGGCACCAATATCCCCGGCACGCGGCTCGAGGGCGGGCTCGAGGGTGGGCATGGACATGATGCTTGTTACTTTAAAGCGCGGCTCGTAGAACGGTCACAATCCGTGTCCGGCGCATTCGGTCTCCGTGTCGACATTTGCGAAAAGCCGCGTAATGCAATGTCTTCCGCGTTTGCCGCGCGCATTTGATTGTTTTGTCATTGGCGATATTGTCCGTTGGCGCAGCCAGAACCCGCAAATTGTGGACGCGCCACGCCACACCGTGTCGCTAATCTATCTCCTGCGCATCGAGCAAACACGCTACTGTCTTGGGTTGGCTGACCAACCGAAACTGGGAGGGTAAATGGGCGCCTATCGGACTGTGGTGGTAGGAACCGATGGCTCGGATTCGTCGATGCGCGCGGTGGAGAAGGCGGCTCAGATCGCCGGACCGGACGCCAAGCTGATCGTGGCGTCGGCATACCTGCCCCAACACGAGGACGCCCGGGCGGCCGATGTCCTGCGGGATGAAAGCTACAAGGTTTCGGGCACCGCGCCGATTTACGCGATCCTGCGCGATGCCAAGGACCGCGCTCACGCCGCGGGCGCGAAGAACATCGACGAGCGGCCCATCGTCGGGGCTCCGGTCGACGCGCTGGTGCACCTCGCCGAGGAGGAGCAGGCCGATCTACTCGTGGTCGGCAACGTGGGCTTGAGCACGATCGCCGGCCGGTTGCTGGGATCGGTGCCGGCCAACGTCTCGCGTCGGGCTAAGACCGACGTGCTGATCGTGCACACGACCGCCTAGCACCGGTTTCAGCTGGCCCCCTTGGCCCACCGGGCCGGGAAACGCATCGGCATGCCCCGCGACTACCAGCCCCGCTCGCGCCATTCGCTCAGGTGGGGGCGCTCGGCGCCCAACGCGGTGTCGTCACCATGCCCCGGATAGATGACGGTGGAGTCGTCATACATGTCGAACACCCGGGTGGTGACGTCCTCGATCAGCTGGGTGAAATCACCGGGTTGCCGCGTCTTCCCGACGCCGCCCGGGAACAGGCAGTCGCCGGTGAACAACTGGGTGACCCCGCCCGTCGCCGGTCCGTCCAGGGCCAGCGCGATCGATCCCGGGGTATGCCCGCGCAGGTGGATGACGTCGAAGGCCAGCTCGCCGATCTGTACGGTGTCGCCGTTGGCCAGCAAACGGTCGGGTTTGACCGGCAGCGGGTCCGCGTCGATCTCGTTGGCGGCGGTCGGCGCACCAGTAGCGGCGGCTACCGCCTCCAGTGCCTGCCAGTGATCGAAGTGCTGATGACTGGTCACGATCAGCGACACCTTCGGGGTGTTCTGCCGGATCAGGTCGATCAGGATGTCCGCGTCGTTGGCGGCGTCGATCAGCAGCGTTTCGCCGGTAGCGGAACAAGTGATCAGATAAGCGTTGTTGTCCATAGGGCCGACCGAGACCTTTAGGATCGTGGCGCCGGGTAGGGTCCGGCGGGCCGCGGTACCGGGGTCGACGTGTCCGGTGTAGTTGTCGTCCACTGCAGTCATGTGCGCTACTCCTTGATCCTGGCTTGAAACTGGACGAGCCGGGAGCGTCGTCGTCGGCGCCAGTCACTGGCGGCCACGTTACTGGTCGTAGGTTGCTTGTCGGTATGGACACATAGCATGGAATGCGCCGTGCGCAATTCCGGTTCGGGATCCGCATTGCGGCTACGAGAAGTTGCCAGATAGTTCTGAGAGGGGCAGCGTTGGCTGACCGTCTGATCGTCAAGGGCGCCCGCGAGCACAACCTGCGCGGCGTCGACCTCGACCTGCCCCGCGACGCGCTGATCGTCTTCACCGGGTTGTCGGGTTCGGGCAAATCGTCGCTGGCCTTCGACACGATTTTCGCCGAGGGGCAGCGCCGCTACGTGGAGTCGCTGTCGGCCTACGCCCGCCAGTTCCTGGGGCAGATGGACAAGCCGGATGTCGACTTCATCGAGGGTCTGTCCCCGGCGGTGTCCATCGACCAGAAGTCCACGAACCGCAACCCGAGATCGACCGTCGGAACGATTACCGAGGTCTACGACTACCTGCGGCTGCTGTATGCCCGCGCGGGCAGCCCGCACTGCCCGATCTGTGGTGAGCGGATCGCCCGGCAGACCCCGCAGCAAATCGTCGATCAGGTGCTGGCGATGCCGGAGGGCACCCGATTCCTGGTGCTCGCCCCGGTGGTGCGCACCCGCAAGGGCGAGTTCGCCGACCTCTTCGAGAAGCTCAATGCCCAGGGCTACAGCCGGGTCCGGGTCGACGGCGTGGTGCACCCGCTGACCGATCCGCCGAAGCTGAAAAAGCAGGAAAAGCACGACATCGAGGTGGTGGTGGACCGCCTGACCGTCAAGGTGTCCGCCAAGCAGCGGCTCACCGATTCGGTGGAAACCGCGCTCAAGCTGGCCGACGGCATCGTGGTGCTCGAGTTCGTCGATCACGAACACGACGCGCACAACCGGGAGCAGCGGTTCTCCGAGAAACTGGCCTGCCCCAACGGGCACGCGCTCGCGGTCGACGACCTGGAACCGCGGTCGTTTTCGTTCAACTCGCCCTACGGCGCCTGCCCCGAGTGCAGCGGTCTGGGCATCCGCAAGGAAGTCGACCCCGACCTGGTGGTGCCCGACCCCGAGCGCACCCTGGCCGACGGCGCGGTGGCGCCGTGGTCGACGGGCCACACCGCGGAGTACTTCACCCGGATGATGGCCGGACTCGGCGACGAGCTGGGCTTCGACGTCGACACCCCGTGGCGCAAACTGCCGGCCAAGGCCCGCAAGGCGATCCTCGAGGGCTCCGACCACCAGGTGCATGTGCGCTACCGCAACCGGTACGGCCGGACCCGGTCCTACTACGCCGATTTCGAAGGCGTGCTGGCATTCCTGCAGCGCAAGATGGCCCAGACCGAATCCGAGCAGATGAAGGAACGCTACGAAGGCTTCATGCGTGACGTGCCCTGCCCGGTGTGTGAGGGCACCCGGCTCAAGCCGGAGATTCTGGCCGTCACGCTGGCCGCGGGGGACCGGGGCGCGAAGTCCATCGCCGAGGTCTGCGAACTGTCGATCTCGGACTGCGCGGACTTCCTCAACGCGCTCACCCTCGGCGTCCGTGAGAAGGCGATCGCCGGGCAGGTGCTCAAGGAAATCCAGTCGCGGCTGGGCTTTTTGCTCGACGTCGGGCTGGAGTATCTGTCGCTGTCCCGCGCGGCGGCCACGCTGTCCGGCGGTGAGGCGCAACGCATTCGGCTGGCCACCCAGATCGGGTCCGGTCTGGTCGGTGTGCTCTACGTGCTCGACGAGCCGTCCATCGGGCTGCATCAGCGCGACAACCGTCGGCTCATCGAAACCCTCACGCGGCTAAGGGGTTTGGGTAACACGCTGATCGTCGTCGAGCACGACGAGGACACCATCGCGCACGCCGACTGGATCGTCGACATCGGCCCGCGGGCCGGTGAGCACGGGGGCGAGATCGTGCACAGCGGCACCTACAGCGAGCTGCTGGCGAACGAGGATTCGATCACCGGCGCGTACCTGTCGGGCAAGGAACGAATCGAGATGCCGGCGAAGCGCCGGCCCGTCGACAAGCGTCGGCTCACCGTCGTCGGCGCCCGCGAACACAACCTGCGCGGCATCGACGTCTCGTTCCCGCTCGGCGTGCTCACCTCGGTGACCGGTGTGTCGGGCTCCGGCAAGTCGACCCTGGTCAACGACATCCTGGCCGCGGTGCTGGCCAACCGGCTCAACGGCGCCCGGCAAGTCCCCGGCCGGCACACCCGGGTCACCGGGCTGGACCACTTGGACAAGTTGGTGCGGGTGGATCAGTCACCGATCGGCCGCACCCCGCGATCCAACCCGGCCACCTACACCGGGGTATTCGACAAGATCCGCACCCTGTTCGCCGCCACCACCGAGGCCAAAGTGCGGGGCTATCAACCGGGCCGGTTCTCGTTCAACGTCAAGGGCGGCCGCTGCGAAGCCTGCACCGGCGACGGCACCATCAAGATCGAGATGAACTTTTTGCCCGATGTGTATGTGCCGTGCGAGGTCTGCCATGGCGCCCGCTACAACCGCGAAACCCTGGAGGTGCATTACAAGGGCAAGACGATCTCCGAAGTGCTGGACATGTCCATCGAGGAAGCGGCGGAGTTCTTCGAGCCGATCACCGGCATCCACCGCTATCTGCGCACCCTGGTCGACGTCGGGCTGGGTTATGTGCGGCTCGGACAGCCCGCACCGACGCTGTCCGGTGGCGAGGCGCAGCGCGTCAAGCTGGCCGCCGAACTGCAGAAGCGCTCGACCGGGCGCACCGTCTACATCCTCGACGAACCCACCACGGGTCTGCATTTCGACGACATCCGCAAGCTGCTCAAGGTCATCAACGGCCTTGTCGACAAAGGCAATACGGTCATCGTCATCGAGCACAACCTCGACGTGATCAAGACCTCGGACTGGATCGTCGACATGGGGCCGGAAGGCGGCGCCGAGGGCGGAACCGTTGTCGCGGAAGGCACTCCGGAGGAGGTCGCCGCGGTGCCGGAGAGTTACACCGGCAAGTTCCTCGCCGAGGTGATCGGCCGTAGCCCGGCGACATCGAGTGCTCCGCGGCGATCGAACCGGCGTCGCAAAGTCACCGCCTGAGTCCGGCTCAACCCTTCTCGGGCTTCATCGACTTCCGGATCTGGGCCAGCCGCTCGGCCGCGGCGCGCTGGCGTTCGTCGTACTGTTCCTCGACCGAGCGGCCCTCGGGTGGTTCCGCATCGAGTTCGGCGGCGCCTTGCGCCGTCGCGTACCGGGTCTCGATCTGGTCGCGCACCGACTCAAAGGTCGGCGCACCGGACTCGTCGTAATCCGGGCCAGGCCCGGTGGTGCTGGGAGTGGCAGGTTCGTCGGGCATGCAGTCACGCTACTGCGGCAAGTGGTCGAATATCGCATCGTCGTTTTGAGTGCGGCAGCCTCGAAATAGGCCTCGCGGCACCGCAGCAACCCTGCGCCAAATCAAATGGAACACGAGCCGAGTTCGCCACTCATCGCTCGCGGAGTGGAGCCGTATTCGGCCCGCTTATGTCACAATCCCCTTGGTTAATTTGTCGCGAGTCGAATTAGCAAACGATTCAAGACGCGTTCAAAAAAAATTACTCGGTAGTAACGGCAAATAGGCGGAGGTCACACATGGAAGCGGCACAACTCGCGGGAATCGGGATCGACGCCCCGTGGTCGGAAACTGGGTTCGGTTGGCGCGACCACGCGACGGGATGCTGGGTCACCGCGTCCACCCCGGAGGCAGAGCCTGATCTGTGGAATAAGTACCTGGAAGGCGCATTGAACAGTTATCGCCGGCACGGACTGGATTGGGTGCTCGACCTCGACCAGATCCGGGACGGAGCCGACACCGCATTGTTTTTGGCCGTGCTTGACCCACAAGGGCGGGTGGTCGGCGGTACGCGTGTCGTAGGTCCCCTGCGCTCGCCGGAGGACTCCCACGCGCTCGAAGAATGGAAAGGCAACCCGGGACTTCCCTTGCTGCGCCATATGATTTCCAACCGGCTTCCGTTTGGCGTCGTGGAGGTGAAAAGCGCGTGGACCAATTCTCGCGAATATGGCAATCGTGCGCTCTCTACCGTGCTGGCCCGCACCGCACTGCCGATGATGACGTTGTTGGGTGTTCAGTTCGTGATGGCCACCGCGGCGGCGCACGTGCTGGAGCAGTGGCAGTCCTCCGGAGGCGTCGTGGCCAACCGCGTACCGGCAGCGGCCTATCCCACGCAGGATTACCGCACCAAGGTGATGTGGTGGGATCGTCGCACCCTTGCCACACATGCCGAGCCGGGACAATTTAAGCTGATGTGCGCCGAGAACGCCGAAATCCTTAGCCGCATCTCGGCGTAGGTGAAATCGCGGTTGAGGTCACAGTCCCGGTTGCCCGCGAAAGTGTTCTAGGGTCGAGTCGTGTCCATCGCTGAGCCCTTGCGTGACGTCGCCACATTGCCGTTGGCGCCGAAAAACCCGCTGCCGTATCGCGAACGACTAAAGGCCATCAGGGAATTCCATACAGGTACGAACAAACTTCGCGATGCCGGTGGGCCTGTCACCCGGGTGACCTTAGGCCCCAGCTGGCTGATTCCGGAGATCGTTTTGGCGACGTCTCCTCGAGGCATCCGCGACATCGTCAGCGTGCGAGACGGTTCGGTCGACAAGACCAGCACGGTGGCCACCGAGCTTAGGCGGCTGCTGGGAGGAAACCTGTTCGTCCTGCCCCACGCCGAGTGGTTGCCGCGTCGACGCACGTTACAGCCGGTGTTCACCCGACAGCGTGTCCGTCAGTTCGGCGGGCATATGGCCGAGGCCGCGGAGATCGTCTGTGCCAAGTGGCACGAGGGCACCGAGATCGATCTGGACGCGCAGTGCCGCACCCTGACATTGCGGGCGTTGGGCCGCTCGGTATTGGGTCTGGATCTCGATGAGCGCTCCGATGCGATCGCTGAGCCGCTGCGCGTGGCGACAAGCTACGCGGTGCGGCGTGCGCTGCGTCCGCTGCGCGCACCCGAGTGGATGCCCACACGGGCGCGGCGGCGGGCGCGCGTGGCGGCCGGGACGGTTCGCAAGCTGGCGGACGAGATTCTGCAAGCCTGTCGTGCCGATGCTGGTATGGAGGCTCCGCTGGTTCACGCGCTGATCGCCGCCGCCGACCCGGAAACGGGCAAGTCGTTGTCGGACAACGAAATCCGTGACGAGATGATCATCTTCTTGTTTGCCGGCCATGACACCACGGCGACGACGCTGACCTACGCGCTGTGGGCGCTAGGCCGCCATCCGGACGTGCAGGAGCGCGTCGCGGACGAAGCCGCCGGGCTCGGCGACCGCCAACTTACTCCCGACGATGTTGCACGGCTGGGCTTTACGGTCCAGGTACTGCAAGAGGCACTGCGGCTGTGCCCGCCGGGACCGACCGGAACCCGGATGGCGACCCGCGATGTCGAAGTCGCCGGCTACCGCGTCAAAGCCGGCACCATGCTGGCGTTCGGAAGAATGGCGGTACAAACCGATCCGGCCTTATGGGACGATACGCTGCGATTCGACCCCGACCGATTCAGTCCCGAGCGTGCCGAGGGTCGCGACCGTTGGCAGTACGTTCCGTTCGGGGGCGGGCCTCGCTCATGTATCGGGGACCACTTCGCGATGCTGGAAGCCACACTGGCGTTGGCAACGATCGTTCGCCGAGCCGAAATCGAGTCCTTGTCCGATGATTTCCCGCTGGCAGTGCCGTTCACGATGGTCGCGGCGGCCCCGATCAGGGCCAGGGTACGACTCCGTCACTGACGTTCCGCTGGTCCACGTCCGTACGCTGCGCCGAGCCTCTCCGTCGCCGGGCGGGGTCAGGGATGCGCGGGTAGCCGCGAATGTCATCATTGCGGCTATGGCTTCTCGTCACACGCGATTTCGGTTCTTCTACCGGGTGGGCTTCACGCCGTGGGAGGGCCATCCGATCGGGCAGGGTCTGCGGGATCTGGTCGAGGGAACTGCTGACACGCCGGCGCTGCCCAAGGGGCAGGCCCTCGACGTGGGATGCGGCACCGGGGATTGCGCCATTTACCTCGCGCAGCACGGCTGGACGGTGACCGGGGTCGACTACATCGCCAAGCCGCTCGAAAAGGCGCGCGCCAAGGCCCGCTCCGCCGATGTTGCGGTCGATTTCGCCCGTGCCGACGTCACGCAGTTGAGTCAATCCGGAATCGGGACGGGCTTCCAGTTGATCGTCGACAACGGCTGTATCCACAACATGAGTGGCGGCGATCGTGCAGCGTACGTTCGGGAGGTCAGCGCCGTCGCGGCGCCCGATGCGCGGCTGTTCGTTGTCGCTTTCCCGCCTGGCGGCCGGTTCGGCGTGCCGGGCATCGATCAGGATGAGATCGAGCGACGGTTCGTTCCCGGCTGGACGCTGTTGTCCACGGGCGAGGAGCGGCAGCTTGATGACAAGACGCCGACGTATTACTACTTGTTCCAGCGCCGACCCTGAATGCCGTTCGGCGGCCGGCGTGCCGCTTCGACCTAGATCGCGTTCTCTCTTCCGTAGGTCACTCGTCGGAGAAGTTCATCGGTATGACGCGTTTGGCGAGGAGTGACTCCATCGCAGTGCTGTCCAGTGGACGGGACAGCAGAAAGCCTTGTGCGCGATGGCAACCCAGGCTGAGCAGCGTTTTGGCCGCGGCCACAGTTTCGACGCCTTCGGCGATGACGTCGAGCCCGAAGGCGTCGGCCAGGGCCATCGTCGAGCGCACGATGGCCAGGTCACCGGGGTTGGTATCGACACTCTGGACAAATCCTTTGTCAATCTTGAGTGAATCGACGGGTAGGGATTTCAGATACGTCAGCACGCTGTAGCCGGTGCCGAAGTCGTCGATGGCGATCTGCACTCCGATGTCCTTCAATCCGAACAGCGTTTTGCGTGTGGCGTCGATATCTTGGACCACAACGCTTTCGGTGATCTCCAGACAGACGGTGCTAGGATCGAGGCCAAACTCGTTGAGGATGGCCGCGACGGTTCCGACGATACCGTCGGTGACGAGCTGCACCGGCGATACGTTGACCCGTAGCACCGCGCCGTGCCCGACGCCGCGTGATTGCCAGAGCCCGAATTGCGCACACGCTGAACGCATGACGAGACGACCGAGTCTGGCGCCCAGGTTGATCGATTCCACGACCTGGATGAACGAATCGGGCATCAACAACCCAAGAGTGGGGTGTTGCCAACGGATCAGCGCCTCGGTGCCGAGGATGTAGCCGGTCCGCATGTCGAACTCCGGCAGGTAATGGAGCACCAGGGCACCGCCACCGCTGTCGATCATCCCTTCCAGGTGCAGTTCGATGTCGTTGCGGATCATGTCTGTTGTCGACATCACGGGGCTGAACGTTGCGACCTTGTCGCCGCCGGAACCCTTGGCCGACCGGGTGGCCTGGTCGACGCGGCGCAGCAGGTCCGAAGTGCTCTCGTGTCCGGGTAGGCCGGTTGCGACGCCGAGACTTACGGTGCGACTGATCATCTCACCATCGATCGCGATCTGCCTATGGACCCGACCGTGCAGCGACTGCGCAAACGCCTCGGTGGCCTCGATGTCCATGGCCGCGGCTGGCACGACGACAAACTCGTCGCCACCGAAGCGGGCGATGACCGAGGGAACCTCGGCGGCCTCGCGTAACAGTGCGGCGAATGCCTCGATGAACCGGTTGCCCGCGTCTTGGCCGAGGCGATCGTTGATGACCTTAAAGCGGTCCAGCGCGAGGAACACCACCGAGACCGGACCCGGCTGTCCCTCGGCCAGTCGCCTGTCGAGGTGTGCGATGAGCGCCCTGCGGTTCAGCAACCCGGTGAGTTCGTCGTGCTCGGCTAGGTAGTGGATCTGCTGTTCGGCGACGACCCGGGCTTGCAACTGGGCGAAGAGCGCGGCGATCGCCTGCAGGGCGTTGAGCTCTTCCGGTAGCCATTCGCGGTCTCCGACCTTACCGAAGGCCAGTGTCCCGGTTGTCACGTCGCCAGACAGCAGCGGCACGGCGGCCAGGGAGACAGCACCCCACCCGGTGCCCTCGTCGATATTGCGTTGGTAGTCTGCGTTCGCCGGCGCGGGACGCACGACTTGGGGCGCTTTGAGGTGCTCGGCCTGCGCAAAGACCGAGTCCGCCTCGGCGAAGTAGACCACACCGATCGGGTCGGGATCGGCGTTGCGTGAGGGCCATTCGGCAACGAGCACCGTGGCGCCGATGGTGTGATCGTTGTGGCGTAGAAAGCTGAAGTCCACGCCCAACTCGCGAACCAGGTCGCTGAGTACCCGTTGACTGATCGCGGCAGAGTCAGCCGCGGTGGCTGCCATCAGCTCGGCGGCCGCGCCGGTGACCAGGTAGTCCGTTCCCGACATCGCCGTTACCGTAGCCGTAACCGGTGTGCAGCGGCGGGTTCGCGTACCGCGCCACTAGTCTGTGCGCGACATGGACCCGGAATCCCTGGGTGCCTCAGCAACGAAACGTTCAACTGAGCACCCGGGTCCGGTCAAGACTTCGGCGGCTCCGTACCGATGTGGGCGGCCCGACAGTGAACCGGAGTACCAGCACCGCGGATTGGTCGGACGGTATGTCGGCCAATGCTTGGAAGTCGCGCTGCAATCGGGTGAGTTCATCGGCGAACTGGGGTGACAGCTCGTCGAATTCGGTCCGGTCACGGGCGTACAGGAAGACCGGCGAGACCGGCTGGACGGAGATCTTGTGCTGCTGAGCGATGATCCAGATCAACTCGACCGCCGCTCCTCCCCGGGCGTAGTCGCCAAGGTCGTGTCCGGCCACGGTGATCGCGGCCAAGGCGGAACTGGATACTATCCGCTCGCGGGTGTCTTCGCCGAGTGCGCTACCGGCGTTCCATTGGGCCAGACAGGTCATGACGTCGGTGCGGCGCAGGATGTCGAGCATCGCCAGATCACCGGCGTCGAGTTCGAGGCTGCTCACATCGATGCCGATGTCCGGTTCGGCGTCGCCGGGCCAGCGCAATTCCGAGACCATCTCTTTGTGCAGGTGCGGTGTCAGGTAGCGGATACGGTCGGACGCCGCTAGAAGTGTTGCCGCATAGGCGATGTCGTCTCGCTCGGTGATCAAGTGTAGCTGCGCGCCTTCCCGGTGGGCGGCGGCGCTGAGTGCCTCGATGGTGACGACGTCGATGGGCCGGGGGCTTCCGTGGTGTCGGTTGGTTTCGCGTTCGAGCATGGGCTGATAAAGGTGAGCGAGGTCGGGGTCGGTGCCTTCGGTCAATTCCAGGGTGGCGCGGAGCGGGGATCCGTTGACGTGGTCCGTGAAGCTGGACGGTCCCAGAACGTGGTGGGCGGCCGCGGCGATTCTGGCGTTCATGAGGGCAGCTCCGACCGCGACGGCGCTGCCCCGGAACCCGACGTCCATTGTCGAAGTGTGTAGTGCGGCAACGTCAATGGTGATGTCGACAGGTCCGGCTTGGATACACCACGGTTGGATGTTTCCTCCCGACGGCGCGCGGATGGCCGCCGCGGCGATGATTCCGGCCAACCCGGGTAGTTCCGACGGCTCAGGATGGTCTACCGGCACGGGGCGGTGCCGTGCCATGTCGGGTTCGCTGAGTTGGTCGAGCGCCCAGCCAATATCGATGCGAGTTCGGCCCGAGTGCAGCTCCTCGCCGAGCCC
>NZ_LZTA01000056.1 GCF_001665875.1 Mycobacterium sp. 852002-40037_SCH5390672
GACGACGACCACATCTTGCGAGCCTCGTCCTCAACGGTCTGGGCGTGCACCTCAAAGCGGCCCGCCATCGCCCGCATTTCGTGCGGGTCTGTCATAAAGCGTGTTGCCATGTCGGCTGTTCTCCTTAGCTACGTGGTTATTGGGTGATGTTGTGAAGACGGTGGCCGGATCGTTTACGCGTTACGCAACCGCCGAGCCGAATGAATAGAAATGTCCCCCCCTTTCCGTCAGCCGGCGGCCACCGGGTGCTGTCACGGTGAGACGGACGTCAAACCCGAACCGCGGCGTTTGAGTTGACGGAGTGTGTGTTGCGTTGCGGGACGCTTTGCGGCCCCAACTTTGCGGCCCCGAGATCGTCCCCTGTGGGGCGGTCATGTTGGAATCCACGTCGATGACGATCTGTTCCAAGGCCCCGGACCGCCAGTCCGATCAGCCGGCGGCGGCCGCGTTGGCTGCTTCGGTCGCAGCGTACGAACCGGAGCTGGTGGACAGGGTGTTCACGAACATCTCGTGAATCGCGGCGGCCTGGGCGCTGACCGCCTGGTACATCTGCGCGTGCGCGGCGAATTGCGCCGCGGTCAACGCCGACACCTCGTCGGCAGCGGCGGGTACGACCCCCGTCGTTGGGGCTGCAGCGGCTGCGTTCTGGGCGCTCAAGGTCGACCCGATAGCCTGCAGATTCCCGGCCGCCGCGGCCAAAGCCTCCGGCTGTGTGGTCACGAACGACATATTGTTCCCTCCTAGTTCTATCCCCGACTCTGCGAGACTAGATGACGGTGGCCCCCGAGGTCGGTGCGGAAGGCCGGTGTTTGCAATTGTTCACTTGACGGTACGGCGAATTCACTTTTGGTAACGACACAGTAACAGCGCCTGACCTCGACCGCTGCCCCTCAGAGGAGGGCCTTAGCAAACGTTACCAGTCCCCGGTCGAAAAGTTGCTGGTAATCGGCACCCGGGATGCTGGGGGTCAGATCGCCCGGCATAAGAATCTGGTTGCCGATTAACCCCTCGCACTGAATCAATGCGATGACCATTCCCGGTAGCGCGTCGCTGGGACCTCCTTTCGCCCATTGCAGGCCTGTGGTTGCCGCCCCGGTGGCTGCCAAACGCAGATCCCGGTAACGATTGTGAAAACTCGAGGTACATCACGCCGCGAACACGGATGTCTGCGTGGCCTTGTCGGCGTCGGCATCGGCGGGGCACGGCGCTCAGCCGGCAAACGGTGGTCGGGCCATGACGGTGGGCCGGAATCCGTACTTGGGACCGGCCACGCCGTGCCCGCCGGCACCGGCACCGGCCAGCGGCATGCCACCCAACAAGTTCCCCGGCCCGCCGGCCGCCTCCGGGGCAGCACTGATGCTGCTGACCGGAATCGCATGCCCGAGCGCCTGCGTGGCCGGCGCACCCGACCAGGCCACCGGCACCGACAACTTGCCACCGACCGAGGCCGCACTACCCAGCGCCGCCACCGGATGCGCAGCCGCAGCCCCGCCACCCAACATCCCACCCAGACCACCAAGCCCCGGCAGCGCCTTGGCCACGGCGGGAGCCGCCCCACCGATAGCCCCGGTCGACTTGGCGATCTGCGTGAACGTGTTGGCCATACCAGTACTGAAGTACGGCAGACCCTCAGTGTTATAGAACAATCCCGCAAACGGGCTATATCCGTTGACGAGTGTTCCCAGGCTGGTGGGGAGGCTGGTCTGCCCGGTCAACAGGAACCAGACCTCCGACAACGGATCCGTGGCCGACGTGGCGGCCTGAGTCGTCGCCTGCGTGGTGGTGGTGGTCGCGGGTTGCGCCAAGGCCTGCAATGTTTTCGACGTGTTGGTCGCCGTGGAGTTCGCCGTGGCGTTGCTGACCGCAGCGCTCTGGGTGGCCTGGCCCGACGGGTTGGTGACCTCCGGCGCCTTCTGGAACGTCGCCACCTTCGTCGCCGACGACGACTGGCCCGCATAGCCGTACATCGCGCCCGCGTCCTGCGCCCAGTACTCGCCGTACTGGGCCTCCAACTGAGCGATCAGCGGGGTGTTCTGCCCCAAGACGTTCGTCGCCTGCAGCTGGGTCACCTGCGTGCGGTTGGCGGCGATGAGCGGGGGCGGCACCGAGGAGGCCAGCGCGGTCTCATAGGCCGCCGCGGCCGAACGCGCCTGGGTGGCCGCCTCTTCGGCCTGCGCGGCCGTCGTGGTCAGCCAGGTCACATACGGTGTGGCCGCTTGCGCCATCGCCGTGGACGCCGTCCCCAGCCACTCCTCGCTGTTGAGCGAGGTGATGACGTTGTCATAGCTGAGCGCGGCCGAGTTGAGTTCGGCCGCCAGCGCGCTCCACGCCGACGCGGCAGACACAAACGAACCCGAGCCCGGACCCGAGTAGATCCGCGCCGAATTGAACTCCGGAGGGAACGCCCCATAATCCACCACGAATATGCCCCTTAACCTGTGATGTTCGAATCGATGCGTCGAGTAGTAAAAGACGTTAATGCGCTGGTGACCACCGCCACGCCGGTCAATGCGATAACGGCTGTTCGGCGCGCCTTTGCGCCGGTGGCCAGGGCCGGCCGCTCAATACCGGCCGAGTGCCCCGAGACGCGCCCAGCTAGCGGGCGTGAGCTGCGGGAACGGGCGGAGCTCACCGCCAGTCTGCCGCGGCCGCCCCGGCACCATGCCGACGTAGCCGGGCGCACATGTACCGAGGCCGGGGATAAAATCCGGCCGCGGCTAAAGGTCTGGGGGTACATGCCTGTTTCCGCCGCTTATCCGGCCGACGGTGGGCGGGTCAGCACGCTGTAGCGGAACCCGTATTTGTTGACATAGCCGGCGGCGGCGCTGCGCCGACCGAACGAGCCCGCGGGCATGCCGCGCAACAACCCGTTGGCCCCCGCACCCGAGGTGCCCGTCGCCCCCACCGCTTGAACCGGAGTGACCTCCTCGGACAGCGCCGACGGGCTCACCGCCGAGGTCAACGTCGCCCAATGCTGCGGAACCGACAACATCCCCACC
>NZ_LZTA01000057.1 GCF_001665875.1 Mycobacterium sp. 852002-40037_SCH5390672
GCTACACCGACACCCCCGTGCCGCAGTCGCCGTGGCGGCACCTCCCGATCGCGGTGTCGCTGCTCTCCCTGGTGCTGTTGACCATCGCGCTGGCCACCCCCACCCACGACATGCGCATCCCGCGCAATCGCGCCGTCATCATGCTGGTGATCGACATGTCGCAGTCCATGCGGGCCACCGACGTCGAACCCAACCGGCTCAAGGCCGCCGCACAGGCAGCCACCCAGTTCGCCGGCCAGCTCACGCCCGGCATCAACCTCGGGCTGGTCGGGTTCGCCGGCACGCCCTATCTGCTGGTGCCGCCGACCCCGCAACACCAGGCGACTATCGACGCGCTCAAGAAGCTGGATTTCGCCGACAGCACGGCCACCGGCCAGGCCATCTTCACCGCCCTGCACGCGATCGGCGCCACCGCGGTCATCGGCGGCGACAATCCGCCGCCGGCCCGCATCGTGCTGCTCTCCGACGGCGCCGAGAACGTGCCGCTGGACCCCAATGCCCCGCAGGGGGCGTTCACCGCGGCCCGGGCCGCCAAGGCCGAGGGCGTGCAGATCTCGACCATCTCGTTCGGCACCCCGTACGGCACGGTGGACTACGAGGGCGCCACCATCCCGGTTCCGGTGGACGACCAGACCCTGCAGAAGATCTGCGAGATCACCGACGGCCAGTCGTTCCACGCCGACAGCCTGGATTCCCTGAAGAACGTGTACTCGACGCTGCAGCGCCAGATCGGCTACGAAACCGTGAAGGGCGACGCGAGCCTGGCCTGGATGCTGCTCGGCGCCTTCGTCATGGCCGGCGCCATCCTGGCCGGTCTCCTGCTGAACCGCAGGCTGCCCGCCTGAGTCCTCAGCTGGGCAGGCGGCGGTTGATCAACAATGCCAGCGCCGTCGCGATCAGGGCGGTCAATACGCCGAGGCGCAGCCACCCGGAGCTGCCCGGCCCTGGCACCGTACGGTAGCCGATCTCGTTCTCGATGGCGTTGTAGCTCTTTTCGAGCTCGCCGAGGTTGGTGGCGGTGTAAGACTGCCCGCCGGACAGCTTGGCGACCATCTTCATCTGGTCGGTCGACACCGGGACGGCGACCCGCTGCCCGTCCATCTCGATCTCGCCGCCCTTGGTCCCGAACGAGATCGTCGAGATCGGCAC
>NZ_LZTA01000058.1 GCF_001665875.1 Mycobacterium sp. 852002-40037_SCH5390672
TCAGCGCACGCCCCGCGGCGATCACCCCGGCGCCGACCAGGACGAACCAGCCCGCCGTCGCCAGGCCGTTGACCACCCCGCTCACCGTGCCGTCACCGCCGTGCACGACCACCAGATCGACGCCGTCCGCCACGGCCTTCTGCGCGAGCTCGGTGCCATGACCGCGGTGGTTGGTGTGCTCGACACTGAGCTGCAGGCGGCTCTTGAGCGCGTGGGCCAGCAGGTCGCGCGCGGCCGGCGTGGTGGAAGTGGCTGTGGGGTTGACGATCAGCACGGCCCGCATGAGCCACGAGCTTAGGCGGTGCGATGTTGCGCGCCGCAGGGCGGCGGGAGGAGCAGCGCCGCAATCGGTCTAGGCGGGCGGGTCAAGGCGCCGCTGCGGGGAACCGCCGGGGCACGGGTGGCCGCCCTGACTACGCTGGCGCTGTGACGCCGCCAGCCGCCCCGACCCCCGTTCGCCGCGCCGGGCTGATCGTTGTGGCGCAGGGGATTGCGGCGTTGATCGTGGCGGTGGTGCTGGTGGTGCGCGGGATCGCGGGAGCCGACCAGCAGGTGGTCAACGGCCTGGCGACGGCGGGCTGGTTCGTCCTGGTCGGCGCCGGGGTGATCGCCGCGGGGCGTGCGCTGATGCTCGGCAAGCGTTGGGGTCGCGGGCTGGCCGTGATCACCCAGCTGCTGTTGCTGCCGGTGGCGTGGTATCTCGCCGCCGGGTCGCATCAGCCTGGCTTCGGGATTCCGGCGGGCGCGGTGGCGCTGATCGTGCTGGGATTGCTGTTCAGTCCCGCCGCGGTGCGTTGGGCCGCCGGCGATCACGGCGATTCGGCCAGCCCCGCCAACGGCGCCCCGGACAGCCGGTAGGTCGTCCATTCGTTTTGCGGCTCCCCGCCGATGCCGTCGTAGAGCGTGATGGCGTCGGCGTTCCAGTTCAGCACCGCCCAGGTCAGCCTCGTGTAGCCGCGCTGGAGGCATTCGGAGGCCAGTGTGGCCAGCAGCGCCCTGGCCAGCCCGCGCCGGCGAAACTCCGGCCGCACGAACAGGTCTTCCACATAGATCCCGGCCACGCCGTCCCAGGTGGAGAAGTTGACGAACCACAGGGCCATCGCCGCGATCTCGCCGTCCACCTCGGCGACGTGCCCGTACACCGTCGGCGAATCGCCGAAAAGTGCTGCCGCGATTTGTGTTTCGGTCACCGTGCACTGTTCGGCGGCATGTTCGAATTCGGCCAGCGCGTGGATCATGTCGGTGATCGCGGCGGCGTCTTGCCGCGACGCGGGACGGATGTGCCGGCTCATCGCCCGACTCCCAGCGCGTTGAGGATCGTGCCGAATTTCGTTGTCGTTTCCGCGACTTCCTCGTCGGGGTCGGACTCCGCGACGATACCGCCGCCGGCCCGCGCCAGTGCGCTGCGGCGGTCCGCCGACAGCTGCGCGCAACGCAGCGACACCACCCAGCGGCCGTCGCCGCGGGCGTCACACCAGCCCACCGCCCCGGCGTAGAACCCGCGGTCGCCCTCCAGGTCGGCGATCAGCCGCATCGCGGCCTTGGTCGGCACGCCGCCGACCGCCGGGGTGGGGTGCAGCGCTAAGGCCAAATCGATTGCGGTCGTTGATGTATCACGTAACCGGCCACTGATCGGCGTGCACAGATGCCAGACGGTGGCGGTCTTGCTCAGCTGCGGTTCGGGGGCGATCGACAGGTCGTCGCACAGCGGTTCCAGGGCGGCCCGGATGGTCTCGATGACCAGCTGATGCTCGTGACGGTTCTTGGCCGAGGCGGCCAGCATGGCGCCGTTGGCGGCGTCGGCGTCGGGGTCGGTGGCGCGCGGGGCCGAGCCGGCGAACGGCCGGCACTCGACACGGTCGCCGCGGCGCGCCACCAGAAGCTCGGGGCTGGCACCCACCAGCGCCGCACCCGCGTACTCGTCGCCGGCGGCGGTCAGATCGACCAGGTAGCCGTACGTGGCCGGGTCCGCGGTGATGAGCCGGCGCAGGATCACCCGCGCATCCAGCGGGGCGTCGGCTACCAGCCGCAAGGCGCGGGCCAGCACCACCTTGTGCAGCGGGTTGTCGGCCGCGGCGAGCTGCTCGCACGCCCGGCGGATCCGGTCCCGGTAATCGACCGGTGGGGGGACGGCTTCGGCCACCCGCACCGACGGCAGCCCGCCGGCCGGCCAGTCCGGTGGCACATCTGTGGCGTTCACCGTCTCGGGCGCCAGCAAGGCGGCCGGTCTGATGACGTCAAAAGGCAACGCGCCCAACACTATCGGAGCTTCACCCGAGCGCAACGCGGCCTGCGCGGCGCCCACGTCGCTGTAGCGACGCCGCACCCCGTCGGCAATCAGCGTTCGGCGCGGTCCGCACAGCGCGAAGGGCGGTTCGCCGCTCACTGCCCGGTCAATCCGAGCGCCCGCAGCTGCCGCACCCCGTGCTCGAACCCGCAGACCGCGATCGACGCGGTGATCATGCCGAAGCGGCTGCCCTCGACCAGCGGCAGTTCGACCCAGCGCGTGATCACGGCGCGGGAGAAGTGACCGTGGCTGACGAAGACCACGTCGCGCGACTCCATGTGATCCAGCGCCGTCGCGACGGCCGCGTCGGCGCGCTCACTCACCTGCGCGACGGTCTCACCGCCCGGGCAGCCGTGCGTCCACACCAGCCAATCGGGCACCGTCTCCTGGATCTGCGCCGTGGTCAGGCCCTCATAGGAGCCGTAGTCCCACTCCGCCAGCATCTCGGACACCTCGTCGATGGACAGCCCGGCCAGCTGCGCGGTGGTCAGGGAACGTTGCCGGGGGCTGCTGGCCACCAGCGGGTCAACGAGTTTGAGTTCAGCCAGTACCCCGCCGGCCAGTTTGGCCTGCGTTCGGCCGCCCTCGGTCAGTTCGACCTCGGTGCGGCCGGTGTGCTGGCCCGATTTCGACCACTCGGTCTCGCCGTGGCGCAGCAGTACCAGACGGTGATTGTGCAAGCCCATATCGGTTGATTCTGCCGGACGACTCGCGGTGGTTGCTCAGGCCGAAGCGCACGGCGGGCGAACATGCCAGGATGGCACTGTAAACCGCACGCGACGATGCAGTGGGGAGCTAGCGATGAGGTGGCGGCGCCGGTGAGTAAAACGCGGGTATTGGCGGTGGCCAACCAGAAGGGCGGAGTCGCCAAGACGACCACGGTCGCGTCGCTGGGCGCGGCGATGGTGGACCAAAAGAAGCGGGTGCTGCTGGTCGACCTCGACCCGCAGGGCTGCTTGACCTTCTCGCTGGGCCAAGACCCCGACAAGCTGCCGGTGTCCGTGCACGAGGTGCTGCTCGGCGACGTCGAACCCAACGCCGCGCTGGTCGAGACGGCGGAGGGAATGACGCTGCTGCCCTCCAACATTGACCTAGCCGGCGCCGAAGCGATGCTGCTGATGCGGGCCGGGCGCGAATACGCGCTCAAGCGCGCGCTGGCCAAACTCGGCGACATGTTCGACGTGGTGATCATCGACTGCCCGCCGTCGCTGGGCGTGCTGACGCTTAACGGGCTGACGGCCGCCGACGAGGTCATGGTGCCGTTGCAGTGCGAGACCCTGGCGCATCGCGGGGTCGGGCAGTTCCTGCGCACCGTCGCCGATGTCCAGCAGATCACCAACCCGGATCTGCGACTGCTCGGCGCCCTGCCGACGCTGTACGACTCGCGCACCACCCACACCCGCGACGTCCTGCTCGACGTCGCCGACCGGTACAACCTGCCGGTGCTTGCCCCGCCGATTCCGCGCACCGTGCGATTCGCCGAGGCCAGCGCCTCGGGCTCGTCGGTGATGGCGGGCCGCAAGAACAAGGGCGCGGTGGCCTACGGCGATCTGGCGGCGGCGTTGCTCAAGCACTGGAAGAGCGGCAAGCCGCTGCCGACGTTCGCCGTCGAGGTTTAGCGACGATCGCAAGCGCGGCGTAGGCCGGGCGCAGCGGGTCGTCGCCGTCGAGGTTTAGCGACGATCGCAAGCGCGGCGTAGGCCGGGCGCAGCGGGTCGTCGCTGTCGAGGTTTAGCTAGCCGAGCGCGACCAGGGTGTCGCCGCGCTGCTCGAGCACCCGGGATCCGGATACGGCCGGGTACACCGGTTTTCCGGGCGGCGGGGCGGTGGTCGACCGGTCCACCGGGATGTAGCGTTCGTTGGCGCCGCTGAGCGGGTCGTAGACCCCGATCGCGCCGGTGACCGGCACCAGCAGCCGGCCCGCCATCATCACCCCGGGCCCCAACGGCGCCGCGTTGTCCCCCGCGGCGATGGTGTAGCGCAGCGTCACCGTGTTCGCGTCGAACACCATCAGCGAATCGCCCGTCCACCAGGTGATCAGGCTGCCGGGGTGGGAGACCGTCGCCGAGCGCGACGGCGGCTTGGGCAGCGGGGTGCTCGACACGGTGGCGCCGGTTTCGTCGATCACATCCACGCGTGGCTGCGGCGCGGGCAGGTAGACCGCGGTGGTGTTCTCCGAGACGGCCAGCACCCGGGCGCCCGAACCCGGCGCGATCCCCGGTTCGGCCACGATGTGTTGCCCGGGTTCGTCGTCGTCCTTGCCGGGACGCAGCAGCACCAACCGCAGGTCGGCCTGATTCGCGCAGCTCTCCAGCACCGATACCGCCTGCGAGCTGGCCGCGGCCGAGATCAGCTTGCATCCGGAGTGCAGGCCGCGCGTCGACGGTTTCACCCGGGCATCCGTCTCGCCGTAGGTCAGCATCCGGACCATGTCCGAGCGCCACAGTTCCAGGTGGGTGTCGCCGACCGACAACACCGTCATGCCGTCGGAGGAGAGCCGCACCCGTGGATCGGCGTAGCCACTGCGGGCGGGCCCTCGGCGACCGGTGGAGCCGTCCAGGGTGCTCACCTGTCCGCAGCCGCGGTCGTCGCGATAGACCGCGACGGCATAGCGGTACAGCCAGGTGACTCCGCACAGGTCGGTGTCGCGCGCGTAGCTCCACCGGGATTGGCCCGTCTCGGGATCGCGCCCGTCGATCCGGCGGCCGGCGCCGGTGACGACGTCCCCGCCCGCCACCACCGGGGCGGTGGTGATCGGACTGGCGGCGCTCCACAGTTGCTTCAGGCCGGCCGGCACCTGCCGGGCCGGGGCCGGGTTGGGTGCGGGAGCGGCCGCGGGCCGGCTGGTGGTGGCCCGGGCGTCGCTGGTCCACCAGATCAACGCCGCGACCGCAGCGATGACGACCACGATCGCCGCCGCTGCGAGGATGTCGCCCTTGGTCCGGCGCTCGGGTCGCACCATGGGTCGGCGTGGGCTTTTAGTTGCTCTGCGTGGTGGCGGAGGCCGCTGAGGCGCCTTGCCCCTCCGCGGGCTTGCGACGCCGGCGACGGCGCCGGGTGGAGCCGGCGTTGCCCGGGGGCGAGGCGGCCGGTGTTTCCGCGGCGGCCTCGCCGTTGGTGCTCGCGGCCCCGTTGCCCGACGGGTGGGCGGCGACGGGCTGACCGCCACGGGTGCGCCGGCGGGTGCCGGAGCGGCGAGCGGGCCTCTCCGACCTCTGCTCGGGCTGCTTGCCGTCACGTTCGCTGCTGCGGCGCCGGCCTTGCGGCTTGCGGGCCGTACCCACCGTGCTCGCGGCCTCGGTGGGGATGCCCAGCTCGGCATGGAGGTGCGGGGAGTTGGAGTAGGTCTCGGCGGGCTCCGGGCAGTCCAGACCCAGCGCCTTGTCGATCATCGACCAGCGGGGTAGCTCGTCCCAGTCCACCAGGGTGACCGCGATACCGGTCTTGCCGGCGCGGCCGGTGCGGCCGATGCGGTGCACGTAGGCCTGCTCGTCCTCGGGGATCTGGTAGTTGATGACGTGGGTGATGTCATCGATGTCGATGCCGCGGGCGGCGACGTCGGTGGCAACCAGCACATCGACATCACCGGCACGAAAGGCCTTGAGCGCCTTCTCGCGCGCCGCCTGGCCGAGGTCGCCGTGCACGGCGCCCACCGCGAAACCGCGTTCGGCCAGCTCGTCGGCCACCTTCTGCGCGGTGCGCTTGGTGCGGGTGAAGATCATGGTGGCGCCGCGGCCATCGGCCTGCAGTACGCGGCTGACCAGCTCCACCTTGTCCAGGGCGTGGGCCCGGTAGACGTACTGAACGGTGGTGTCGTGGATGGCCGCCGAGTGCGGAGCTTCCGCGCGAATGTGGGTGGGCTGGTTCATGAAGGTGCGGGCCAGCGTGATGATCGGGTCCGGCATGGTCGCCGAGAACAGCATGGATTGCCGGTCCGTCGGGATTTGGCGCAGGATGCGCTCGATGTCGGGCAGGAAGCCCAGGTCGAGCATCTCGTCGGCCTCATCGAGCACCAGCACCGACAGCCCGCCCAGTTGCAGGTGGTTCTGTTGGCTCAGGTCGAGCAGCCGACCCGGCGTGCCCACCACGACGTCGGCGCCGGCGCGCAGCGCCTCGATCTGCGGCTCGTAGGGGCGCCCGCCGTAAATGGGAACCACCGACAGCCGCCGGCCGCCTTCGGCGGTCAGGTGCTTGGCCGCCAGCGTCAGGTCATCGGTGACCTGCAGGCATAGCTCGCGGGTGGGCACCACGATCAGCGCCCGCGGTGTGCCGTTGAGCGACCGCGTGGCGGTGCCGGCCGTGATGCGCTGCAGCAGCGGCACGCCGAAGGCGAAGGTCTTGCCCATACCGGTGCGGGCCTGGCCGATCAGATCGTCGCCGGCGAGCGCCATGGGCAGGGTCAATTCCTGGATGGCAAAAGGGCTTTCGATCCCTTTCTCGGCAAGCGCGCGCACGATTTCGTCGCGGACGCCGAGCTGGGCAAATGTTGGTTGGGGGGTCAGTTCAGTTGTGCTGGTGAGTGTGGTCATGCGTGGGTGAGTAGCCTCTCGGTGACATATCGGTTTGTGTCGGTATTTCTCTGTCGCGGTCACGCGCGCACGAGTTCCGACTCCGAATACGTCGCCGAGTCGCCGGCCCTGGCTCAGTCTGGGAGGGCCCAGTTAGGGCGGGCCAGCTGTGCACGCACATTTCGCCGATAGCGGCTTGAAAAAACAATTACGGCATAAATACAGCCGCCATCTGTCTCCATGATAGCTGGTCGACAGCTGGCTCCCATTTTGCGCTAAGTCAGCCGACTACAGTGTTGCCATGACCCGGCCCTCCAGCCAGCCCTCCGCTGCCGACCAAATCGACGATTCGCCCGCCCCGCGGCTGTCGGCTGATCACCCGGGTGTCAACGAGTTGTTCGCGGTCCTGGCCTACGGCGAGATCGCCGCGTTCTATCGGCTCACCGACGAGGCGCGGATGGCCCCTGACCTGCGCGGGCGGATATCGATGGCGAGCATGGCCGCCGCCGAGATGCAGCACTACGAGCAGCTGCGCGACGCGTTGGAAAGCCGTGGCGTCGTCGACGTGGTGGCGGCGATGTCCAGGTACGTCCCGACGCTGGAGAACTACCACCGGCTGACGATGCCCAGCACGTGGCTGGAGGCCTTGGTGAAGACCTATGTGGGTGATGCCCTGGCGGCCGATCTGTACCTGGAGATCGCCGACGGTCTGCCCGACGAGGTCGCCGACGTGGTGCGCGCGGCGCTGTCGGAAACCGGGCACTCGCAGTTCGTCGTCGCCGAGGTGCGCGCCGCGGTGACCTCCAGCGGTAAGCAGCGCAGCCGCCTGGCGCTGTGGTCACGCCGACTGTTCGGCGAAGCGATCACTCAGGCCCAGTACCTGCTGGCCGACCACGACGAGCTGGTCGACCTGGTGATGTCGGCGGCCGGCGGGCTGGGCCAGCTCAACGCCTTTTTCGACCGCATGCAGCAGACGCACGACCGGCGCATGCACGAGCTGGGCCTCAGCTGACGCTCAGCCGTGATCGCAAGCGCGGCGCAGCCCGGCGCGCAGCGGGTCACGGCCATCGGACTCAGCGCGCGCAGGTAGCCATGTTCGAGACGTTGGCCGAAGCGATAACCCGCTGACCGGCGGCGTTGAAGATCGAGCAGCTGAGCTGACCGTAGAAGCTGGTCGCAACCACCGATTCGGTCTGCACGCCGGGGTTCAGCACCACCATCTTCGACCACGGCAGCGACACGTTGAACTCGGTCTGCGGCACGCCCCGCGCGTCGGTGTAGACGATGTTCACCAGGTCCAGCAGCTGCTTGCTTCCGCTGACGCTGTAGACGACGGTGCGCGGGTTCAGCGCGGCCGTCGGCGGTGCCGCGGCGAGCGGCGGCGCGACGGTCGGCGCGGCGCCCGCCGGCGGTGCGATGGGCGCGGCGCTGGGGGTGGTGACCGTCGTGAACGTCTCGGCCGGTAACTGGGAGGGGCCCGGGGACGCGCTGGGCGGCACGGATGCCTTGGTCGTCGCGGGTGCCGAGGTCACCGGCTGGGGAGCCGGCGCGCCCAGCGTGGCCTTCGTCGACGCGCTGTCGCCGCTGTTGATGATGACGGCGGTGGCGATGGCACCCAGGGCCACCACCGCGCCCACGATCGCCGTGGCGGGGCGCCAGCGCGAGTCGGCCGGCCAGCCCGTCCAGTTGTAGTCGGCGTTCAGGTAGGGATCGGTATCGCAGGCGTTGTCGACGTCGTCGTCGGGGTAGTCCCGGATCCTGTCGTCAAGGTGCGGCAGTGTGGTACCCATGGTGCCGAAGTTAGCGATGTGAAAACACGGATCGGGTATCGCGCGGGTGTGTGAGACAACCTGCAAGCGAATCGTTATCGAGCTGCGACCGGGTTTCGCCGTCCGCGAAGTGGGGGGACGCGAGGAGGTGCGGGTCGGCGGCGTCCACTAGCCTGCTGCTGACAGGGCCGGGACTTCAATGCCTGCGCAAGACTGCAAACCCATGGAAGGGGTGACCGTGGAGGTCAAGATCGGTATCACGGATAGTCCGCGCGAGTTGGTCCTTGCCAGCACCCAGACGCCCGCCGAGGTCGAAGAACTGGTCAGCGCCGCACTGAGCGACGGGTCGGGTCTGCTGAGACTGAGCGACGAGCGGGGCCGCCGCTTTCTGATTCACGCCACCAGGATCGCCTACGTGGAGATCGGCGTCGCCGACGCGCGCCGGGTGGGCTTCGGGATCAGCGCCGAATCCGGCAAACACGCCGGCAAGGGGCGTTAAGAGCGGGTAAGCGGCACGTGTGACAGTCCGCCCCAGGCGAACTGGACGGTGCCGTCGACCGCGTCCGCCTTGGAAATCGGGCGGTCGGAGTCCAGCCAGTACCTGGCGCAGTCGACGCTGATTCCGACTAGACCGACCGCGATCATCCGGGCCCGGTGTGGGTCCAGCCCGGAATCCGCGCTGATCAGAGCGAAGACGGCGTCGATGCAGGATTCGGTGGCGACGCGCACCTGGGCGGCCACTTCGGGTTCGGTGACGTAGTCGTTCTCGAAGATCAGCCGGTAACCCTGGCTGTCATGCTCGATGAAATCGAAGAACGCCTGCACCGCGGAGTGCAACCGGCGCCGGTTGTCGGTGGTGGTGCTCAGGGCTTGCTGAACGCCCGAGACCAGGTTTTCCACGTGCCGCGCCAGCACCGCCAGATACAGCTCCAGCTTACTCGAAAAGTGTTGATACAGAACGGGTTTGCTGACTCCGGCGCGGTCGGCGATCTCGTCCATGCCTGCCGCGTGGTAGCCGCGGTCGACGAACACATCGCTGGCCACGATGAGCAATTGGCCGCGCCGCTCGTCGCGCGGCAACCGGTTGCCTCGCCGGTTGGAAACCGCGGCTCCGTCCGGCCGACCGCGGTCGGCCGATCTGACGGCGCGCCGCGCCGGTACCTTGGCGAGTTCGCTCATCGATTCCTCATCTGATTATTCGGCGGCCGGCCATCGGTAACCCGGGGCCAGCCGCTCGCAGCCCGTGCAAAAGACCTTACTACCCGCCCGGTCGATACGACCGTCATCGCCGTCGTCGCCGCAGGCAGAAGCGGTGTCGGACCGCGGATTCGGGCGCGCCACGGGCGGCGGCGGTGGCCCGCTGTGTAATCCTGGGGAAATGACGTCCCCGCGGCCACCGCGCAGCACTGGTCGCGTGCCGGTGTTACGCGACGAGTGGCGAGTGCCGCTGCGGGCGCTGCGCGACCCCCTGGCGCGGGAAGCCGGACGGGTCCGGGCGGACCGTGAGCGGCCGCGACAATGGCGCAAACAGACCTGGTTGGGCCGCTTCGTCTCGACCTACGGGTGGCGCGCGTACGCCCTGCCCGTCCTGGCGGTGCTGACCGCCGTGGTCATGTACCAGACGGTGACCGGCACCGGTGCGCCGAAGCCGACGGCCAGCCGGCCCATCCAGAGTCCGCCGGCGATCGGCGCGGTGGGCACCACGATCATCGACGCCCCGCCGCGCGGACTCGCCGCGTTCGACGCCAACCTGCCGGCCGGGACCCTGCCCGACGGCGGCCCGTTCACCGAAGCGGGCGACAAGACCTGGCACGTCGTGCCGGGCGCCACACCGCAGCTCGGTCAGGGCACCGCCAAGGTGTTCAAGTACACCGTCGAAGTGGAGAACGGCATCGACCCGACGATGTTCGGCGGCGACGACGCCTTCGCCCAGATGGTCGACCAGACGCTGGCCAATCCGAAGGGCTGGACGCATAACCCGCAGTTCGCGTTCATTCGGATCGACGGAACCAGCGGGGCCAAGCCCGACTTTCGGATCTCACTGGTATCGCCGGTGACCGTGCGAGAGGGGTGCGGCTACGAATTCCGGCTCGAGACCTCTTGCTACAACCCGGTATTCGGCGCCAACCGCGAGGCGCGGGTCTTCATCAACGAGGCGCGCTGGATACGGGGGGCCGTGCCGTTCGAAGGGGACGTCGGCTCCTACCGGCAGTACGTGATCAACCACGAGGTCGGCCACGCCATCGGATACGTGCACCACGAGGCCTGCGAGCAGCAGGGCGCCCTGGCGCCGGTGATGATGCAGCAGACGTTCTCGACGTCGAACAATGACGCCGCCCAGTTCGACCCCGACGTGGTCAAGGCCGACGGGAAGACCTGCCGGTTCAATCCCTGGCCGTACCCGATCGCCTAGCGGACCGTCGCCCGAGCGGCACCGTCTCGTTGCCGCGTCCCGCGTGGGCTGCTGTGATGGTTGTAGACGCTTACCGCTAGGCCAACCGAGGAGATGTTTCGCAGTGTCGACGTCGCTGCCGCCACTGGTGGCGCCCGCAGACCACCTGAGTGGCGATGAGGTGGCCCGCTACAGCCGTCACCTGATCATTCCCGGGCTGGGCCCCGACGGGCAGAAGCGGCTCAAGAATGCCCGGGTGCTGGTGATCGGTGCAGGCGGCCTTGGCGCGCCGACGCTGCTCTATCTGGCGGCGGCCGGCGTGGGCACCATCGGTGTCGTCGATTTCGACGTGGTCGACGAATCGAACCTGCAGCGCCAGATCATCCACGGGGTGGCCGACGTCGGCCGTTCCAAGGCCCGCTCGGCGCGCGACTCCATCGCCGCGATCAACCCGCTGGTCGACGTGCGGTTGCACGAGTTTCGCCTGGACTCCACCAACGCCGTCGAGTTGTTCGGCCTCTACCACCTGATCGTGGACGGCACCGACAACTTCGCGACCCGGTATCTGGCCAACGACGCGGCGGTGCTGGCGAAAAAGCCCTACGTGTGGGGATCGATCTACCGCTTCGAGGGCCAGGTCTCGGTGTGCTGGGAGGACGCCCCGGACGGACGCGGGCTCAACTATCGCGATCTCTACCCCGAGCCCCCGCCGGCCGGCTCCGTCCCGTCCTGCGCCGAGGGCGGCGTGTTGGGCATCGTCTGCGCCTCCATCGCCTCGGTGATGAGCACCGAAGTGATCAAACTCATCACCGGGATCGGCGATTCGCTGCTGGGCCGGTTGATGATCTACGACGCGCTGGAGATGACCTACCGCACCATCGCGATCCGCCGCGACCCCTCGGACGCGTCGAGGCCGGAGATCACCGGGCTGGTCGACTACGAGCGGTTGTGCGGCGTGCCGCCCGAGCCGTCGGCGCAGGACGCCGCGTCGGCCATCACCCCGCGCGAGCTGCGCGACTGGCTGGATTCCGGCAGGAAGCTGGCGCTGATCGACGTGCGTGAGCCCGTGGAGTTCGACATCGTGCACATCGACGGGGCGCAGTTGATCCCGCAGTCGTCGATCAATTCCGGGGAGGGGCTGGCAAAGCTGCCGCAGGATCGCCCGCCGGTGCTGTACTGCAAAACGGGGGTGCGTTCGGCCCAGGCGCTGGCGGTGTTGCGCAAGGCCGGATTCGCCGATGCGGTGCATTTGCAGGGCGGGATCGTGGCATGGGCGCAGCAGATGCAACCCGACATGATCATGTACTGACCCGCTGCGCCGCGTTTGTCCGGCGGCGACCCGCCGCGCCCGTCTTCGCCGCGCTGGCGATCGCCGCTGTTGGACTCGTTTAGAGTACCGGTGTGACAGTCGAGCCACCGCCGGATCATGTGCTGTCGGCGTTCGGCTTGGCCGGGGTAAAACCCGTCTATCTGGGTGCCAGCTGGGAGGGCGGCTGGCGGTGCGGCGAAGTCGTCTTGTCGTTGGTGGCCGAGAACGCGCGCGCGGCCTGGTCCGCCCGGGTCCGCGAGACCTTGTTCGTCGACGGCGTTCGGCTGGCCCGCCCGGTCCGTTCCACCGACGGGCGCTACGTCATTTCCGGGTGGCGGGCAGACACGTTCGTGGCCGGGACGCCGGAGCCGCGCCATGACGAAGTCGTCTCGGCGGCGGTGCGCCTGCATGAGGCGACGGGCAAACTGGAGCGTCCCCGCTTTCTGACCCAGGGGCCCACAGCGCCGTGGGGCGACGTCGACATCTTCATCGCCGCCGATCGCGCGGCGTGGGAGGAACGGCCCTTGGCATCGGTGCCGCCGGGTGCTCGGGTCGCCCCTGCGACAGCGGACGCCCAGCGGTCGGTGGAGCTGCTCCACCAGCTCGCCACCTTGCGCAAGCCGACCAAGAGTCCCAACCAGCTGGTCCACGGAGACCTTTACGGCACAGTGCTTTTCGTCGGTACCGCGGCGCCCGGAATCACCGATATCACCCCGTACTGGCGGCCCGCGTCCTGGGCGGCCGGTGTGGTCGTCATCGACGCGCTGTCCTGGGGAGAGGCCGACGACGGCCTGATCGAGCGCTGGAACGCCCTGCCGGAATGGCCACAGATGTTGTTGCGGGCGTTGATTTTTCGGCTCGCGGTTCACGCGCTGCACCCGCGGTCCACCGCCGAGGCGTTCCCCGGCCTGGCCCGCACCGCGGCGCTGGTCCGGCTGGTGCTCTAGCGTCGGTCTCCAAACGCGAAACGGACCTCGCGCAGCGCGATTTTGCCGTCAGTCGCCAGGACGCCTTCGGCGCGCAACAACTCCAGCTGCCTTGTGCTCAGGTGTCGCGCCGGGCGTCCGGAGGCGGTGATCACCCGGTGCCAGGGCAGGTCCGAGGAGTCGGTCCGCATAATCCAGCCCACGATGCGCGGGCTGGAAAGCCCTGCGACCGCGGCGATGTCGCCGTAAGTGGCGACCCGGCCGGACGGGATCGCGGCGACCAGCGCACGCACCCGCTCGACCTGCTCGTCGGTCACCGACGCCACGGTCGGCGGCCTTCCAGCAGCTCGCGGGTCAACGCGGCGACTTCGTCGGGCTTGGCGTAGGGCACCATGTGGTTGCAGTCGAAATCCAGCAGCCGGAAATCTGATCCCAACCGATCGGCAAGGCTCGTGGTGAGTTTGTCGGTGACATAGGGTGGGGTGGTCCGCTTGGCTCGCACCAGGACGGTCGGGGTCTTCGCCGGCGGCAGCACGGTGTCGCGGGCCAACTCGCTCCAGTACGACATCATCGCCGGCAGGCTGACCCGCCAGCCGTAGCGCCCGCCCGGCAGCGTGATCAGATGCTCGTCGATCTCGGCGTCCAGCAGGGCGGGTTCGACATCGGACCACGAGCCGTGCACCTTTTCCAGGCGCGCTTGCGCGGCGTCCGGATAGTCGGGCGAGGACAGCATCGCCTCGGCGATCTCGCGCATCCACGCGCCGTCTAACCCGACCGCCGGGTCGAGCAGCAGCAGTCCCGCCACCTGATTCGGGCGGACCGCGGCCAGATGCATCGCCAGCCCGCCGCCAAACGAGTGACCCACGATCACCACCGGAGTGTCGGGCTGCTCGTCGAGCAGCGCGGCCAGCGCCGCCACATTGGCGTCGATGGTCCACGGCGCCGCCCACGAAGACCTGCCATGGCCAACCAGATCCGGTGCGGCCATGCCGATCCCGGGCAGAAAGCCGGACAGATGCTGCCAGCGCTGGCCGTGGCCGGTCAACCCGTGCAACGCCAGGATCTGCACCGGACCGGACGGGCCGTAGCGGTGCACGTGCAACTTCGCGGTCACCCGTCGATGGTGCCAGTCGCCACTGCCGCGGGCCGCGGGCGGTCCTTAGCGATCGTCATCCCGATCGTCCTCGGTGGAGACGACGTAGGCCTGCTCGATCACGTCGGCCTCGTTGGCTTCCCGGTCCCCGGCGGCCACGTAATCGGTGTCCAGGCCGGTCTCGTCGTCGGAATCGGCCGGCTGCAGTTGTTCCACCGCGTCGCCTTCGGGCGCCTCGTCGATGGGAAAGCCGCGTTCGTCATCCTTCATGGCCTTGCATCCCTCCTCCCGTTCTTCGGTCGCCTCCAGGGTAAGAGCCAACGGCGACGTGGCCGGGTACGCTGACCGCTCGATCACGTCGACGACCCAACGGGAGCGACAATGGGCAGAATCAGGCGCGGTTGGGCGCTTGCGGGGCAGAGCTGGAACGTGCTGAAGAAGGATCGCTCGCTCGTCCTTTTCCCGGTGCTGTCCACCCTCTTCGCCGTCCTCGCCGCGATCGCGATCTGGGCGCCGACGCTGCTTGTGCGCGGCGTGTTCGGCGGCCATCAGGTGGACAGCCACGACCCGGTGTACTACATCGCGGGCCTGGCCACGGCGTACGTCTCGACGTTCATCGCCATTTTCTTCAATGTGGCGTTGGCCGCCTGCGCGGCGCGCTCGATGCGCGGCGAGAACACCCGCGTCGCCGAGGGGATTCACGCGGCGGCGCGCCGGATCGTGCCGATCCTGGGGTGGACAGTGGTGGCGACCACGGTCGGGCTGGTCCTCAAAGCGCTCGAGGAGCGCCTACCGACCTTGGGCAGGCTCGTGGCGGACCTCGTGGGCGTGGCGTGGGCCGTCGCAACGTTTTTCGTCATACCGGTGATAGCGCTCGAAGGCACGGGGCCGTTCCGGTCACTGCGCCGCTCGGTGGACACCATCAAGGTGCGCTGGGGTGAGAGCGCCGCCGGGGCGGCCAGCATCGGGGTGGTGACGTTTCTTCTCACCCTGGTGATCGTGGTGGGGGGAGTGGTCGGCGGCATAGCGCTGATCGCGGCTCGTCTGGCGCCACTGGGCCTCGCCCTGCTGGCCGCTACCTTCGCGTTCGCCGTTGTCGTCTCGTTCATTTCGACCGCGCTCAGTCAGATCTTCCGTGTCGCGGTGTACCAATACGCGGTCACCGGCGAGACGGTCGGCGGGTTCGACCAGCGGCTGCTGCAGGCCGCGTTCGCACCGCGCTAGTGAATTTGTCGGACCCCCGTGGTGTCATGCCGTCATGGCCTACACGTGGGATGCCGCAGCGCGCACCGTCCTAGACCCGGGCGCGCGTGGTCAGCTGCGTATTCTCGGTGGGCCCGGCACCGGCAAGAGCAGCCTGCTGATCGATGCCGCGGTCGCCCAGATCGACGGCGGGGTCGATCCGGAATCGGTTCTGCTGCTTACCGGTTCCGGCAGGATCGGCATGGCCGAGCGCAGCGCCCTGACGACGGCGTTGCTGCGCTCGCGGTCCACCGAGTCGGGCCGGGCCGCCATCAGCGAGCCGTTGGTGCGGACCGTGCACGGCTACGCGTACGCGGTGTTGCGGCGCGCCGCCGAGCGCGCCGGCGAGGCGCCGCCACGGCTGGTCACCAGTGCCGAACAGGACGCCATCATCCGGGAACTGCTGGCCGGAGACCTTGAAGACGGACCGCGCGCGGCGACGGCGTGGCCGGCCGAGTTACGCCCGGCGCTGAGCACCGCGGGCTTCGCCACCGAACTCCGAAACCTGTTGGCGCGCTGCGCCGAACGCGGTGTCGATCCGCAGGAACTGGAGCGGCTGGGACGTCGTTGCCGGAAGCCCGAATGGAGCGCCGCCGGTCAATTCGCGCGCCAGTACGAACAGGTGATGTTGCTGCGGGCGGCGGTGGGCACGGCCGCGCCGGAGGCGACCACCCCCGCGCTGGGTGCCGCCGAATTGGTCGGCGCCGCACTGGAAGTGTTCGCCGTCGACCCCGACCTGCTGTCGGCCGAACGCGGCCGGATCCGCGTGTTGTTGATCGACGACGCCCAGCAACTCGACCCGCAGGCGGCACGCCTGGTTCGGGTGCTCGCGGCGGGTGCCGAGCTGGCGCTGATCGCCGGGGACCCCAACCAGGCGGTGTTCGGCTTCCGTGGCGGCGAACCCGCCGGGTTGCTCGGCGGCGACGCGCCCTCGGTGACGCTGACGACGTCGCATCGCTGTGCTCCGGCGCTGGCGCGCGCGATCAGCGGTATCGCCGGCCGGTTACCCGGTGGCGGCAGCGGCCGGCGGATCGACGGCGCCGGGGCGGGGCGGGGATCGGTCACGGTGCGTCTGGCAGCGTCGGCGCACGTCGAGGCGGCGATCATCGCCGACGCGCTGCGACGCGCGCACCTGGTCGACGGTGTGCCCTGGTCGCAGATGGCGGTCATCGTCCGGTCGGTGCCGCGGGCGGCCGCGCGCTTGCCGCGCGCCTTGGCCGCCGCCGGAGTCCCGGTGGCCGCACCCCCCGTGCCCGGTCCGTTGTCCGAACAACCGGCGGCGCGGGCGTTACTCACCGTGCTGCTGGCCACCGCCGATGGGCTCGACGGGCGGCAGGCGCTGGCGCTGCTGACCGGCCCCATCGGCCGTGTCGATCCGGTGTCGCTGCGGCAGCTGCGCCGAACACTGCAGCGCGCCAACTCCGATCGCCCGACCGGAGATTTCTCCGAGCTGTTGGTCGAGGCGCTGTCCGCCGACGCGGTGCCGCCGGGCCCGCGGTTCGCCCCGCTGCGCAAGGTCCGCGCGGTGCTGGATGCCGCGGCGCGCTCGCACAGCGCCGGTGAAGACCCGCGCTACACCTTGTGGGCCGCCTGGCACCGGTCCGGCCTGCAGCGCCGCTGGCTGTCGGCCAGTGAGCGCGGCGGCCCCGCCGCGGCCCAGGCCACCCGGGACCTCGAGTCGGTGACCGCGTTGTTCGACATCGCCGACGACTATGTGTCGCGTACCTCGGGTGCGTCGCTACGCGGTCTGGCCGAGCACATCGTCGCGCTGGCGCTGCCGAGCGTCACCCCGGAGCCGGTCACCGCGGCCGAACAGGTCACGGTGCTCAGCGCGCATGCCGCGCTGGGGCACGAATGGGATTTCGTGGTCATCGCCGGATTGCAAGATGGGTTGTGGCCCAACACCGTTCCGCGTGGTGGCGTGCTGGGTACCCAGCGGCTGGTGGACGTGCTGGACGGGATCAGCGCGGACGCCTCGGTGCGGGCGCCGCTGCTGGCCGAGGAGCGCAGGCTGTTGGTGGCGGCGATGGGCCGGGCCCGGCGCCGTTTGCTGGTGACGGCCGTCGACAGTGACACCGGTGGGGCGGGCCACGAGGCCGCGCTGCCGTCGGTGTTCTTCGGCGAAATCGCGCAATGGGCCGACGAAGACGTCGATAGCGCCGGCGTGCAACCGGTCTCGGCGCCGCGGGTGCTGTCGGCGGCCGCGCTGGTGGGCCGACTGCGTGGCGTGGTGTGCGCCCCCGCCGGGGCGGTGGACGAGCCCACCCGCGACTGCGCGGCAACACAATTGGCCCGGCTGGCCAAGGCGGGCGTGCCCGGTGCCGACCCGGCCGGATGGCACGGCCTGACCCCGATCAGCAGCACTGAACCGCTGCGGGGCAGTGGCGATGTCGTCACCTTGACGCCCTCGACCATGCAGACCCTCAACGACTGCCCGCTGCGTTGGCTCGCCGAGCGGCACGGCGGATCGAACCCGCGCGATGTCCGCTCGGCGATCGGGTCGGTGGTGCACGCCTTGATCGCCGAACCGCACCGGAGCGAATCGGAACTGCTGGCCGAGCTGGACCGCGCCTGGAAGCATCTGCCCTTTGCGGCGCAATGGCATTCGGCCAACGAGCTCGCCCGCCACCGCGCCATGCTGGAGGCGTTCATCGAGTGGCGAGCACAGAGCCGGGGGGCACTGACCGAGGTCGGCGTTGAGGTCGAGATCGACGGGACCGTGGCCACCGCGGGCGGCGGCGAGGTCCGGCTGCGCGGCCGGGTTGACCGGCTGGAACGCGATGCCGCCGGCCGGCTGGTGATCGTCGACATCAAAACGGGCAAGACACCGGTCAGCAAGGACGATGCGCAACAGCACGCCCAGCTGGCCATGTATCAGCTGGCGGTGGCCGAGGGACTGTTCGCCGATGGGACCGACAATGTCGAGCCCGGCGGTGCGCGGCTGGTCTACCTCGGCAAGGCCGGGGCGTCCGGAGTGGCCGAACGCGAACAGGATCCGCTGACCGCGGGCGCCGGCGGCGAATGGCGAGAGGTCATCGCCCGAGCGGCCGACGCGACGTCGGGCCCACAGTTCATCGCCCGGCGCAACGACGGCTGCACACACTGCCCCATCCGGTCGAACTGCCCGGCCCACACCGACGGGTCGCAGCGGTGACCCCGCCGCGGACGCGCTACAGCCCAGCCGAATTGGCCGAGGCGCTAGGGCTTTTCCCGCCGACCGACGAGCAGGCCGCCGTGATCGCCGCGCCTCCGGGGCCACTGGTGGTCATCGCCGGAGCCGGCGCCGGCAAAACCGAAACCATGGCCGCGCGGGTGGTGTGGCTGATCGCCAACGGCTACGCCGAACCCGGTCAGGTGTTGGGATTGACGTTCACCCGCAAGGCCGCCGGCCAGCTGCTGCGCCGGGTCCGCTCCCGGCTTGCCCGGCTGGCCGGCGTCGGTCTCGGCGTGCCCAGCACCGCCGGTGACGCGCCCGTCGACACCGAGGGCGCGCCGATGGTCAGCACCTACCACGCCTTCGCGGGCTCGCTGCTACGCGACTACGGGCTATTGCTGCCCGTCGAGCCCGACACCCGGCTGCTCAGCGAAACCGAGCTGTGGCAGCTGGCTTTCGACGTGGTGAACGGGTATCCCGGGGAACTGCGGACCGACAAGACACCGGCGGCCGTCACCTCGATGGTGCTTCGGCTGTGGGGGCAGCTGGCCGAACACCTGGTGGACACCGGCCAACTGCGCGACACCCACGTGGAGCTCGAGCGGCTGATCCACTCCCTGCCCGCGGGTCCCTACCAACGGGACCGCGGGCCCAGCCAATGGCTGTTGCGGCTGCTGGCCACCCAGACCGAGCGCGCCGAACTGGTGCCATTGCTCGACGCGCTCAACGAACGCATGCGCACCACGAAGGTGATGGACTTCGGGATGCAGATGGCCTCGGCGGCCAGACTGGCGGCGACATTCCCGCAAGTCGGCGAGGAGCTACGCGGGCGTTATCGGGTGGTACTGCTCGACGAGTATCAGGACACCGGCCACGCCCAACGCATCGCGCTCTCAGCATTATTCGGTGGCGGAGTCGACGACGGGCTGGCGCTCACGGCCGTCGGCGACCCCATTCAGTCGATCTACGGCTGGCGGGGTGCTTCGGCCACCAACCTGCCCCGGTTCACCACCGATTTCCCCCGATCCGACGGCACCCCCGCGCCGATGTGCGAGTTGCGGACCAGCTGGCGCAATCCGCCACGGACTTTGCGGGTGGCCAACGCGGTGTCGGCCCAGGCGCGGCGGCGATCGGTGGCCGTGCACGCACTGCGCCCGCGCCCGGATGCCCCGCCCGGCACCGTCCGCTGTGCATTGCTGCCCGATGTGACGGTTGAGCGCGAGTGGATCGCCGACCAGCTCGACGCGCAGTATCGGCGGGCCCACGACGAGGGTGTCAGTCCGCCGACGGCCGCGGTGCTGGTGCGTCGCAACGCCGATGCCGCGCCCATCGCCGACGCGCTGCGCGCCCGCGGAATCCCCGTCGAGGTGGTCGGGCTGGCCGGGCTGCTGGCCATCCCGGAGGTCGCCGAGGTGGTGGCCATGCTGCGGTTGGTCGCCGATCCGACGGCCGGCGCCGCGGCGATGCGGGTGCTCACGGGCTCACGCTGGCGCCTCGGTGCCCGCGACCTGGCCGCGCTGTGGCAGCGTGCGCGTGCGCTCGGCGGGGTGGTGCAGCCCGGCGAAGCGTCCTCGCCCGAGTCGATCGCGAGTGCCGCAGACCCCGACGCCGACTCCGTGTGCCTGGCCGACGCGATCGCCGATCCCGGTGCGGCCGGGGCGTATTCGGCTGCGGGATATCAGCGCATCACCGCGCTGGCCGCCGAACTGAGCGCCCTGCGCGCCCACCTCGGCCATCCGCTCGGCGACCTGGTCGCCGAGGTACGCCGTGTGCTGGGCATCGACTGCGAAGTCCGGGCCGCGGCGGGGGTCGGGGCCGGCTGGTCCGGCACCGAACACCTGGATGCGTTCGCCGACGTCGTCGCCGGCTACGCCGAGCGCACCGACGCCGCAGCCGGACCGCCGGACGGATCGGCGGCCACGTCGGTGACCGGCCTGCTGGCATTTTTGGACGTGGCCGAGTCTGTCGAGAACGGCTTGGCGCCGGCACCATTGGCGGTCGCCCGCGACCGCGTCCAAGTGCTCACCGTGCACTCCGCGAAGGGGCTGGAATGGCAAGTGGTGGCGGTGGCCCACCTGTGCGGCGGCACGTTTCCGTCGACGGCATCGAAGAGCACCTGGCTCACCGACGCCGCGGAGCTGCCGCCGCTATTGCGCGGCGACCGCGCGGCCGCGGGCGCGCTGGGCATCCCGGTAATGGACACCTCGGATGTCACCAACCGAAAGCAGCTGTCTGACAAGATCTCCGAGCATCGCCGCCAGCTTGAGCAGCGGCGCATCGACGAGGAGCGCCGGCTGTTGTATGTGGCGATCACCCGGGCCGAGGACACCCTGCTGCTATCCGGGCACCATTGGGGGGCCGTCGGCGTCAAGCCGCGCGGCCCGTCGGATTTTCTGTGCGAGATCAAGGCCGTCATCGACGATTCGGTCGCGGCCGGCGATCCCTGCGGAACGGTGGAACAATGGGCGCCGCCACCCGCCGACGGCGATCGAAACCCGCTCCGCGACAACGTCGTGGAAGCGGTGTGGCCGCCCGACCCGTTGTCCGATCGGCGCAACGACGTCGAGCACGGTGCGGCGCTGGTGACGCAGGCGCTGCTGGCCGACTCGACCGAGACGTGCGTGGACGTCGAGGGCTGGGCCGCCGACGTCGACGCACTTCTGGCTGAGCGCGCCCGGTTGGTGCAGCCGACGCCCCGCGCCCTGCCCGGCCAGCTGTCGGTCAGCTCGCTGGTCGGCCTGGCGCGTGACCCGGTGGGCACGGCGCAGCGGTTGCGGCATCGGCTGCCGTCACGTCCCGAACCGCATGCGTTGCTGGGCAATGCGTTTCACGCGTGGGTCCAGAAATTCTACGGCGCCGAGGGTCTGTTCGATCTCGGCGACCTGCCGGGCGCGGCGGATTCCGACGTCGGCGACACCGCCGAGCTAGCCGCATTGCAGACCGCCTTCACCGAATCGCCTTGGGCCGCAAGAACCCCCGTCGCCGTGGAGGTGCCGTTCGAAATGCCGATCGGCGACACCTTGGTGCGCGGGCGCATCGACGCGGTCTTCGCGGACGCCGATGGCGGTGCCACCGTTGTCGACTGGAAAACCGGTGAACCTCCGCACGGGCCGGAAGCGATGCGCCAGGCCGCCGTCCAGCTCGCGGTGTACCGCTTGGCCTGGGCGGCGTTGGCCGGCGTTCCGGAATCCTCGGTGCGCACCGCCTTTTATTACGTGCGCGCCCGCACCACCGTGACCCCCGACGAACTGCCGAGCGACGCCGAGGTCGCGGACCTGCTGTCGGATCCAGCCGGTGCCCGCCTCCGCGTGTGACCTGCGCCGCCCGAGTATTGGGGAAGCTGTGGCCGTGGTTACATAAGACCCGTGCGTGTCTCGTGCGAGAAGTCAAGCCGATGACGGACCGCCGTGGGCAACGGTAGGGCCCGAAAGCTGAGCGGTCTGGACGAAACCCTGACTGCTCAGCGCGGTCACCAGCTGATCGGCGTGGTGCACATCCCCGAAGACCATGCGAGTCCCATCCGCGTCATCACCCGTCGTCTGGCCATCGCGCTGGTGGTGCTGCTCGCCGCGGCCGTCATCGTCTACTTGGATCGCAACGGTTACCGCGACGTGCGCAACCAACCGCTGACATTCCTGGACTGTGTGTACTTCTCCGCGGTCTCCCTGTCGACGACCGGCTACGGCGACATCACGCCGTACACCGAAACCGCGCGCCTGGTGCACACCCTGATCTTCACCGCGCTGCGGATCGCGTTCCTGGCCGTGTTGGTCGGCACCACGCTCGAAGTGCTCTCCGAGCGGTCTCGCCAAGGGTGGAAGATTCAGCGTTGGAGGAGCAAAGTGCGCAACCACACCATCGTGATCGGCTACGGCACCAAGGGGAAAACGGCGGTCGCCGCCATCCTCGGTGACGAGACCGCCCAGGGCGAGGTCGTCGTCGTCGACACCGATCGCAGCACCCTCGAGCACGCCGAGAGCGCCGGTCTGGTCACCCTGCACGGCGACGCCACGAAAGCCGATGTGCTGCGGCTGGCCGGGGCCCAGCACGCGGCGTCCATCATCGTGGCCGCCAGCCGGGACGACACCGCGGTGCTGGTGACGTTGACGGCGCGCGAAATCGCGCCCAATGCCAAGATCGTCGCCTCGATCCGGGAGACCGAGAATCAGCACCTGCTGCGGCAGTCGGGCGCGAACTCGGTGGTGGTCTCCTCGGCCACCGCCGGCCGGCTCCTCGGGCTGGCCACCACCACGCCCAGCGTCGTGGAGATGATCGAAGATCTGCTGACTCCCGACGTCGGGCTGGCCATCGCCGAGCGTGAGGTGGAGCAGACCGAAGTCGGCGGATCGCCGCGGCACCTGCGCGACATCGTGCTCGGCGTGGTGCGCGACGGCCACCTGCTGCGCATCGGCGCACCCGAAGTGGATGCCATCGAGGCCAACGACCGATTGCTCTACATCCGAAACGCCGACCACTGATGGCAATCGCAGACTTTCAGCTGCGCAGCATCCCGTTGTTGTCGCGCGTCGGCGCCGACCGCGCCGATCAGTTGCGCAGCGACGTCGAAGCGGCCACCGCCGGCTGGGCGGACGCGGCGCTGCTGCGGGTGGATTCGCGCAATCAGGTGCTGGCCGCCAACGGCCGGGTGGTGCTTGGCGCCGCGGCCGACGTGGCCGACAAGCCGCCCTCGGAGGCGGTGTTTCTGGGGCGCCTCGAGGATGGCCGCCACGTGTGGGGCATCCGCGGCGCGCTGCAGGCTCCCGACGACCCCGACGCGCACGCCGAGGTGGTGAACGTGCGCAGCCTCGGGCCGATCTTCGACGACACCAGCAGCCAGCTGGTATCCGCGGCCGTCGCGCTGCTGAATTGGCACGAAAAGGCTCGCTTCAGCTCCGTGGACGGTTCGCCGACGAGACCGGCCCGGGCGGGCTGGTCACGCGTCAACCCGGTGACCGGTCACGAGGAGTTCCCGCGTATCGACCCGGCCGTGATCTGCCTGATCCACGACGGCGGTGACCGCGCGGTGCTGGCCCGCCAGGCGGTGTGGCCGGAGCGGATGTTCTCGCTACTGGCCGGATTCGTCGAGGCCGGTGAATCTTTCGAGGTGTGCGTCGCTCGGGAGATCCGCGAGGAGATCGGGCTGACAGTCAGCGACGTGCGATACCTGGGCAGTCAGCCGTGGCCGTTCCCGCGCTCGCTGATGGTCGGCTTCCACGCCGTCGGCGACCCGGCCGAGGAATTCTCGTTCAACGACGGCGAGATCGCCGAGGCGGCCTGGTTCACCCGCGACGAGGTGCGCGACGCGCTGGCGGCGGGGGACTGGACCAGCTCGTCGGAGTCGAATCTGCTGCTGCCCGGGTCGATTTCGATCGCCCGCGTGATCATCGAATCCTGGGCTGCGATCGACTGACCGGACCTAGCTGACGGCCTCGGCCAGCTTCGCCTTCACCTGGGCCGCGCTCGGATTGGTCAGCGTCGACCCGTCGGCGAACTTCACCGTCGGAACGGTCCTGTTGCCGCCGTTGACCGAGCTGACGAAATCAGCGGCCGCCGCGTCGTGCTCGATGTCGACCGCCTCGTAGGGAATTCCGTTGGACTTGAGCACCGTCATGAGCCGATGGCAGTAACCACACCACGAGGTGGTGTAGACGGTGAGCGGGGCAGAGGTCATAGCTGGTTAACGTAGCCCGGCGACGAAGCGTTCCGCGCAGCGGGATGTGCAGGAGCGGGCGATGGGGTGGAGCCCGGCGACGATGCGTTCCGCGCAGCGGGATGCGCCGACTCGCGGGGGCGACACGCCAGCCCACCCATCAAGGCGTGGCGATGCATCACGTTTGTCGGCGACCGCTGCCAAGATGGACGCCATGCCGACGGTCGCCGATCCATTGACAGCCGGGCTGGACGACGAGCAGCGCGAAGCCGTGCTGGCTCCCCGCGGCCCGGTCTGCGTGCTCGCCGGCGCAGGAACGGGAAAGACCCGCACCATCACGCACCGGATCGCCCAGCTCATCGCCAGCGGTCACGTCGCGGCCGGGCAGGTGCTGGCCGTCACCTTCACCCAGCGGGCGGCGGGGGAGATGCGTTCGAGGCTACGGATGATCGACGCCGCGGCGGGCCCGGACACCGCCGTCGGCGCGGTTTCGGCAATGACGTTCCACGCGGCCGCCCACCGGCAGCTGCGGTATTTCTGGCCGCGGGTGGTCGGCGACACCGGCTGGCAGCTGCTGGACAGCAAATTCGCCGTGGTGGCCCGGGCGGCCGGCCGCGTCCGGATCAACGCCCGCAGCGACGACGTGCGCGACCTGGCCGGCGAGATCGAGTGGGCCAAGGCGTCGCTGATCGGGCCGGAGGAATACCCGGCAGCGGTGGCCGCGGCCGCCCGCGACATCCCGCTGGACGCGGCCCGGGTCGCCGACGTCTACGCCGCCTACGAGGCGCTCAAGGCCCGTGGCGACAACATCACCCTGCTCGATTTCGATGACCTGCTGCTGCACACCGCGGCCGCGATCGAAAACGATCCCGCCGTGGCCGAAGAGTTTCGGGACCGGTACCGCTGCTTTGTCGTCGACGAATATCAGGACGTCACGCCGTTGCAGCAGCGGGTGCTGTCGGCGTGGCTGGGCGATCGTGACGACCTGACCGTGGTGGGCGACGCCAACCAGACCATCTACTCGTTCACCGGGGCCTCGCCGCGGTTCCTGCTCGACTTCTCCCGCCAGTTCCCCGACGCCACCGTGGTGCGCCTGGAGCGCGACTACCGCTCCACCCCGCAGGTGGTGTCGTTGGCCAACCAGGTGATCGCCGCGGCGCGCGGCCGGGTCGCGGGCAGCAAGCTGCACCTGGTGGGCCAGCGCGCGCCGGGCCCGGCGCCGTCGTTTCACGAGCATCCCGACGAACCGGCGGAGGCCGCCGCGGTCGCGGCGTCGATCAAGCGGCTCATCGAATCCGGCACACCGCCCTCGGAGATCGCGGTGCTGTACCGGGTCAACGCGCAATCGGAGATTTACGAGGAGGCGTTGACCGAGGCCGGCATCGCCTATCAGGTTCGCGGCGGCGAGGGGTTCTTCAACCGCCAGGAGATCAAGCAGGCCCTGCTGGCCCTGCAGCGGGCCGCCGAGCGCGGGGGCGGCGAGCCCCTGGAGGAGCCACTGCCCGCCGTGGTGCGCGCGGTGCTGGAACCGCTGGGGCTGACGGCCGAGGAGCCGGTCGGCACCCGGGCCCGGGAGCGCTGGGAAGCGCTGACCGCTTTGGCCGAGCTGGTGGATGACGAAGTCGCGCAGCGTCCGCAGCTGGACTTCCCCGGGCTGCTGGCCGAACTTCGGATGCGCGCCGACGCCCGGCACGCACCGGTGGTGCAAGGCGTCGCCTTGGCGTCGCTGCACGCCGCCAAGGGACTCGAGTGGGACGCGGTGTTCCTGGTCGGCTTGGCTGACGGCACGGTCCCCATCTCGCACGCGTTGGCGCACGGCGCCGAAAGCGAAGCGGTCGAGGAGGAGCGCCGGCTGCTCTACGTCGGAATCACTAGGGCCCGAATGCATTTGGCGCTCAGCTGGGCCCTTGCCCGCAGCCCGGGCGGACGGCAGGGCCGCAAGCCGTCGCGGTTCCTCAACGGCATCGCACCCCAGGCGCGGGCCGACGCGGCGCCGGCGAAGTCTCGGCGCAATCGGGGCACCGCGACCCGCTGCCGGATCTGCAACAACAACCTGACCACCCCGGCGGCGGTCATGCTGCGGCGCTGCGAGACCTGCGCCGCCGACATCGACGAGGACCTGTTGCTGCGGCTCAAGGCTTGGCGGCTGGACATCGCCAAGGAGCAGAAGGTGCCCGCCTACGTGGTCTTCACCGACAACACGCTGATCGCCATCGCCGAGCTGCGGCCCGACGACGAGGAGGCGCTGATCGCGATTCCCGGCATCGGCGCGCGCAAGCTGGAACAGTACGGCCCCGACGTGCTGGAGCTGGTGCGCGGGCGCTGAAGCGTAAACCCGCAGGTCAGGAAAATCGGTTGTGGTCGCCGGCGATGACCGTTTACCCTCGAAACCGCAACTCGGCACTACGAGAGTCGGCAGGGAAAAGGAGGGTGGCCACGATGATCAACGACGCATTCGGTGTAGGCGTGGCCCACGCGACCCGTCCTGTCATGGCCGCGGGCACCTTCCATGCCGCACACGCCGCCACGGCGGCCGCGCGTAAGCATCGCGCCGCCGCCGCGACCGACGCGTCCGTAGAAGTCGGGGGCCCACCGAAGGCACGTTAAGCACTAGCCCGGTTTTCTCCCCAGATGGCCACGGACCCGAAGTCACCAGGATCCGTGGCCATAGTTGTGGGGTCGAGAGCTTTTTGACCTGGTCCGGATCACTGCCAAGGACAGCAACCCAGATCAGGAAGTAGGTGGTAGGACATGTCGGCACCGACAGTCCCCAGACAAGCCCTGCCGTGTCACGTCAACGATCCCGACCTGTGGTTCGCCGACACCCCGGCCGAACTCGAGCGGGCCAAGACGCTGTGCACCGGCTGCCCGGTCCGGCGCCAGTGCCTGGCCGCCGCGTTGGAACGGGCCGAACCCTGGGGTGTGTGGGGCGGCGAGATCATCGACCGCGGCTCGGTGCTGAGCTTCAAACGGCCCCGCGGACGTCCCCGCAAAGACGGCCGGCAAGACGGAGCCGCCGCCTAGCCCGCAGGGACTAGATGACCGCGTTGTCGGGTTCGGCGAAGCCGGGGACCAATTCTTCGGACAGCGCCTTGATCGGCACGTGGGCATCCAGCTGGCACAGGATCGCGGCCACCGACATGATCACCCGCATCGGGATGACCAGTTTGGGCGGCAGGTCCATCTGCCGCGCCGTCCGGATCTGCGACACCGACCGATCGATCTCGATGGCGGACATCTTCTGCAGCCACTTGCGGGTGTAGTGGAATACCTCGACTTCGACCGGTTCGACGTACTGGCGCAGCATGTCGTCGATGTCGCGCACCGACACCTGCTGGCCCTTCTGGATGAAGCCGGCCTTCTCCATCGTCGGCAACAGCAGGTCGTAGTTCTTGTCGCGGGCCAGCCGGATGGTCATACCGAGCTCGATCGGCAAGCCGTCGGGCAGCGCGGCTACCGCGCCGAAGTCGATCACACCCATTCGGCCGTCGGGAAGCAGCATGAAGTTGCCCGGGTGGGCGTCGCCGTGCAGCATTCCCAGCCGGCGCGGCGCATCGAAGGTGAGCTCGAGCAGCCGTGTTCCCATCAAGTCGCGCTGCTCGACGGTGCCGTGGCGGATGATCTCGGCCATCGGGGTGCCCTGCATCCACTCCTGGATCACAACTTTCGGCGCGCTGGCCACGATTCGCGGCACCGCGAAGTGCGGGTCGTCCTGGTACGCCTTGGCGAAGGCACGCTGGTTCTCGGCCTCGAGCCGGTAGTCCAGCTCCATCTCGGTGCGCTCGATCAACTCGTCGACCACGCCCTCGACGTCGGCGCCCGGCGCGAGCTGCTTGAATACCCCGACCAGACGCTGCATCGTTTTCAGGTCGGCCCGCAGCGCTTCGTCGGCGCCGGGGTATTGGATCTTGACCGCCACCTCGCGACCGTCGGACCACACGCCCTTGTGGACCTGACCGATGCTGGCCGAGGCCACCGGGGTGTCGTCGAACGAACTGAACCGTTCGCGCCACTTGGTGCCCAGCTGGGCATCGAGCACCCGGTGCACCTTGGCGGCGGGCAGCGGAGGGGCGTCCTTTTGCAGCTTGGTCAACGCTTCGCGGTACGGCTCGCCGAACTCCTCGGGGATGGCGGCCTCGAGCACCGAGAGGGCCTGGCCCACCTTCATCGCGCCGCCCTTGAGCTCGCCCAGGACGGTGAACAATTGGTGGGCGGCCTTCTCCAGGAGCTCGGCCTGGACCTCGTCCCTGGACTTGCCGGTCAGCCGTTTACCGAATCCGATCGCTGCCCGGCCGGCGAATCCGACCGGAATACTCGCCAGCTTCGCGTTACGCGCAGCACGGCCGCGTTTGATGTCTGCCACGTATCCATCATCCATGATGGTCAGCGCGATGTGGAGAGAAGCCGACAACGGTCGTTGTCGGCTTTCGTAAGCGCAGGTCAGTCCGCTGATCGCGCGGTCGTCGGGTGGCCACACCGTAAGGGCCACAAGGGAAGTGCGCCGCGGATGCGCGGTTCAGCAGGAGCATAACGGGTGTTTGGTCCACTGCCGCGTGACGATCGCGCCCGAGTGCAGATCGAATTCGAGGGTCGCGTTCAGCGTCTGGGGCGGTCCGGGGCCGGCTGCCGCCTCCTGCCCGTGCACGGCCGCGATCACCCGGTTCACCTGGCTGAGCGCCAGGGCCGCCGTCGCCAGCACGGTGGCCCGATCGGCGATCCCGACGGTTTCGCGAAGCTGCGCGCAGATCGCCGGCCACGCCGCGTCGCGGTCCCGGCGGTGCAGGTCCGCGCAGCCCAGGCAGCTGGTCACGCCGGGAATCACCAGGGGACCCACCAGCCCGGTGCCGTCGCGTACCCGCACCAAGAGATGTGCGACGCCCTGGTCGTGCAGATCGCGCACCATGCGCGGGTCGGCGACCAGGAAGTCCGACAACACCACCAGGTCAACGTCGTTGGCCGACACCGCGGCGTGCGGTTGGCTGCTGTGCGCGATCCGGGCACCCGAGCAGCGCAACGTTTCCACCAGCAGCTCCGAGAGGGGCCCCCGGCCGTGGATCCGCACCGAGGCCGCCCGCCCGCGCGACCGTCCGCATTCGGTGGCCACTCCCGCACCGACCAATTGGGCGACCAGGTTTCGCAGACCGTCGGCGTCCGTCAAGCCGCGATCGAGCGCGCGGCGCTGCAACTCCGAGAGCGGGGTCGGTGACCACATCGATCGCAACAGGGTGGCCAGCTCGGCGGCTGCCAGGCCGCCCGGCGGACGGACCAGCACCGCGCGGCGCGGGTCCCAGCCCACCTGGACCGCGCCGTCGGGCCGCAGCAGGACCGGCAGCGCCGGATCCAGCGCATAGGTGGAAAGCACGGCCGGCGACACCGCGCAACTGTGTCACGGCGAAGGCGATGGCCCCGGTCAGTTATCCACAGAACCGCTGTCGGAAGGCGGACCGTCCGGACCCTGGCCCTCTCGCTCGAGTTTGGCGATGGCCTCGTCGATACCGCTGGTGTCGCCGCCGATGACCCGGTCGATGAAGCCCGCCGGCTCGTCGAGATCCTCCGCATTGGGCAGCAGGTCGGGGTGTTGCCAGATGCCGTCGCGTGCGTCGACCCCGGCGGCCTCCGTCAGGCGCTGCCAGAACGCCGCGGCCTCACGCATCTTGCGGGGTCGCAACTCCAGCCCGACCAGCGTCGCGAAGGTCTGCTCGGCCGGGCCGCTGCTGGCGCGACGGCGCCGCATCGTCTCGCCCAGCGCGGCCGCGCCGGGAATCCGGTCGCCCAGCGCGCCGGCCACCACCACCTGCACCCAGCCCTCGATCAGGGCGAGCAGCGTTTCCAGGCGTTCCAGTGCCTGCGTCTGCGCCGGCGTCGCCTTGGGCTCGAAAACGCCTTGCCCGAGCAGATTTTCGATGGCCGCCGGATCCGACAGGGACGCCGGATTGAAGTCGCGCGCCAGTTCCTCGATTCCGGACATGTCGATCTGCATGCCCATCGCGTACGCCTCGACGGCACCGAGCAGTTGGCTGTTCAGCCACGGCACGTGACTGAACAGCCGGTGGTGGGCGGCCTCACGCGCGGCCAGGAACGTCAGCACCTCGCTGCGCGGTCGCTCCAGTCCGGTGGCGAACGATTCGACGGCCTCAGGCATCACCGCCGCAATCCCTTTGGGCCCCAACGGCAAACCGATGTCGGTGGATGTCAGCACTTCGCGGGACAGTCGGCCCAGCGCCTGTCCGAGCTGCGAGCCGAACGCCATACCGCCCATCTGCGACATCATCTGCAGCAGCGGCCCGGCCATGCTTTTGGCTTCCTCGGGTAGCGAGGCCGCCCACACCGTCGAAATCTGTTGGGCCATCGGGTCACACAGCCGCTTCCACGTCTCGAGTGTGTTGTCGACCCAGTCGCCGGGAGTCCAGCCCGCCGCCTTGATGGTGCCCGCGGGCAACGCCGTGGCCCCGTCCAGCCAGGTTTCGGCCAGATGCACCGCGTCGGCGATCGCCGAGTTGGTGGTGTCCGGAACCGGCGCCACGAAGCCGATCGAATTCGTCGCGACGCGGCGCGCCAATTCGTAATTGACCGGTCCCGAGGCTGTTCCGCCGGGTGCGACAGTTCCCGCGCTGCTGAACATCTGACCGAGTTGGGTGAAGATCTGACCCAAATCGCCCATGCCGAATTCACCGCTCATGCCGAACGCGGCGAACGGGTCGGATGGGTTCGAACCCGAATCGGGATCTTTTTTCCCGCGTTTGTCGGGGTCGTCTTCCGGGGAGAAGCCGAAAGGCAGGTCAGCCATACCCTCAACGGTACTCACCACGGGGTCAGACAACGCGACCTCGGGTCAGCTTGTAGCTGAACCCGCCTCAACCGGACGTCGTAGCTGAACGGGTGCCGCGGCCGCCGTCTAGTCTGATCGGCGTGAACAGGCGCATCCTGACCTTGATGGTCGCGCTGGTGCCGATCCTGGTGTTCGGCGTGTTGCTGGCGGTGGTGACGGTGCCGTTCGTGTCGTTGGGGCCCGGCCCCACCTTCGACACGCTCGGCGAGGTCGACGGCAAGCAGGTGGTGGCGATCGAAGGCACCCAGACGCATCCGACGACCGGCCACCTCAACATGACGACGGTGTCCCAGCGCGACGATTTGACGCTGGGCGAGGCGCTGACGCTGTGGCTTTCCGACCAGGAACAGCTGGTACCGCGCGATCTCATCTATCCGCCCGGTAAGTCGCGGGAGGACGTCGACAAGGCCAACAACGCCGACTTCAAGCAGTCCGAAGACAGCGCCGCCTACGCGGCGTTGGGTTACCTCAAGTACCCCTCGGCGGTCACGGTGGCCAAAGTCCCGGAGCCGGGCCCCTCGGCGGGCAAGCTCAAGACCGGTGACGCCATCGACGCGGTCAACGGCGTCCCGGTGGCCACCGTCGACGAGTTCACCGGATTGCTGAAGAACACCAAGCCCGGCCAGGTGGTGACGATCGACTACCGCCGCAAGAACGAGCCGGCCGGTGTGGCGCAGATCACCCTGGGCGCCAACAAAGACCGTGACTACGGCTTCCTGGGCGTCGCGGTGCTCGACGCGCCGTGGGCGCCGTTCACCGTGGACTTCAATCTCGCCAATGTGGGCGGTCCGTCGGCCGGACTGATGTTCAGCCTCGCGGTGGTCGACAAATTGACCACCGGCGACCTGGCCAAGGCGAATTTCATCGCGGGCACCGGAACCATTTCCGCCGACGGCAAGGTCGGCCAGATCGGCGGCATCACCCACAAGATGGTCGCCGCGCATGCCGCCGGGGCCACGGTGTTTCTGGTGCCGGCGAAGAACTGTTACGAGGCCAGCTCGGACAATCCGTCCGGCCTGCGGTTAGTCAAGGTCGAGACGCTCGGCCAGGCAGTTGACGCGCTGCACGCGATCGGGTCGGGTGGGCAGCCGCCAAGCTGCTAGCGAAGCCTGGTGGTCACGGGTTGTGCCATGCGTAGAGTTGTCACCGTCTAGCAATCGATCAGGGAGCGTAGCCAGTGGGGATGCGGCCCACCGCAAGGATGCCGAAGCTGACTCGGCGCAGTCGGATTCTGATCCTGATCGCACTGGGTGTGATCGCTTTGCTGCTCGCGGGTCCGCGGCTGATCGACGCCTACGTCGACTGGCTGTGGTTCGGCGAGCTCGGCTATCGCTCGGTGTTTTCCACCGTGCTGGTCACCCGGTTCGTGGTCTTTTTGATCGCCGGTCTGCTGGTCGGCGGCATCGTGTTCGCCGGGCTCGCGGTGGCCTACCGCACCCGCCCGGTGTTCGTGCCGAGCAACGACAACGATCCGGTGGCGCGCTACCGCGCCCTGGTGCTGTCCCGGTTGCGGCTGATGAGCGCCGGAATTCCGGTGGCGGTGGGTCTACTGGCCGGCATCGTCGCGCAAAGCTATTGGGTGCGAATCCAATTGTTCTTGCACGGCGGCGACTTCGGCATCAAGGACCCGCAGTTCGGCAAGGACCTCGGCTTCTACGCGTTCGAGCTGCCGTTCTACCGGCTGCTGCTCAGCTATCTGTTCGTCGCGGCCTTCCTGGCCTTCGCGGCCAACCTGTTGGCCCACTACGTGTTTGGCGGCATCCGGCTGTCCGGCCGCACGGGCGCGGTGAGCCGGTCGGCGCGGATCCAGCTGGTCACCGTGGTCGGGATTCTGGTGCTGCTCAAGGCCATCGCGTACTGGTTGGATCGCTACGAGTTGTTGTCGCACACCCGCGGCGGCAAGCCCTTTACCGGCGCCGGGTACACCGACATCAACGCGGTGCTGCCGGCGAAGCTGATCCTGATGGCCATCGCGCTCATCTGCGCGGCCGCGGTGTTCTCCGCGGTCGTGCTCAGGGATTTGAGGATTCCGGCGATCGGCTTGGTCCTGTTGCTGCTGTCGTCGTTGATCGTGGGCGCCGGATGGCCGCTGATCGTCGAGCAGATCAGCGTCAAACCCAATGCCGCGCAAAAGGAAAGCGAATACATCAGCCGCAGCATCGCCGCGACGCGGCAAGCCTACGGCCTGACCTCGGACCAGGTCACCTATCGCAATTACACCGGCGACACGCAGGCCACCGCCCAGCAGGTCGCCGACGACCGCGCGACCACCTCGAACATCCGGCTGCTCGACCCGACGATCGTCAGCCCGGCGTTCACCCAGTTCCAGCAGGGCAAGAACTTCTACTACTTCCCCGACCAGCTCTCCATCGACCGGTACCAAGACCGCAACGGGGCGTTGCGTGATTACGTCGTGGCGGCCCGTGAACTCAACCCCGACCGGCTGATCGACAACCAGCGCGACTGGATCAACCGGCACACCGTCTACACCCACGGCAACGGATTCATCGCGTCGCCGGCCAACACGGTGCGTGGAATCGCGAACGACCCCAACCAAAACGGCGGCTATCCCGAATTCCTGGCCAACGTCGTCGGCGCCAACGGCGGCGTGGTGTCTGACGGTCCGGCGCAGCTCGACCAGCCGCGCGTCTACTACGGGCCGGTCATCTCCAACACCTCGGCCGACTACGCGATCGTCGGGCGCAACGGCACCGACCGTGAATACGACTACGAGACCAGCAACGAAACCAAGAACTACACCTACGCCGGACTCGGCGGCGTGCCCCTGGGCGACTGGCTGTCGCGCAGCGTGTTCGCCGCCAAGTTCGCCGAGCGAAACTTCTTGTTCTCCAACGTGATCGGCTCGAACAGCAAGATCCTGTTCAACCGTGACCCGGCGCGACGGGTGGAGGCGGTGGCGCCCTGGTTGACCACCGACAGCTCGGTGTACCCGGCGATCGTCAACAAGCGATTGGTGTGGATCATCGACGGTTACACCACGCTGGACAACTATCCCTATTCCGAACTCACCTCATTGGAGTCGGCGACCGCGGACTCCAACGAGGTGGCGTTCAACAAGCTGGCACCCGACAAGCGGGTCTCCTACATCCGCAACTCGGTGAAGGCGACCGTGGATGCCTACGACGGCACCGTCTCGCTGTACCAGCAAGACGAACAGGACCCGGTGCTCAAGGCCTGGATGCAGGTCTTTCCGGGCACCGTCAAACCCAAGAGCGACATCACCCCCGAGCTGGCCGAGCACCTGCGCTATCCCGAGGACCTGTTCAAGGTGCAGCGGATGCTGCTGGCGAAGTATCACGTCAACGATCCGGTGACGTTCTTTTCCACGTCGGATTTCTGGGACGTGCCGCTGGATCCGAACCCGACGGCCAGCAGCTACCAGCCGCCGTACTACATCGTCGCGAAAAACATTGCGAAGAACGACAATACGGCGTCGTATCAGTTGACCAGCGCGATGAACCGGTTCAAGCGCGACTATCTGGCCGCCTACATCAGCGCCAGCTCCGACCCGGCGACGTACGGCAGGATCACCGTGCTGACCATCCCGGGTCAGGTCAACGGGCCGAAGCTGGCCAACAATGCGATCACCACCGATCCGGCGGTGTCCCAGGACCTCGGTGTGATCGGGCGCGACAACCAGAACAGGATCCGGTGGGGCAACTTGCTCACCTTGCCGGTGGGCCAGGGCGGACTGCTCTACGTCGAACCCGTGTATGCCTCCCCGGGGGCCAGCGACGCGGCATCTTCCTACCCGCGCCTGATCCGGGTGGCGATGATGTACAACGACAAGATCGGCTACGGCCCCACCGTGCGTGACGCCCTGACCGGGCTGTTCGGTCCGGGCGCCGGTGCGGCGGCCACCGGCATTCAGCCGACTGAATCCGGCACACCCGTCGCGAGTCCGCCGGCCAGCGCGCCGGCACCGGCCGTGACGCCGGGATCGTCGCCGCCGGTGGCAGCACCGCCGGTTCCCGACGGGTCTGTGACGCTGTCGCCGGCAAAATCGGCTGCCCTGCAAGAGATTCAGGTGGCGATCGGCGCGGCGAAAGACGCGCAGAAGAAGGGCGATTTCGCCGGCTACGGTGCGGCGCTGCAGCGCCTGGACGACGCGATCACCAAGTACAACAACACCAAATAGCTTTCAGGCGTAGGCCGTTCGGAACCTGTCCCGATAGGCTTTCGGGCTGATGCCCAGGTGATTGACGAATACCCGCCGCAGCGTTTCGATGCTGCCGAAGCCGGCGATGCCGGCGGTCTCGGTGACCGACCGGCCGGATTCCAATGCGTTACGGGCGAAATCGATCCGAACCAGTTCGACGTAGCGCGCCGGGCTCATGCCGAGCTCGGACTGAAAGAGCCGGGTCAACTGACGGGTGCTCAGGGACGCCAGCGCCGCAAGCTTTTTCACGCTGTAGTCCGCACCCGGGTCGGCCGCGATCGCATCGGTGACGGGCCGCAGCGGCGACTGCGGCGGGGGATCGGCCTCGAGCAGCACCGAGAATTGCGATTGGCCGCCCGCGCGTTTGAGGTAGACGACCAGCCACCGGGCGACGTCGCGGACCAGTTTTGTCCCGTAATCCATTTCGACCAACGCCAACGCCAGGTCGATGCCCGACGAAATCCCGGCCGAGGTGAAGACGTCACCGTCGCGCACAAAGATCGCGTCCGGCTCGACGGTCACATCCGGGAATGCCCGGGCCAACAACCTGGTGTCGTGCCAGTGCGTGGTGGCGCGCCGCCCGCGCAGCACCCCGGCCTGCGCGAGGACGAACGACCCCGTGCAGATGGACGCCAGACGCCGGGTCCGTCCCGACACCGATCGGATGGCCTCGACCAGGGCGGGGTCAATGGGGCGGGCGGGCAGCTGATCGCTGCCGGCGACCATCACGGTATCGGCGGTGTCGATCGCCGAAATGCTGTCGGTGACGCCCAGTCGGGCCCCGAGGGAGCTGGTTACGTCGCACCCGTCCACCGACGCGATTTTGAGCTGGTAGTCGGCACCGAACCGGTTGGCCTCGACGAAGACTTCACCCGCCCCGGCGACGTCTAACAGCGTCACCCCGTCGAAGACGACGATTACCACCACCCGCGAACGCGCTCCGGCTGCAGCCACGCAAGCCATTGTGTCGCTTTCTGAGGACTTGACGGCTCAAACGGCCGGGTCGGCTGGCCCGCGCCGGCGCACACTGATGACCACGGTCAATCCGAAGGAGACGAGAACATGACCACCAGCTCGATCGACACCATCGCTGGCATCCACGTACCCGACACCGCGCTGGTGCGCGAGGTCACCGAGTTCATCCGCGACACCGAGGACGAGTTGCTCTTCAACCATTCCCGGCGGGTGTTCTTCTTCGGCGCGCTGCAGGGCGTGCGCCGCGGACTGCAGCCGAACGTGGAGCTGCTCTACGTCGCGGCGATGTTTCACGACCTCGGGCTGACCGAGCGCTACCGCGGCTCCTCCGTCCGCTTCGAGGTCGACGGCGCCAACGCTGCCCGGGACTTTGTGACGACCCGAGGCGTCGACGAAGCCGACGCCGACAAGGTGTGGCTGGGCATCGCATTGCACACCACGCCCGGCGTACCGGAGTTCATGGCTCCCGAAGTCGCCTTGTTGCAGGCCGGTGTTGAGGTCGACGTGGTCGGCGTCGAGCGCGAGCAGTTGGCCCCCGAGGCGCTGGCCGCGGTGACCGCCGCCCACCCGCGCCCGCAGTTCAAGCAGCGCATCCTGGCGGCGTTCAACGACGGCATGAAGCACCGGCCGCGGACCACCGACGGCACCATGAACGCCGATGTGCTGGCGCACTTCGATCCCGATTTCCAGCGCGTCGACTTCGTCGACAGCATCCTGCACAACAGCTGGCCCGAGTAGCAGAAGGTGCAGAAAATGGACATCCACGAAGCGCTCTACACCACCCGAATGATGCGGCGGTTGCGCCCGGACCCGATTCCGCTGGACACCCAGGCCCGCATCCTCGATGCGGCCGTTCGCGCCCCCAACGGTGCTAACACCCAGCGCTGGCACTTCCTGGCCGTTGACGATCCAAAACTCATCCGCGAGTTCGGCAAACTGTTCCGGCAGGCCCGCGCGCTGGAATACGAAAAGTTCGGCACGGGAACGGGACCGATGGTAGCGCCGGCGCCCGGTGCGGATGCGGCCGCTCACGCCGAAACGATGCGCCGAATCAAGGGCTCGGGGGATTACCTGGCTGACCATTTCGACGAGGTTCCTTTGTTGCTGTTCGTCTTCGCCATCGACGACCTCGGCGGCGCCAACATCTACCCGGCGATCTGGAGTGTGTTGCTCGCCGCGCGTGCCGAGGGCGTCGGCGGCGTCATGACGATGGTGCTGCGCAATTTCGAGGACAAGGTGAACGAGCTACTGGGTGTCCCCGCCGAGCAGGGCTGGAAGATGTCGGCCATGCTTACCCTCGGCTATCCGCGGGGCAAGTGGGGTGTCGCGGCCAATCGCCGTCCCGTGCACGAGGTTTCATCCCGAAACGGCTGGGACAAGCCGTTCGGTGTCGAAGTGCCGCAGCCACTGTGGCCGCCTCGAGAAGACACCGAGGCCGGCCTGGCCGTGGCGGGCTGACAAGCTGCAGGCATTGCGGCGCAAGGGTATTCGGAGGAAGGTGAGTCACATGACCGAGCTGAACGACATCGGGGTCACCGTGGTGCAGCCGGGGGAGGGCGACGTCGTCGCTCTCCCGGGCTTCGGGGCGGTGTTCAAGCTGTCCGGCAAGACCAACGGCGGCGAGGTGTCCATCGTCGAGCACCCGTTCGCGGTCGGCCTGCTCACCGCGGCGCACCGGCACACCCGGGAGGACGAGCATTCGATCGTGCTGGCCGGCGAGATCGGCTTCCGTTCCGACGACAGCGAAGTGGTCCTAGGTCCCGGCGGCTACATCACCAAGCCGCGCGGGCAGATGCATGCGATGTGGAACGCGGGCAGCGAGCCGGGCCGCATCATCGAGGTCATCACCCCCGGCGGATTCGAAAACTATTTCCGCGAATTGGGCGAGCTGCTCGTCGAGCACGCCGACGACCCGGCGGGCACGCCGCTGCACGAGCTGCCCGAGTTCGGCGAGCTCGCCGACAAATACGGGCTGACCTACGGGTCACCTGAGTGGATGGACGACATCGCCCAGCGATATGGGCTGAACCCACCGTCGCACTGACGAGGGCGCTACGGGCCGCTGAGCGCGCGATTTGGTCGCCGTGACTCCGGTTCGGTAACCTGGCATTCACCAACGCGGGGTGGAGCAGCTCGGTAGCTCGCTGGGCTCATAACCCAGAGGTCGCAGGTTCGAATCCTGTCCCCGCTACCAGCGAAAATGGCCCTCAGGCATCAGTCTGAGGGCCATTTTCATGCTTACCGGGACAGTACGGCCTCGATGGCGCCGATGACCTCGGGGGCATCGGGCTCGGTGCGTGGCCGGAATCGGTGAACCACCTCACCGCCGGGAGCGAGGAGGAACTTCTCGAAGTTCCACTGGATATCTCCGGCCTGGCCATCCGCGCCGGCGGCCTTGGTCAACTGGGCGTACAGCGGGTGACGGTCGTCGCCGTTGACGTCGGTCTTAGCCAGCAGCGGGAACGTCACCCCATAGGTCGTCGAGCAGAACTCCTGGATCTCATCTGCCGTGCCCGGCTCCTGGCCCATGAACTGGTTGCAGGGGACGCCGACGACCGTCAGACCGCGGTCGGCATAGTCCTTGGCCAGCTTTTCCAGCGCCGTGTACTGCGGAGTCAGCCCGCATTTGGAGGCTACGTTGACGACCAGCGTTGCGCCGTCGGACAATTCGGCCAGCGTGGTCGGGCTGCCGTCGAGGGTGGTCAGGGCGATGTCTTTGAGGGTCACGCCGACGACGCTAACGCACTTCAGAGCCAGCCGGTGCGCGCGGCGGCAACGCGCTCGGCGGGCTCCGGAGCCAATTCGCCGTTGCGCACGCCGTCGAGCAACCGTTTCACCGCGGCGACGATCTCCGGGGCGGCCGCCGCGAGTCCAATCGTGTCGGCCTCGCTCACCTCATCGGCTTGGATGCCGGCGCGGGCCAGGATGGCGGCCGGGTCCGCCAGCTGCTCGGTCAACCAGGACAGCGGGTCGGCGGACAGCTCGGGGACGAAGTGCCGGCTACTGGGTTCCCATCCGTTGAAATGCGGGTGGTGATGGGCCCGGTCCAGCGTCCCGGGCGGGCTCTCGGTGGACCCGAACAAGTCGACCCGCCACACCGGGCGGGTGAACGCGATCGGCACGCCGGCGTAGATCGAGCCCTGGGGCTCGGCCCGGTCGACGAGGCGCAGTTCCAGTCTGACACCGCGCTCTGGGGTTTCCTGACCCTCGAGCGGGGACGGGTCGATGAAGTACATGTCCCCGACGACCACTCCCAGTGATTCGAAACCGAACGCTGCCAGCATCGCGCACCTTTCCTTTGTCCTTCTCGAGCGTAGCCCCGGCCCGTCGCACGCCCGTCGCCCTCCGACGGGCTTGCGGGTTTCGGTTCTCCAGCTGATCCGCCCGTCGATTTTGTGAACAGTGGTTCGCACAAGTTCGGCCGTCGCGGTACATTTCACTGGTCTTCGTTATTGCATGTGTGTACGAAGCCCCTGGCGAAGGCAGGGGGTGATCTGCCGCGGCGCCGGGAGGCTGCGGCACGGACGTGAGGGGCAGCGACGATCGTGTCGACACATTCAGGTTCCGGCTCGCCCCTGCAGATCAACTCGCAACGGACGCCGCCGTACAAGTGGATCGCCGTCGCGGTGCTACTCGTGTTCGCACTCATTCTGGCGTTGGTGTACGGGCAGTTTCGCGGTGCTTTCACCGAGAAGACGCAGCTGACGATGTTGGCGTCGCGGGCGGGTTTGGTGATGGATCCGGGTTCGAAGGTGACCTATAACGGGGTGGAGATCGGCCGGGTGGGGTCGATTTCGGAGACGGTGCGTGATGGGAAGCCGGCGGCGAAGTTCATGTT
>NZ_LZTA01000059.1 GCF_001665875.1 Mycobacterium sp. 852002-40037_SCH5390672
CCCCCCCCCCCCCCCCCCCCCCCCCCGTTTTTTTTTCAAGCAGACGACGGCATACGAGCTTACTACGCGTCTCGTGGGCTCGGAGATGTGTATAAGAGACAGGCGTTCGGTGGGGGATGAGAAAGGCCGCCAGGCGGGGGGTGTCCTGGAGGGGCGGCGGACGGCGCGGTTTGAAAGGCCAGGCGCGGACCGCGCTGGGGATCCCCGATCGTGATCTCCAGACCATCGCGGATTTCGAGGGTCGGCACCCGGGATCCGTTGGCGAAGATGCCGCGGCGGCTCAGGTCGATGGCCACCCAGTGAGTCCCCGTGAACCGCAGGATCACATCCACGCGGGGCGCCGACGGCGGTTGTGGGGGATTGCCGAGACGCTCCAGCGGGATGTCACAACCCGGGCCATAGCCCACGATCACGTCGCGGCCCGGGCTGAAGACATACCTCGTCGGTCCGGCCCATACGGTCAGCGAAGCCGGAAGGGCCGAAGCCTCAGTCGGCATGGCCGCCACCTTTCGTCACCGGTCAGCTCGATTGGTCTCGCCGTCAGGACTGTCCCGCCCTCGGGCGCCCGGTCGCCGTGCTCGGTTAAGTGTCCACCCCTGCCCGAGCTCTCCACCAGCGTCCACCGTTCACAGCGTGTTGCGGCGGCCGCCCAGGGAGGTGGCAAGCGAGGCGTTGTCGAGCAGCCTGCGCAACACGTCGACCGCTTCCATCAGTACTTGACGGTCCGAGGAGGCGAGCAGCGCCAATTGCGGCTCAATCGCGGCGGCGCGGTCGGCCCGAACCGCGTTGAGCGTGCGCCTGCCGTCGGCGGTGATCCGGATTCGGACCGCACGCGCGTCGCCGGGGTCGACCATCCGCGTGACCAGGCCCGCCTCCTCGAGCCGGCGCACCTGCGTGGTCATCGTGGGTTGCGAACAATGATCGACGGCGGCCAGGTCACCGATTCGGGCTTCGCCGTGAGCTTCGATGGTGGCCAGCAACCTGGCCTGCGCTGCAGGCAACGGCATCTGGATGCGTTGGGTGGCCAGGCGGTTGAGCCGGGCTACCACCGCGAGCAGATCGGCCCCCAGTCCCTGCGCTCCCTCGAGCTTTGCGGTATCGACGACGTTGTCCATCTATCCATGGTTGCATAGCTTTGCTAAGCGAGACCAAAATGACGACGCGTGCCGCGCAAAAGCCATCTTCGTCGGACACTCCTGCTCTCGACTGGCAGAATCGCCCAAGTGACCTTGCTGCGTTTTCGGCGATCTGGGGAAGGGTCGCTGCGGCCGAACGAGTTGGCACAGGCCGCGGTAATGGGAGCCCTCTGTGCGGCGATCGAGATCCTCGCCGCGGTAATCCCGTTCGCTCAAGGGCTGGGGGTGCTGGGCACGGTACCCATGGGATTACTGGCCTACCGCTATCGTCCCCGAGCGCTGATGGCGGCGACGGTAGCTGGTGGGATAATCGCGTTTTTGATCGCCGGACTGGGCAGTCTGTTCATGCTCATCGATTGCGCCTGGGTCGGCGGATTGTGCGGAATCGTCAAACGCAAAGGCCGCGGCTTACCGACGGTTGCGCTGTTGTCGTTGATCGCGGGTGTTCTGTGGGGCGCCGGGTGGGTCGCGGTCCTGGCGGTGCTGAGCCGGCTGCGGCGCTTGTTCTTCGACGTCATCACCGCCAACGCGAACGGGGTCGCGGCATTTCTGAATTGGGTACACCTGCATGGTGTTGGCGTTGGACTGAAGCGGTACGTCGCCGACGGGATACAGCACTGGCCGCTGCTGATTTTCCCGTACATGGTCCTGTTGGTCGTCATCGTTTCGTTCATCAGCTGGTCGGCGCTGTCTCGCCTCTTGGAACGGATGCGCAAGGTCCCTGACGTCCACAAGCTCGACACCTCCGACGATGCCCAGACTCGAGGCACGCCGGTTGGGCCGGTGCCGGTGCGGTTGGACAAGGTGCGATTCCGCTACCCCGGCGCCGAGCGAGACGCGCTGCGCGAGGTCACTCTCGACGTTCATGCCGGCGAACACATCGCGGTCACCGGCGCCAACGGTTCGGGGAAGACCACGTTGATGCTGATCCTGGCCGGCCGATCACCGACGGCAGGCAGCGTCGACCGCCCGGGAAGTGTGGGACTCGGTCAGGTGGGGGGCACCGCGATTGTGTTGCAGCACCCCAAAAGTCAAGTCCTGGGTACCAGGGTCGCCGACGATGTGGTCTGGGGTTTGCCCCCGGACGCCGATATCGACGTAGGTCGATTGCTGCGCGAGGTCGGCCTGGAAGGACTTGCCGAACGTGACACCGGAAGTTTGTCCGGCGGGGAACTGCAGCGCCTCGCACTCGCGGCCGCGCTGGCGCGGGATCCCGCGCTGCTCATCGCCGACGAGGTCACCACCATGGTCGACCAGCAGGGCCGAGATGCCTTGCTGGGCGTGCTGTCTGGCCTTGCAAAACGGCACCAGACGGCGTTGGTGCACATCACCCATTACGACAACGAGGCCGCATCCGCCGACCGCATCATCGAACTCAGTGACTCGCCGGACAACACCGTGACGGCCGAGACCGCGACCGCGCCGGCGAGGGCCGCCGGCATCAGTCGCGACTCGAGCACTCCGGTGCTGGAACTCATCGATGTCGGTCACGAATACGCCAGCGGCACACCGTGGTCCAAGGTCGCCCTGCGCGATGTCAGCTTCGTGGTGGAGCAGGGCGACGGGGTGTTGATCCACGGCGGCAACGGCTCGGGTAAATCGACGCTCGCGTGGATCATGGCCGGCCTGACGATCCCGACCAGCGGCACCTGCCTGATCGATGGCGAGCCCACCCACGAACACGTGGGCGAGGTCGCGCTGTCGTTCCAGTCTGCCCGCCTGCAGTTGATGCGCGATCATGTCGACGCCGAAGTCGCATCCGCAGCGGGTTTTTCGCAGCTCGACGAGGACCGCGTGGCCGAGGCGCTGATCTCGGTGGGGCTGGACCCGGCGATGGGCAAGCGACGCATCGACCAACTTAGTGGCGGCCAGATGCGCCGTGTGGTGCTGGCCGGACTGCTGGCGCGTTCCCCACGGGCGTTGGTCCTTGACGAGCCGCTGGCAGGATTGGATGTCGCCAGTCAGCGCGGCCTGCTGCGGCTGCTGGAGAACCTGCGCAGGGAACGAGGTCTGACGGTGGTGGTGATCTCCCACGACATCGTCGGACTGGAGGACCTCTGCCCGCGAACCCTGTTCCTGCGTGGCGGAATACTGGAAACGGCGTCTACCGCGGCGGGGGGTATGCCGTGACCGCACCCGCGGACACCAACCCGGCACCGAACCGCTCCCGGCGAACTCACCGCCCGGTGGTGCTGTTGGTGCCGGTTCCGGGCACCTCGAAGATCCACGAATTGTGGGCCGGCACCAAACTGTTGGTGGTGCTGGGCGTTTCGATACTGTTGACCTTCTACCCAGGCTGGGCGACCGTCGGACTGATGTTGGTCTTGCTGATCACTGCGGCGCGGCTCGCCCACATTCCCCGCGGCGCGTTGCCCTCGCCGCGGCGTTGGATATGGATCGCCCTGGCCGTGGGGGCTATAACTGCCGCGCTCGGCGCCGGTAGTCCGGTCATCGAGATAGCCGGGGTGCACATCGGGCTGGGCGGAACACTGCACTTCGTGCGGGTCACCGCGTTGTCGATCGTGTTGATCGGCCTGGGCGCGATGCTGTCGTGGACCACCAACGTCGCCGAAATGGGGCCGGCGCTGGCGACTTTGGGCCGACCGTTGCGGTGGCTGCGGATCCCAAGCGACGAGTGGGCCGTCGCCCTGGCGCTCGCGTTACGGGCCTTCCCGATGTTGATCGAAGAATTTCAAGTGCTCTACGCCGCCCGGCGACTGCGCCCCAACCAGGAACCGCGCAGCCGCAGGGCCCGCAGGCGGCAGCAGGCCCGGGACATGATCGACCTACTCACGGCGGCAATCGTTGTGACGTTGCGACGCGCGGACGAGATGGGCGACGCGATCACCGCCCGAGGCGGCATCGGCCAGCTGGCGGCCGCACCGGCCCGGCCGAAACTGGCGGACTGGGTGGCGCTCGGCGTTACCACGGCCGCCGGGGCCATTGGAGTGGTCATCGACTCGATACTGCAATTCCATTAGGCAATCAGTTGTTTCGCTGCGTGAGCAGATGACCGATATCCAGCGCACCCGCACCATCGCGGCTGCCGTCGACGACATCTGGAATGTCCTGGCGGACTTCGGCTCAATCAGCAAGTGAGCCGCTAACGGCCGGCGGGCACCTGTGGAAGCTGGTCCGCACCTTCGACGATCCGGGCACCTGGACCGAACCGGGAGTGCGTCACCTGGCGGCCAACGGGCTGGGGGGAGAGGCCTACCGAACGTCTCCGCTCGACGATCAGTGGGAGCTGTACGATCTGACGGCCGACCCGATCGAAGCGACGAACCGTTGGACGGATCCGCAATTGCACGAGCTGCGACAGCATTTGCGGACCCAACTCAAACGCCTCCGGACCCAATCCGTTCCCGAGCGAAATCATCCGTGGCCGTACGCATCTCGTCGCTCCAACGCAGTACGTTCGCGGCGGTCTCGGCTGGCGCGGCTGATTCGCCGGCGCTGACTGCAGACACCTACCGCTACGGCCGCATCCGGTCGATGAGGTTGGACAACACGACGATGCTTTCGCTGCGTTCGACGTCTGCGCTGGACCGGATTCGCTCCAATGCCGCCTCCAGATGCCGCATGTCGCGCGCCAGGACGTGCAGGATCGCATCGGGGGCACCGGTCACCGTCGCGGCGCTGACCACCTCGGGGATATCGACCCAGGCCGCCTGCAGCTTGTCGGGCGCGATCCTGCCGTGACAGAACACCTGGACATAAGCCTCGGTGTTCCAGCCCAGTGCATTGCGGTCGATGACGGTGGTGAAGCTTTTGATGACACCGCTGTCCAGCATCCGGTCGACGCGACGCTTCACCGCCGGGGCCGACAGATTCACTTTCTCGCCGATTTCGGCGAAGGTGGCTCGCGCATGTTCGGTCAGCTCGGTGAGGATGCGCTCGTCGGTCTCGTCCAAGCGGTCCATGGCGACCCCCTACCCGGCTAGAAACAATAAATCGTTGATAGCGAGATCCTAACGCAATAAATCGAGTATGAACGCGCAATGATAGTCATTTGATTGTTCCAGGCGCCTCAAATATCGTTGATTTATGACGGAGCAACAGGTGGCAGCGCCTCTGGCTGCAGAGCGATCAGCCCCTGGGCCCGTCGCGCTCGGCCGCATGCCGAGTGTGCGCCGGTATGCGATGACACCGCCGGCCTTCTTCGCCATCGAGTACGCGATCAACCCCTGGATGGACCTCGCCACGCCCGTCGATGTTGGCCTCGCACAAGCACAGTGGGACAACTTGCATCAGACCTATCTACGGCTGGGGCATCAGGTGGAGGTGATCGAGCCCATCGCCGGGCTTCCGGACATGGTCTACGCCGCCAACGGCGGGTTCATCGCGCAAGATGTCGCGATCGTCGCGAGGTTTCGGTTCGCCGAGCGAGCCGGCGAATCGCGCGCCTACGCAAAGTGGATGTCGTCGCTCGGCTACCGGCCCGTGTTCACCCGCCACGTCAACGAGGGGCAAGGCGACCTGCTGAAGGTGGGCGACATCGTGTTGGCCGGCTGGGGGTTTCGCACCGACCGCCGCGCGCATTCGGAAATCTCCGCGGCGCTGCGGGCGCCGGTCGTCTCGCTGGAGCTGGTGGACCCCCGCTTCTACCATCTCGATACCGCCTTGGCTGTTCTCGACGACCACACGATCGCGTTCTATCCGCCGGCATTCAGCGCCGCGGCCCAACAGCAACTGGGTGCGCTGTTCCCAGACGCCATCGTGGCCGGCACGGCCGACGCTTATGTGCTGGGTCTCAACGTCGTCTCTGACGGTCTGCACGTTGTGCTTCCATCCGCAGCAACAGGTTTCGCTGCACAACTGCGTCGAGCCGGCTTCGAACCGATTGGCCTCGACTTGTCCGAGGTGCTCAAGGGCGGCGGTTCCGTCAAGTGCTGCACATTGGAGGTATTCCCATGACGATTCTCGACGCGCAAACGTCGCAGAAGGTCACCGCCAACCGAATCGAGACCGCGATCAGGTTGGTAGAAAAGCGTGCGGCGCATAACTATTCGCCGCTTCCTGTGGTCGCCGCAAGGGCCGAGGGCGCGTGGATCACCGATGTCGATGGTCGACGCTACCTGGATTGCCTGTCCGCCTATTCCGCGATGAACTTCGGTCACCGCAATCCCGAGATCACCGCGACGGCGCATGCGCAACTCGACGCAGTTACGTTGGTTAGCCGGGCATTTCATTCCGACAAGCTCGGGCCCTTCTGCGCAGCTCTTGCCTACCTATGCGACAAGGACATGGTGCTGCCGATGAATTCGGGCGCCGAAGCCGTGGAGAGCGGTCTGAAGGTCGCCCGCAAGTGGGGCGCCGATGTCAAGGGTGTTCCCGAGGGGCAGGCGAACATCATCGTGGCCGACGACAACTTCCACGGCCGCACGATCAGCATTGTCAGCTTCTCGTCGGATCCCACCGCGCGGGATGGATTTGGGCCTTTCACACCGGGATTCCGGTCGGTGCCGTTCGGTGACGCCGACGCCCTGGCGCAGGCGATCGATGACAACACCGTCGCGGTGCTGCTGGAGCCGATCCAGGGAGAGGCCGGCATCATCGTCCCGCCCGACGACTATCTACCGGCCGTCCGTGCGCTGTGCAGCGAGCACAACGTGCTGATGATCGCCGACGAGATCCAGTCGGGCCTGGCGCGCACCGGCTACACGTTCGCCTGCGACCGGTGGCGGGTGGTCCCCGACGTGTACCTGCTCGGTAAGGCGCTGGGCGGCGGAGTGGTTCCGCTGTCGGCGGTGGTGGCCGACCGCGACATCCTGGGCGTACTGCATCCCGGCCAGCATGGCTCCACCTTCGGCGGCAACCCACTGGCCGCCGCGATCGGCACCACCGTGGTGTCGATGCTGGCGCGCGGCGAATTCCAGGCTCGGGCGACTGCGCTGGGCGCGCACCTGCATCGGCGGCTTCGAGGGCTGATCGGCGCCGGTGTATTGGAGGTACGCGGCCTTGGGTTGTGGGCCGGCGTCGATATCGACCCGTCTCTGGGCGCCGGTAAACAGATGAGCTTGCGGCTGGCTGAGCGCGGTGTACTGGTGAAAGACACCCACGGCTCGACGTTGCGTTTCTCTCCACCTCTGGTGGTCACCGCCCAGGAGATCGACTGGGCGGTTGGCCAGCTTGCTGCGGTATTAGGGGAGGCTGCTTCATAATCAGCTGACCCGGCCACAGGAGGCGCACTTGCCAACCACGTCGATCAGCCTGAAAGAGCAGATGCTGCGGCGACGCCCGGTGGTGGGTGCCCACGTCGCACACGGTGCCGCCGACCATCTCAAGCGCGGTATCGGCACTTTTCAGCTGACGATGTTCGGGGTCGGCTCGACAGTCGGCACCGGCATCTTCTTCGTCATGTCGCAGGCCGTCCCCGAAGCCGGCCCGGGAGTGATCGTCTCCTTCCTCCTCGCTGGCATCGCCGCCGGTCTCGCCGCCGTCTGCTACGCCGAATTGGCCTCGGCGGTACCGGTTTCGGGGTCGTCGTATTCCTATGCGTACACCACGCTCGGTGAGGTCGTGGCCGTGTGTGTCGCGGCCTGCCTGCTATTGGAATACGGGGTGGCGACCGCGGCGGTCGCCGTCAACTGGAGCGGCTACCTGAACAAGCTGCTGAGCAACGTCGTGGGATTTCGACTGCCGCAAGCGTTGTCGGCGGCGCCGTGGGATGCGCAACCCGGTTATCTGAACGTGCCGGCGGTCGTGCTGATCGTGATGTGCGCGTTGTTGCTCGTCCGCGGCGCCAGCGAATCGGCCAAGGTCAACGCGGTCATGGTGATGATCAAACTCGGCGTGCTCGTCGTCTTCGCGGTCGTCGCCTTCACGGCGTTCGACGTGAGCCGTCTTCATGACTTTGCGCCATTCGGAGTTGCGGGTATCGGTTCGGCCGCCGGCACCATCTTCTTCTCCTACATCGGCCTCGACGCCGTGTCCACCGCGGGCGATGAGGTGAAGAACCCACAGAAGACGATGCCGAGCGCTTTGATCGGCGCGCTGCTGACCGTCACCGGCGTCTACGTCTTGGTCGCAGTGGCCGCGCTGGGCACCCAGCCCTGGCAGAACTTCGCCGGCCAGCAGGAAGCCGGGCTGGCCACGATTCTCGACAACGTCACCCACGGCGGCTGGGCCAGCACGATTCTGGCTGCCGGAGCGGTCATTTCGATCTTCAGCGTCACCCTGGTCACCATGTACGGCCTGACCCGCATCCTGTTCGCCATGGGTCGTGACGGGCTGCTGCCCGCGAGATTCGCGACCGTGAACGCGCGCACCATGACCCCGGTGCACAATACGGTGATCGTCGCCATCGCGGCCTCGACCCTGGCCGCCTTCATCCCGCTGCAAAAGCTTGCCGACATGGTGTCGATCGGCACACTCACCGCGTTCGTCGTCGTATCCGTCGGGGTGATCGTCTTACGGGTGCGCGAGCCCGACCTGCCGCGGGGATTCAAGGTCCCGGGTTATCCCGTCACGCCGATCCTTTCGGTGGCGGCCTGCGGGTACATCCTCGCCAGCCTGCACTGGTATACCTGGATCGCGTTCACCGGATGGGTGTTACTGGCGTTGATATTTTATTTCGTCTGGGGTCGCCACCACAGCGCGCTCAACGACGAAACGGTCGAACCGTCACTGGGCGATGCCCGGTGACGAGGCCTCACTGGCGCGCTGCGGCGGTGTTGGCCGCCGCCTGAGCCCGCTGCAACATCGTTGCGACATCACCGCGGCCCAAGAACATTTCGTCGAAGTACGGCTGCAGCGCGGCATTGCCGGCGGCAAATCCCGCACCGCCGGGGGCCGCGATGCGCGGACCGTTCAGCACGGCGAAGAAGGGCGTGACGTCGATACCCTTGCTGGCCCAGTACTGGAAGTACACGAGTTGGGCCGATGACACCGCGGGGATGGCCGCGCCGTAGCGGCCCAGATATTCATTGCCCTGCTTGCCGCCCATCCAGGCCAGCACCTGGCGCACCGCGTCGGGATGCTTCGTCGCCGCATTGCCCGCCGCGGCAATGCCGTTGGTGACGCTGACCCGGCCCGACGGGCCGGCGGGCATCATCGCCACACCCCAGTGGAAGCGGGCGTCGCGGGCTACCGGCGCCAGGTTGTAGGTACCGGACTGGAACAGCGCCATCCTGCCGGCCAGGAATTGGTTGCGGGAGAAGTCGCCGTTGTCGTTGGTGTCGGCGGCGGGCGGCGCGACGTGGTCGCGGTTGATCAGGTCGACCAGGTACCGAAAGGCCGTCACGGCCGCGGGGTTGTCGAACGCGAACGTGTCGCCGCGCTGGAACACGCCGCCGGCCGAGCCGATGTAGTTCAGGTAGATGCCTTGGGGGTCATTGGCCGCGTTGTATGCCCACTGGCGCACCCGTCCAGCATCGAAACGTGGTGTGTCTCCGCGATTTCCGTCGGCGTCGACCGTGAGCCGGCCCAGCAGGGGATGCAATGTGTCGCCGCCGTCTGGGCTCCACCGCAAGGTGCTCAGCTGGGCGGGATCGACGCCGGCCGCGGCGAGAAGGTCCGCGTTGTAGTACAAGGCGATTCCCGCATCGGTCAGCTGCGGCACGCCCCACAAGACGCCGTTGCGGGTGAACTGCTCGACGACTGGCTGCTCCCAATCCGCGGCGGCCTTGCGCCCAAGCGCTTCACCGATGTTCAGTAGCCGGCCGCTGTCGGCATACGCGGCGAGGTAGGCATTGGACAACCAGAAGATGTCGTCGGCGCTGCCGCCGGCCACGTCGGTGCGCAGGGTGTTGAAGTAGGTCGAATACGCCACCAGGTTCAGGTGCACGTCGATGTCTGGATGGGCGCGGGTGAAGGCCGCAAACGATTCCCGATAGGCCGCGCCGATCTGATCGCCCCAGACCCGCACGGTGACGACGGTCTTGCCGCCGTGGGGCTGGCCGGAGTAATCCAGCAACACCGCCGCCGCGGCCAGCAGCACCGCGACCAACGCAACCGCTCCCGCGACCACGGTGGAAAAGCGGGGCCGGGTCATTTGAGTCCCGAGACGACGATGGACGCGACGATGTGGCGCTGAAAGACCACGAACAGCGCGATCAGGGGCGCGATCGCGACCGTGGTCGCCGCCATCACCAACGTCCATTGGGAATTGAACCGCGACTGCAGATCGGCGGTCGCGACGGTGAGCACCCGCCATTTGTGCCCGCTGGTGATCACCAACGGCCACATGAAGTTATTCCACTGCGAGACCACCGTGATCAACGCCAGCGCGGCCAGAACCGGGCGACTGGACGGGATCACCACGTGCACGATCACGTCCAACGTGTTGGCCCCGTCCAGGCGGGCGGCGTTGATCAAGTCGTTCGGGATGATCCGAAAGTGCTCACGCAGCAAGAAGATCGCGTACGGCGAGCCGAACATGAACGGCAGCACCAACGCCCAGAACGTGTTGCGCAGACCGAGCTGGGCCATCATGAGGTACATCGGCACCACCGTGACCGTCCCCGGCACCATCAACGTGGCGATGTAGATCCAGAACAACGCGTCACGCCCGGGGAACTGCAGGCGCGCGAAGGCGTATCCGGCCAGCACGGAGAAGGTCAACTGGCCCACCAGGATTACCGCCGTCACCAAGGCGGTCACCGCCGCCGCGCGGCCGAACCCGGCTCCGGCCAGATCGGCGAAATTGGACAGCGTGGGTGGTCGGGGCAGCTGCAGCGGGGTGCCCGTGACGAATTGGTGCGCCGAGGTGAAGGACGTCATCAATCCAAGTGCGAACGGCGCCAGCGTGATCAACGCGCCCAGCGACAGCCCGGCGTAGATCACCACATTGGTGGGGCGACTAGGTGAGGTCATAGCTGATCCGTCGCCGGAAGTACAGGTGCTGAACCAGGGTGACGCCGATCAGGATGACGAACAGCACCACCGCCATGACCGACGCCCGGCCGATGGCCGCCGAACCGAAGGCCTCGGCGTAGATGCGATGGGCCACCAGGTCGGTGCTGCCGGCCGGCCCGCCGCCCGTGAGTGCGTACACCATGTCGAAAACCTGTGCGGTGCTGACGATCCCGGTCACCAGCACAAAGAAGGTCGTCGGGCGCAGCATGGGCACGGTGATGCGCCAGAACCGCTGCCACGCGGTGGCGCCGTCCGTGCGTGCGGCGGCGTGGATGTCGTCGGGAATGGCCAGCAGGCCGGCCAGGAAGGTCAACGAGACATATCCGACGTTGGTCCACACCACCACCGCCGAAACGAGCGGCAACGCAAAGCTGGGATCCGACAGCCACCCGATGCTGTGTCCCAGCACCGTGCTCACAGCGCCGTCGGTGGGCGCCAGGATCCAGCGCCACAGCACCGCGATGGCCAGCGGAGCGCAAATCCAGGGCAGCACATACAGGGTGCGAAACAGGCCGGTGCCGGGAAGCTGGCGGGCCAGCATGGTCGCGGCCAGCAATCCCAGCGCGGTCTGCGCCGGCACCACGATCGCCACGAAGATGAGGGTGACGATCAGGGAGTTGCCGAACCCGGCGTCGGTCAGCACCGACCGCCAGTTGGACAGGCCGACAAAATGCAGTGGGCCGAGCAGATCCCATCGGCACAGGCTCAGCCAGAGCACCACCAGGATGGGCAGCAGCAGAAAGGCGAGCAGGCCGAACAGGCTGGGCGCCAGCAGCGCGTAGCCCAGCGCGGTGGATCGAGGTTGTTTGTTCAGCACCGCGCTGGCCATGGGGTAATTAAAGCGGGCGCCGCCGGGGTTTGGGGTGACCGGCCGTTACGGTGGAACGGTGACACCGAACCGGGGGATCGATGCCGCCTTCCTGGACCTGCCGCGCCACGGCCTGGCCGACGCCGCGCTCTCGGCGGCCAAAACGGCCGGGGCGACGCACGCCGACCTGCGGGTTCATCGCATCGTCACCGAAATCATCCAGCTGCGCGACGGGGAACTGGAGACCGCGGTGATCAATCGTGAGATTGGGCTGGCGGTGCGGGTGATCGTCGACGGCACCTGGGGATTCGCCTCGCATGCGGAGTTGGTGCCGTCGGTGGCCGCCGAGACCGCGCGGCGCGCGGTGCACGTGGCCACCACGTTGGCGACGCTGAGCAGCGAGCGCGTCGAGTTGGCGCCCGAGCCCGTCTACGCGGACGCGGACTGGGTGTCGAACTACCGGATCGACCCGTTCGACATTTGGACGACCGACAAGATCGCCGTGCTGGAGGACTACTCCGGGCGGCTGCTGAGTGCCGACGGCATCAATCACGTGTCGGCCGTGCTGACGGCCGTCAAGGAACAGACGTTCTACGCCGACAGCTTCGGATCCTCGATCACCCAGCAGCGGGTGCGGGTGCTGCCGTCGCTGGAAGCGGTGACAGTCGATCCCGCGGCCGGCAGCTTCGATTCCATGCGCACGCTGGCCCCGCCGATGGGTCGGGGCTGGGAGGTCTTGGCCGGCGACGAGGTGTGGAATTGGACCGACGAGCTGGCGCAGCTGCCGTCGCTGCTGGCCGAGAAGGTCAAGGCGCCCACCGTTGTTCCGGGGCCCAAGGACCTTGTGATCGATCCGACCAACCTGTGGCTGACGATTCACGAATCCATTGGGCACGCAACGGAATACGACCGCGCGATCGGCTACGAGGCCGCCTACGCCGGGACGTCGTTCGCCACCCCGGACAAGCTGGGCACCATGCGGTATGGATCGCCGGTGATGAACGTGACCGCCGACCGCACCGCCGAATTCGGCTTGGCCACCATCGGTTACGACGACGAAGGCGTGGCCGCGCAAAGCTGGGACTTGGTGCGCGACGGAATCTTCACCGGCTACCAGCTCGACCGGGTGTTCGCGCAGCGACTGGGGCAGCCACGCTCCAACGGATGCTCGTATGCTGACTCGCCGCATCATGTGCCGATCCAGCGGATGGCCAACGTGTCGTTGCAGCCGGCGGCCGACGACATCAGCACCGACGACTTGATCGGCCGGGTGGAGGACGGCATCTACATCGTCGGCGACAAGTCATGGTCAATCGACATGCAGCGGTACAACTTCCAGTTCACCGGCCAGCGATTCTTCCAGATCCGTGATGGACGCCTGGACGGTCAGTTGCGCGACGTCGCCTATCAGGCCACCACGACCGACTTCTGGAATTCGATGGAAGCCGTGGGAGGCCCGTCGACGTGGCGCATGGGTGGGGCGTTCAACTGCGGCAAGGCTCAGCCCGGGCAGATCGCGGCGGTGAGCCATGGCAGCCCGTCGGCGTTGTTCCGCGGCGTCAACGTGCTCAACACCCGCTCCGAGGGCGACCGATGATCCGCGCCGGCGACGATGCAGAGCGTAGCGATGCGCAGGAGCGGCGCCGATGATCCGCGCCGGCGACGATGCAGAGCGTAGCGATGGTGAGGAGCGGCGCCGATGATCACTGCGCAGCATGTCGTCAACCTCGTGCTCGATGAGGCGGCCAAGCTCGGCGGTGCCGACGAAACCATGGTGCTGGTCACCGACAAGGTAGAGGCGACCCTGCGTTGGGCGGGCAATTCGATGACCACCAACGGGGTTTCGGTGAGCCGCAGCGTGACGGTGGTCTCGGTGGTGCGTCGCGGGTCCAGCGCCCGTATCGGCACGGTGGTGTCCGGCGAGGCCGACCCGCGGGTGCTCCCGGGTCTGGTGGCGGCGTCACAGGAGGCGGCCGCCGCGGCGCCCGAGGCCGGCGATGCCGCACCGCTGCTCGGTGATACCGGGGTGCCCGTCGATTGGGATGCGCCGGTGCCCGGCACCGGCCCGCTGGTCTTCTCCGACGTCGCGGACTCGTTGAGCCGCGGCTTCCGCGGCGAGGACCGGCTGTATGGCTTTGCCCACCATAGTGTTTCGACGACGTTCTTGGCGTCGTCGACCGGATTGCGGCGACGTTTCACCCAGCCCACCGGTGCGGTGGAGATCAACGCCAAACGCGGCGAGGCGAGCGCCTGGGCGGGCATCGGGACACCCGACTTCGTCGATGTGCCAACGGATTCGCTGCTCGAGCAGCTGTCGACGAGGCTGGGCTGGGCGCAGCGCAGCGTCGCATTGCCGGCAGGACGCTACGAGACGATCATGCCGCCGTCGACGGTGGCAGACATGATGATTTACATGGCGTGGTCGATGGCCGGCCGCGGCGCCCAGGAGGGCCGGACAGCGTTTTCCGCGCCCGGCGGCGGAACCCGGGTGGGGGAGCGGCTCACCGACTTGCCGCTGACGCTGTTCTCCGATCCCATGGCGCCCGGCCTCGCCTGCACGCCGTTCGTCGCGGTGAGCAGTTCCTCGGAGACGGTGTCGGTGTTCGACAACGGCATGGCGATCAACCAGGTGGACTGGATCCGCGACGGGGTGATCAACGCGTTGGCCTACCCGCGGGCCACGGCCGCCAAATACGATGCCGACGTCGCGGTGGCCGCCGACAATTTGGTGATGACCGGAGGAAGCGCCAGTCAGGACGACATGATCGCGGCCACCGAACGCGGCCTGCTTCTCACCACGTTGTGGTACATCCGCGTCGTCGACCCCACCACACTGTTGTTCACCGGGCTGACCCGCGATGGTGTCTACCTCATCGAGGACGGCCAGGTGAGCGCGGCGGTCAACAACTTCCGGTTCAACGAGAGTCCGTTGGGCCTGCTGCGACGGGCCACCGAGGCCGGCGTCAGCGAAAAGACCCTGCCGCGCGAATGGGGAGATTGGGCCACCCGCGCCGCGATGCCGTCGCTGCGCATACCCGACTTCCACATGTCTTCGGTGAGCCAGGCCCAGTAATTCGTTGCCGCCCGCCACCGCGCGTTCTAGCGTGTGACGAATGGCGGCTCCGGTTTCGGTTCGAGAAGACCAGCTCACGCGGTTGGTGTCGTTATCCCCCGGCGACGGTCGCATTGCGGCGCTGGTTCGTCGGGTGTGCGCGCAGACGATGTCGCTGCCACCGTTGCCCGCGAGCATTGAGGTGGGCGAGCCGGAATCGGAAGCCGAGACCGCCGTCGCCGAATTCGCCGAACAATTCAGCGCCGACGTCTCGTCGATTACCGCCGAGCAGCGGTCGCGGTTGTGGAAGCAACTCGGGGACGCCACCTTTGACGTCGTCGTGCAGATGTACATCGCCGACTTCATCCCGCGGGTGCGGGCCGGGCTCGAAGCGCTCGAGGTCGGTGCGCAGTACCTGGGCTGGGTGGACGGTCCGATTGCGTGGGATCACACCACCGACCCGTCGGATCCGGTGTTCAACGACTTTTTAATCGCGGTGGCGCGAATGCGCGCGCTCGACCCCGTCACGTCCGAACTGGTGCGGCTGCGTGGCGCGGCTCAGCACAATTGCCGGTTGTGCAGCTCGCTACGCGAGGGGGGCGCTCTCGATGCCGGCGGTTCGGAAACGTTGTACGAGGAGGTTGAGCGCTTCGAATCGTCGACTTTGCTCGACGACCGCGCTAAAGCAGCGCTCCGCTACGCCGATGCGTTAATTTGGACCCCTGCGCACCTCGTCGCCGACGATGTCGCCGAGGTGCGCTCCCGGTTCTCCGAGGCGGAGGCCGTCGAGCTCACCTTTGACATCATGCGAAATGCGAGCAATAAAGTCGCCGTGTCATTGGGCGCCGATGCGCCGCGCGTCGAGAACGGTACCGAACGGTACCTGCTCGACGCCGATGGCCAGACCGTATTTAGCTGACGTTTGCGGGTGCGCGCCCGGTGGCACCGAGCCGTGCTGCTCGACGGGGCAGCCGCCTCCTGGCCCTGGGCCGAGGGCACGAAATGTTAACCATTCGTACACTGGCCCGCAAGCGTACGTTTCCGCTGTGCGGGGGGGTCGTTCGCTACTTTTAGCCCGTTCGCCGACACTGATACGACACCGAGAAGTGACGGTAACGAGACGGCAGCGTGGCCCGAGGCGGATGGCCATGGATCGTGCGTCATTGGCCCGCGGTCCGGATGGCTTTCCGTGTCAGTTGTTTGCAGGATTTCTAGCTTGGGTTGCGTCGGAAGCGAGTGCGTTTCCCGCGCAGAGGGAGGTTCGGAAATGACAAGCACCGGTACACGCTCGCGCCTACGAGTGTCATCGGTCTGTGCCGGCGTCGCGCTGGGTGCCTCGATGCTGGGCGGCGCCGTGCTGTCAGCTCCACTCGCCTCGGCTACCTGCAGTTTGAGTGCGGCCGACGATCAGTACATCAAGCTGCTCGCGCAGAACAAGATGGTCCACAACGCCGATTACAGCGATTGCCATGAGGCCGCCGAGGGGCGTTGGTTCGCCGACCAGGTCCGGGCCAACCCCAATCCGTTCGGCGAGGGTCAGGAGCTGGTCAACATGATCACCAGCACCACGCCGTTGAGCCAGGCTCAGGCCGAGTGGGAGGTCGAGTCGGCGATCTATGTTTACGCGCCGGACATGATCCCGAAGATCAAGGATCAGGCCGCGAAAGCAAGCTGGCCGTCCGAGTCCTAGGCAGGCGAGCGCCGCTGCGGCGCAACGGGTTTCGTGTATTTCAAACGTAAGCGGCCGTGAGGGCTTAGCCCTCCGGCCGTTTACGATTTGGTTGGTCCAGCTAACTCCAAAGCTACGGCAACGGGATCCTTGGTCGGTGGCTTCGGTAGGCGCGCCGCGTCGCTCGCACTGGGCTCGCACCGTTACCGCTTTAGATCCGAATAGTTTCTCGCACAGTAATTTTAGGTAATTGCTGTTCACCCGTTGTTTGCGTGAATCGTCGTTTGCCGGGCTGATCGCCGGTGGTACCCGGTCTGTGTCACGGACGGGAAGGTAGCAAATTCCACGATAAGGGGGTCCGGAGGAGTGACAACGACACGATCGCGCGTGCAGGTGCTGACGGTGGGGGCCGCCGGCATTGCGCTGGGGGCTGCCATGTTCGGTGGTGCTGTGGCGTCAGCGCCACAAGCCTCGGCCTCGTGCAGCATGAGTCCCGCCGACGATCAGTACATCAAACTGCTGGCGCAGAACAAGATGGTGCACAACGCCGATTTCAACGACTGCAGCGAAGCCGCCGAGGGGCGTTGGTTCGCCGATCAGGTTCGGGCCAACCCCAATCCGTACGGAGAGGGCCAGGAGCTGATCAACATGATCACCCGCACCACGCCGATGAATCAGGCCCAGGCCGAATGGGAGGTCGAGTCGGCGATTTACGTCTACGCGCCCGACATGATTCCCAAGATCAAGAATCAAGCCGGCCAGCCGGGACCGGCTCCCGCCTAATCGCGAGGACGTAGAGGTGTTTTGCCGGTGGGCGCCGCCGAAACGGGGCGCCCACCGAGCGTGTCATTCCCCGTAGAGGCGGTGGCGCCGCCCGACGGACACTGACTTCGGTCTTCGGCTACGGTTTCCTACGGAACTACCCCGTCGGGGGCGGTAGCTCAGTTGGTTAGAGCCGCGGACTCATAATCCGTTGGTCGCGGGTTCGAGCCCCGCCCGCCCCACTTAAAACTCCTATCTTGTGGCTCGGGTGGTGGTTGCAGCACCCCCGCTGACCTCAAGCGAGTTGCGAGCACTATCGGTCAATAGCGTTGTGAGGTGCGTGATCTGCGTGCGTAGCTCGTCGATTTGCGCGGCGGTCGCGGCCTGCGTTGTGGTGTCTTCCTCCGCGACGCGATGGACGATCCAAGCCGCCACCGTCGCTGTGATCATGCCGATGAGACTGATACCGCCGATCATGAGCAACACCGCAACCAGCCGACCCTGTGTGGTCACCGGATAGAAATCCCCGTATCCGACGGTGGTGATCGTGGTGATCGACCACCAGACTGCGTCGCCAAAATTTCTGATGTGGGCGCTTGGGTCGGAACGTTCGGCTTGAAGAACGGCGAGCGACGCTGCATAGACGAGGAGCACGGCGGTGGTACCGGTGTAGATGACGATGCGCCCGCGTACGGCATCGCCGAACGCTTTTTGCAGGGCCGCGACGATGAGGACCAATCTCAGCAAGCGAAGTGGCCGTAGGAATGGAACGGCGACTATCACGAAGTCCAATATGTGCCGGACGAACCACCGCGATCGTTGGCGGGCCAGCATGAGCCGGATCAAATAGTCGACGGTAAACCCCACCCAAAGCGCCCACAACATCACGTCCAGCGCGCGCAAGGTAAGCCCACCAGGATGAGCCAGCACCTTCACGGAGTAGGTGACCAGGAAAAGGACGGCGACACAGGCGAGCGGCCATTCTGTGCGATGTTCCCAGCGTTCGAGCGTCGATTGTGAACTCATAACGACTTGCCCAAACCTCTCTGTTTCGAGCGTTCGTGGTTGGTGACGTTGCCCGATTCGCCGAAGGGAGCGTATGCCGCCTGCCGAGCTGATCAGAGCCGCTTTGGAAAATTTTTGGGCCGTTCGGCTGATGCGCTGACTGCGAGGCGACATTGCTACCCGAGACACAAACATTTAAGCCAGCGCCGCGACCCTCTGCGCAGTACTCTTATGTGCCAGCATCTCCGTGAAGGAGAGGGATCGTGGGATCTCAGGAAGTCGTCGGTAGTCGGCCGGATCGGCTCCCTTTGGTCGCGCGGGCTTCCGCGGTACCCGCAACGATCCTCGAACTCGGCAGTCGCTATCCGGGGGCCGCGGTGCTGTTCGCGGCGCCGTTGACGGTCGCCGGCATCTGGGGGATGGTCACGCGCCCATCCGTGGCGCTGCCGCTGGCGCTGCTGGCCGGCGTGGCTTTGATATTGATTGATTTCTTGGCCGGCCCGTACAGAGTGGCTGAAAAGGCGCGGGCCGCGGCCGGCGCCAAGAAGCCGAACCGCCAGGCGCTCGTCAACCAACCCAGGACGCAGTCCAAGCAGCAGCCGCCGCGTCTGACGGTGGAAGCCGACGCGGCGGCACACGCAGAAGCCGCCGCCGCCCAGGCCCTGGCCGCCGAAGCCGAAGTGCTGGCCGCCGAGGCGCGAGGGCGGGCAGACGCGGCCGCAGCCGAAGCCCTGGCCGCGGAAGCGGAAGCTCTGGCCGCGGAAGCCGAAGCGCTGGCCGCCGAGGCGCGGGCAAAGGAAGAAGCCACCGCGGCCGAAGCGTTGGCCGCCGAACCCGAAGCGGTGGCCGCCGAAGCGCGGGCCCAGGCAGAGGCCGCCGCAGCGGAAGCGCTCGCTGTGGAGGCGCGGGCGCGGGAGCGGGCGCGTGCAGAGGCCGCGGCCGCCGAAGCTCTGGCCGCCGAGGCGCGCAAGCGGGCAGAAGCCGCCGAAGCCCAGGCCCTGGCCGCCGAAGCCCGGAAACAGGCCAAGGCCGCCGAAGCCCAAGCCCTGGCCGCCGAAGCGCGGAAGCGGGCAAAAGCCGCCGAACCCGAAGCTTTGGCTGCCGAGGCGCGGGCGCACGCAGAGGCCGCCGAGACCGAAGCCCTAATCGCCGAGGCCCGGGCGCGGGAGCGGGCGCGCGCAAAAGCCGCCGAAGCCGAAGCCTTGGCCATCGAGGCGCGCAAACGGGCAGAAGCCGCCGAAGCGCAAGCGACGGCCGCCGCATCGCGGAAGCGGGCAGAAGCCGCCGAAACCGAGGCGCTTGCCGCCGATGCTCGGAAGCGCGCAAAAGCCGCCGAAGCCGAAGCCCTGGTCGCGGAGTCGCGGGCGCGCGCAGAAGCTGCCGAGACCCAAGCGCTGGTCGCCGAGGCGCGGGCGCGGGAGCGGGCGCGCGCCGAAGCCGCGGAAGCCGAGGCCCTGGCCGCCGAGTCGCGGGCGCGCGCGGAAGCCGCCGAAACCCGCGCTCGGGCCGCCGAGATCTGGGCGGGAGCAGAAGCCGCCGAAGCCCAAGCTCGGGCCGCCGAGGCGCGGGCGCGGGCAATCTGGCTGCGGCTTGAGGCTGAAGCCAAAACCAGACGGCCGCCGCACGGGAACAGGCCGTAGCCGGTCTCTTTCAGACCGACGAGCGTCAGCCCACTGCGAAAAATCACGTCGAATTTCGCAGTGGCCTTACGCTCGGGAACACCGGGAACGAATGCGCGCAGGCGTTCGCGCACGTCGACGTGTGGAAAATCAGCACCTGGGTATCCCAGCGGGCGTATGACTACAGCACGGACACAACCGGATCAGCGTGAAATCGACGGCGTCCGGGGGATCGTCGACGCCGTTTCCCAGGCCTTTGCAGCCAAGATCGTCGGGCAACGCGACCTACGGGAGTCGCTGCTGATCGGCCTGCTCGCGGGCGGTCACATCCTGCTCGAAAGCGTGCCCGGCCTGGCCAAGACGACCGCGGCCAAGGTGCTCGCCGAGTCGATTCACGGCCGTTTCCAACGCATCCAGTGCACGCCCGACCTGCTGCCCAGCGACATCATCGGCACCCAGATCTACGATTCGGCGACCAACTCGTTCGTCACCCAACTGGGTCCGGTGCACGCCAACATCGTGCTGCTCGACGAGATCAACCGGTCCAGTGCCAAGACCCAGAGCGCGATGCTCGAGGCGATGGAGGAGCGGCAGACCACGATCGCGGGGCAGGTGTACCCCCTTGCCGATCCGTTTTTGGTCATCGCCACCCAGAATCCCGTCGACCAGGAAGGCACCTATCCGCTGTCCGAGGCGCAGACCGACCGCTTCCTGCTCAAGGAGATCGTGCGCTATCCCTCGCCGGAGGAGGAGGTGGAAGTGATGGCGCGGATCGACGCCGGCATCTACGACAGGGGTCAACCGACCGCGCCGGTGGTCAGCCGCGACGACGTGCTGCGCGTGCAGGAGGTGGTTCGCCACGTCCACATGGATCGCGCGCTGATGCTCTACGCCAGCCAGCTGGTCGACGTCACCCGTCACCCCGAGCGGGCCTTGCCCAAGCAGATCGCACGCCTGATCGAGTACGGCGCCAGCCCACGCGCCACGATCGCGTTCTGCAAGGCGGCCCGGGCGCAGGCGGTGTTAACGGGTCGGGCGCACGTGCTGCCGGAGGACATCGCGAAGCTCGCGCACCGGGTGCTGCGACACCGGCTCATCCTCGGATTCGAAGCGGCCAGCGCCGATATCACCCCCGAGGTCGTGGTCGACGCCGCGTTGCGGGCCGTCAGGGTCCCCTAAGGTGCCAGACGGTCGTCTTGGGTAAGCACCTCAACCGGGCCAAGGCGCACTTCGGCACCGACACCCGCGGTCTGCTCGAAGGTGGCCGCTACGCGCTATTGCATACGCGCAGCATGGAATTCGACGATCTGCGTCCGTATGTTCCTGGCGACGACGTGCGCGACATCGATTGGAAGGCCTCCGCGCGGTCGGGCGGCGTGCTCATCAAGCGGTTCGTCTCCGAAAAGCATCACAAGATCCTGCTCGTCGCCGATGCCGGTCGCAACATGTCGGCGCTCGCCCCGAGCGGAGAGTACAAACGCGACGTCGCGGCGCACGTCATGGGTGCTGTGGGCTTGATCGGCCTACGGCGATCCGATCAGATCGGGATGGTCTACGGTGACCGCCGCGGCTGTGTGAACATCCCGCAGCAGCGCGGCGAGTCGCACATCGAGGGACTTCTGCACCGCTGGTACCAACACACGTCGACCGGGCCCGGCCGCAGCGATGTCACCGCCCAACTCGACTACGTCGCAACCCATTACCGGCACACCATGCTCATCATTGTGGTGTCCGACGAGCCCGACCTGGACGAGCATGGGGCCGACCGGCTCAGCGAAGTGCTCACCAAACTGGGCGGGCGCCACGACATCATGTGGGCGATGGTGTCGGACATGCCCGCGGTGGGTCCCGACAACGCCGACGGGTACGACGTCGCCACCGGTCGTTTCGTCCTGAATGGTGCCGACCTCGGCCCGCGGGTCGTCGCCGCATATCGCCGGGCCGAACAGACCCGCCGCCACCGCCTCGACGCGTTCCTGACCGCCCACGCGATTCCGCACGCGATTATCCCCGGCAGCAACGATATTCGACGCGAACTCGTGCGCCTGACCGAGGTGGCCGCTCGTGCCGGATGATCTGCTGCACCATGTATTCGGCCCGCAACCGTACTCGTCGTGGTGGCTGTGGTTGGCCCTGCTGCTGATGGTCGCCGTCATCGCTTGGTATGCAGGTGTTTTCGTGTGGACGCTGCCGTCGCAACGCTTGCGGCGCATCCCCGTCGTGCGGCGAATGCACGCCTGGCTGATCCGCAATCGGTTCGCCCGCTGCGTGCAGAACATCGCCGACGAGCACGATGCCGGTCAGATATCGGCTCCGGCGGCGTGTGCGGCGATCAGCCGGACGGTGCGGAGCTTCCTGCATCAAATGACCGGCGAGCGTGCCCAGTACCTGCAGCTCGCCGTTGTGGCCGAGGGGAACCTGGCCGCTGCCGCGCCGCTGCTGACCCAGCTCGGTGACGGGCAATTCAACGCCGAGACGCAAATCGATGTCGACGACGTGAGCGCCCGGGCGCAGGAGTTGATCCTCTCGTGGACCTGAAGTGGTGGCCGATAGCGGCCACCGGATCGGCCGGCTTCGTCGCAGTCGTGGCGTTGGCGGCGTTGCTACCGATGACCGCGGCTCGCCGGCGCCTGCGCCCGTTGGCCAACGTGGCCCGGCTGACCCGGTTGCCCGAGTACGCGAAAGTGGCCCGGCTGCGCTCGCTGTCAACAATCGTGACGTTGGTGGTGCTGACGGTCATGTTCGGCGCCGCAACGTGGGCGGCGGCCCGTCCGACCGTGGCCAGCAACGATTTCGACGCCGCTCACCCCGAGGACATCATGCTGTGCGTCGGGCAGCCGGTGACCGATGCGTCGACGGCCGAGCTGCTCGACTACTTCGCGCGCCAGGCCGCCACGTCGCCCCAGACCCAACGCATCGGCCTGACATCGGTCAACCGCCGTCTGGTGCCGCTGACGCGCGACCACCAGTACGCAGCAGCGCGATTCGGCGAGTACGCCGGCGCGCAGACGGCTCAGTCGGCTCAGTCGGCGTCGTTCGCCCCGCCGGTGCCCTACACCGACTACGCCGCAAGTGTGAATGATGTTCTGGCGCTCTGTCTCTCAGGATTCCCCACCGACGAGCAGCGCACCACGCAGCGTCGGTCGATCATCTATCTCGGGCCCTCAGATCTTCGCGCCGCCGATGAGCAGCGTGCCGCGCTGTTCACCGACGGCAGTGTGCGGAACCTGGCCGAGCGGGCCGGGGCCCAAGTCAATGTGATTGACACAACCCCGTCGCCCGCGAGCGGGTCGCTGGTCGCGCTCAGCGATCAGACCGGCGGCCGGCACTTCGCGTCGGGCTCGAAATCGGTGACCACCGCGCTCAACGAGATTCGGGCGCACGCTCCGCCGGCGCGCAGAGCCGACGGCACCGTCGTGACAGCGGACTTCCAGGACGATCCTGTGGTACCCCTGGCGATCGCGCTGCTGTCGGCAGCCCTGCTCTCGGTGGCCCTATTGGTGTTGCGCCGATGACGTTTCAGCCTCTGCTGCCCTGGGCAATCCTCGCGGTCGTCATCGGTGCGCTTGTCCTGGCCCGCGCGGTGGCGCTGTGGCGGGTGCTTGTGTCGAACTCGGATTCTTCGGTTCCTCAGCGGCCCGTTGCTCGGCCCGCATCGTCACCGACGGCGGGGCTTCGTCGTCGCCGCGCGGTGCTGCGCTGGAGTGGCGTGACCCTGGCGGTGCTGCTACTCATCGTGGCCAGCACCCGTCCGGGATTTCGCGACGACGAAAACCACACGGGCACTAAGGCCGTCGCCGGCGAGAATCTGAACGTGTTCCTGATCGTCGATCGTTCGGCCGTCGAGGACTACGGCACCGGCGAGCCGCGGACCGCGGGGATGCGCGACGACATCGCGGCGTTGATCACGCAGTACCCGGCGGCACGATACGCGCTGGTTTCCTTCGCCGAGCGGGCCTCGTTGGATTGGCCGCTGTCCGCCGATGTTTGGAGTCTGCGTCCAACCATCGCGGCTCTCAGCTCCGGCCAAAGCGGTGCCGACATCAACGCCGCAGCAGCGGGATCCGTGTTGCGATACCAGCTAATCCAGGCAACACAGCAATATCCTGGTTCGCGGAACGTGGTGCTGTACTTCGGTTCCGGTGCGCCCGGTTCGCGCACTCCGCAGGGCGACTTCGACCTCACGCGGGGGTCGGTGGGCGGCGGAGCGGTGCTGGGTTACGGCGGCGACGACGCGATCAACGAACCTGAATTGCACCGAATCGCCGGGCAACTCAACGTGCCCTACCTACACCGGGATCCCGGCCAACCTTTCCAACCCCACCTGCCCGAGGCGCCACACCGCGTCGAGGCCACCGACCGGACTGAGCTGTACTGGTTGCCCGCGCTGCTCGCAGCAGGCCTGCTGCTCGCCGAAATCTACCTTTCGGTCCGCGAGTTCCGACGCGGCCGCATCGCACGGCGGGACCTGGCATCGTGACGCGCAGACCGGTGCGGTTGCGGTTGCGGCGACGGCTACTGATCTACTCGGCCCCGCTGACCGTCGTCGCGCTGTTGGTCATCGTCAAACTGGTTTCCGTTGTAGTGGCGGGAAACTCGGCCGTGTCCTCCTTCACCCGCGGCGACGGAAACGCGGTGCGCACCGATGCGGCGGTCCTCGGCGTGGTCAACGTCGTGGAACCGGCGAATGCGCCGTTCGCCGCGGGCGCGGCCGCCGTGCTGGACGGCCGGCTTGAGGATGCCGACGCTCAGTTCTCGGCCGCGCTTGCCCGAACCGATGCCGCACGCTCCTGCCCAGTACGCGTCAACCTCGAACTGGTCCGCGAAACCCAGGGCGACCGGGCCGCCGCGGCAGGCGACCGGGCACGCGCCGACGAACGCTATGTGAGCGCGCTGTCGGTCGTCGACGCCGCGCCCCACGCCTGTTTCTTCGGCAACAGCGACCCCGACCCGCAACGGCGCGCCATCCGCGACGACGCGGCGAACCGGTTGGCAGCCAAGAGGGCTGGACTCAATGTGCCGCCGCCCGCGGTACCACCGCCGCCACCGCCACCGCCCCCGGCGGCGCCACCTCCACCGCCGCCGCCGCTGGTCACTGTCACACCTGACGGCCGGGAGATCCCGCCACGCCGGCTCGACCCGGCCGGCGGCGACCCGCTCGACAAGTTGCAGCAGGTACTGCAGGACGCGGCGGGCGCCGCGCCGCCGGGGGAGTCACCGTAGGGCTCTGTCAGGCTCTTGACATGAACGAACCGTGTCCCTGTGGCAGCGACAAAGGCTTTCGCACCTGTTGCGGGCCTTTACACGATGGCGAGCTGCAGGCCCGCACGGCCGCGGAGTTGATGCGTTCGAGGTATTCGGCATTCGCCTATGGTGACGTCGACTATCTGTTCCGCACATGGCATCCGCGCACCAGACCGGCCGACGTGACCGTCGATCCCGGCATCATCTGGACCGGCCTCGACGTGAGCGACATCGTCGCGGGTGGTCCAGACGACGATTTGGGGGAAGTGGAATTCACTGCCCGGTTCGAGTCCGCGGGCCGCCCCGGCAGTCTGCATGAGCGCAGCCGCTTCCAACGCCGCGCCGGCCGATGGTTTTACCTCGACGCGGTCGCGCAAGATTCGTAGCCGACGCGTTCAACGCAGACGTCAAGCGGGCGGCCGGAGAGACATTCCGCGTGACTCCGCCCGCCCTGCCCTGACTTCCGCCGCTGCTTCGCCCGTCTAGAGGCCTGGCCTTCTTGGAGCGAGTGACGGGATTTGAACCCGTGTGTACGGCTTTGCAGGCCGCTGCCTAGCCACTCAGCCACACCCGCACAAGTCGCTACCCTGCCAGCGCACGCAGCTATAGCCCAGAGTTTTCCTCGGCCCGATCATTTCGTTGACCGGCAGTGCGGCAACAACCCGGCGCCGAGCCGATCAGAGGCCGATGTAGACCGCCTTGGTGTTGAAGTAAGCCTCGATGCCCTTGCGGCCGCGCTCGCCGCCCCAACCCGATTGCTTGTGGCCGCTGATCGGCATCGAGGGGTCCGCCGCGAGCGAGGAGTTCACCCAAATCTGGCCCGCGCGAAGCTCATTCACAACGCGATGGGCGCGGCTGAGGTTTTCGGTCCAAATCGACCCGGCCAGCCCGTAGTGAGTGTCGTTCGCGGCGGCGATCACCTCGTCCTCGTCGTCGAACGGGATCACACAGCCCACCGGCCCGAAGATCTCCTCTTTGATGAGCCGCATGTCCGGTGTGGTGTTGGTGACGATCGTTGCCTCGTAGAAGTAACCCTTGCGGTCCATCGGCTTACCGCCGGTGACCACCTGCGCGCCGGCGGCCACACCGTCGTTGACGATGCCTTCCACGCGTTTGCGCTGCTTGTCGCTGATCAGCGGCCCCAGCACCGAATCGGGATCATCGCTGCCCCCCATCGGCAGCATCTGGGCGAACCCCGCGAGGCCTTCGACCACCTTGTCGTAGATGCCGCGCTGGACGTAGATGCGCGAAGTGCAGGAGCAGTTCTGCCCCGACCCGGCGAGCAGGCCCATGCCCGCGCCCATGATGGCCTTGTCGAGGTTGGCGTCGTCGAACATGATCAGCGGCGACTTGCCGCCGAGTTCGAGCGTCAGTCGCTTGAGGTTTCCCGCGGCCGCCTTCACGATCAGCCGCCCGACCTCCGTCGACCCGGTGAACGAGATCTTGTCGACGTCCGGGTGTGCGGTGAGCGCGGCGCCCGTCGTCTCGCCGTAGCCGGTGATGACGTTCAGGACGCCGTCGGGCAGACCCGCTTCACGGAAGATCTCCTCCAGCTTCAGCGCGGTCAGCGGCGTCTCTTCGGCGGGCTTGAGAACCGCGCTGCAACCCGCCGCGAGCGCGGGCGCGACCTTGAGCATCGCGACGAAAAACGGCCCGTTCCAAGGGATGATGAGGCCGACGACGCCGACCGGCTCGAGCTGGGTGAAGGTGTGGTAGGTCTCCCACGTACCGAGCAGACCGTCGGACACCAGATTGGCCGACTCCCCGTGGATTTTGCCGACCCAGCCGGCGTAGTACTTCAGCATGTCCACCGACACCGGGATGATGTGACGCGCGGCCGTCGTGTTCATGCCGTTGTCCTGGGCTTCGAGCGCGGCGAGCTCGTCGGTGCGTTCTTCGATGATGCGCGCGGCGCGGAAGAGGACGTTCGCGCGGTGCGACGCGGGCGCCTTGCGCCACACACCGGACTCGAAGGTCTCGCGTGCCCGGGCCACCGCCGCGTCGACGGCCGCCTGGTCGGAATCGGGGACTTCCGCGATCTGCTCCTCGTTGGACGGGTTGAAGACCGCAATGGTGTTACTCAATGTTCCTCATGGCCCTTCGCTCGCGGGAAATGCTGTCGTCGCGCGACAGAGGTTACGCGCTTAACCAAATGGTGTCCAGTACGCGTGCGGGTCATGCCCGGGTGTAAAACACAAGTCGATTCTGCTGGTCACCGGGGTGCTGGAGAGGGAGTCATGAATTGTTGGTCGCGGTGTGATACCCCTGCCCGAAACCACGAGATGACGGCTAGATTTACCCGTATGCGGGTTGTTCGTCTGTTCGGTGTGGTCCTGACGATCCTCACGGCGGGACTGCTGTGGGCAACCCCGGCCGGCGCCCAGCCGCCGGCCAAGCTCACCGACCACATCACTGACAGCACCGGGGTGCTGACGGCTTCGGACCGGGCAGCGGTCGGCTCGGCGCTCGACCGGCTTTACCGCGACCGGCACATCCAACTGTGGGTGGTCTACGTCGACAACTTCTCCAGGTTCAAACCCGACAACTGGGCCGACCGGACCCGCAGCGCCAGCGGGATGGGCGACCACGACGTGTTGCTGGCCGTGGCCACCAACATCAAGTTGTACGCCTTCAGTGTGCCGCCGCAGGTGCAGGGTATGACGTCGGCCGAATTGAACAGCTTGCGCAGCAACCAGATTGAGCCCGTGCTGGGCGCTAAAGACTGGGGCGGTGTGGCGGTCGCGGCGGCTGACGGGTTGGACAAATCGGCGAGTCCGCCAAAGCCGGCCAGCTCGTCAAAATCGGGCTGGCTGCCGATCGCGATTGGCGTCGTTGTCGTCGTGGTCGTCATCGCGCTGCTCTTCCTGCTGTTTCGCGCACGCCGCCGCCGGCACGCCAGCACTGGCGGTGGGCAGGTGGCCATTGAGGGCGATCATTCGTTGCCGCAGGCGTTGTCCACCGCGGAGGGCAGATTGCGCCAAATCTCCGACTACATCGCGAGGCATCGCGCCAACATCGGTTCCGAAGCGCAGGCCCGGCTCGACGACGCGAAACGACATTTGGCAGCGGCGCACGGCAAAGGAACGAGCAATGACGCCGAAGCAATCGCTTACGCCAACAGGGCTTCGACCCTGGCGGCTCAGGCGCAAACGCTGGCCAACGCCGACGTCCTGGCAGCGCACCGCACGCCACGACGACGAGGCGGCGCAGCGACGCGGTGATCGGTGGGGTCGACATCGGCGACCGCTGAGCCGCAGGCGTTTTGGTGTGTGGAGCATCACGCGCGCGTCCGTTAGCGGTAGGAAGCGCGCAGCAGCGCCGGCGCCCGTTCGACGGTCTCCTCCAAATTCCGCGTCGCGTCGACCCGCAGCACCGACGGCAACTCATCGGGAGGCGTGAACGCGGCTCGCAGCTCGGGCCACAGCTCGATCCGCGCATCCGAGACGACACCTTGTTCCGTGGCGCGCCGCTCGAGTCGCGCGACCAGGGTGGCGTCGTCCGCGTCGCACAGGATGACGCGGAGATCGGCGCCCAGCCGAAGGCGTGTGTCATGGTCCCTCGCCGAACGATTGCAGGCGGTTTTGGGGGTCGTCAAGGGTCTTCAGGCCCCGGCCAAAGCCCTCAGCTGCCCACTTCGGTGTGCAGCCGCGACTGCACGACGCGCGTGCCCTCGAAAGTGAATTTGTGCGCGGGATGTCGCAGGGACTCGATGGTGCCATCCGTATGGATGATGACCCCGCCGCCGGCGGGGATCCCGAGCCCGGTAGCCGACCCCTTGAGCGTGTGAATCGCCCGCGATAGCCGCGCCCACCCGGCCCGCTCGTCGTGTGCGTCGATGACCACGGGGGCTAGGTTGAAGACGTCGAGCAGCTCGGTTGTTTCGGACTCCGGCGTCTCGACGATCCCATAGCGTCCGAGTTGGACCGCGCCGGCCGAAATGCCCACGAGGAGAGCCCCTTTGGTATGCCGGTCCAGAATCACGTCCTTCATGCCGGTTTTCTCGAACGTGTTCCAGCCCAGACGCACATCGCCGCCCGCGAGGACGATCAATTGGGCACGTTCCAGGAAGGCGCGAGCGTCGGGGCCGAACGACGAATCGACCATGCGGCGGTCGGTGATTCCCAGGGAATCCATTGCCGCTTCGAAGATTTCGTAGAACTCCGGGCCATCCCCGTTGGAGGCGCCGATATAGGCTGCGCTCAGTCGCCTGTCCCGGTCTAATCCATCGAGGGCTGCCTCGAGAAGCAGCCGATCGTCACGCTTCCAGAACAGCAGCTGACTGTCCGCCAGCAGATAGAGCGGTTGGCGTCGTGGCGCTGTCACTTTGGCTGGTCTTCGACGATGAGTTCGTCGAACTTCGCGAGTGCTGCATCGAGATCTGTCTCATCGAAAAGCTCGCAGCGGTTGATGCGGTCGCCATCGATAGCCAGGACCTGGATCATTCGCCACTCGGCGTCGAGTCCTTCTGGTGAGGTCCCTTGCGCCGCATAGGTGGCGACCGCTCCGAAACTGATTAACCGATGCACCGCCTCGATGTGGATCCTAAAGTCCGGAGTGAAGTCCCAGAGGGCGCGCATGGCTGTTTGCGGATCGCTCGCATCGATTGCAGCGAGCTGCCGGTGGTCCATGGTGATCCAGTCCGCTGCGAAGAGTTCATGGTGGTCAAACGCGGCGCATTCCCGTGCGATAACCGACCAAGTATGTGCGCATTCCTCGGATTCTCCTGCGAGATAACGCTTGTCGAGCTCCACAAAGGCAGCGTCGACGTCATCGACGTCGAAAAAGACGTGGGCCGCAATCCGCCCGTCGGGGTCGGTCTCGGCGATTCCCAGCATCTCGACGACGAATTCCCCCTGCCGCAAGTCGGGGTTAAAGGAGCGGATACGGATCAGAGCGAGGCGCTCCCCGCGAGTTGCGATGACTGTCAAAGTTACGTGCGCGAGGCCCTCGGCCAGGGCTTGCATGTTTGCTATCACGATATCGCGACCGTCCCAGAAGCCGACATTCACCACTCGACGACGATCGTCGACGAAACTGTTGTCGGCGAGGATCTCGGCTACCGCCGCCCAATCACGGGTTCCCGAACGTGCAAAGAGTTGGTCTTCCGCCCTGCTTGCTGCATTATCCAGTCGCCGTGCCGGGCGGTGCAGCTCGTCGAACCTTAAGACCGCGGCGTCGACGTCTGTCTCGTCGAAGACCTCGCAACGGGTGAGTCGATCGCCGTCGACCATGTGAAGCATCACCATGCGCCATTCGACGTCTAGGCCATCGGGCGAGGACCCGTGTGCACAGTTGGTGATCACCGCCCCGAAACTGTTGAGTTGATGGACGGTTTCGATATGGACCTGGAAGTCCGGCGTGAGATCGAAGAGGGTGTGAATGGCTGAGGTCATGTCGCCGGCAGTGAATGGTGTGCCTCGCCGGTGGTCGATGGTCACCCAGTCCGCTGGGGGAAGTTCATGCCGGTTGAACATCACGTGGACGCCGGCTATCACAGACCACGTATCTGCATGTGCAGCTGCTTCGCCTGCGACGAATCGGGCGTCAAGTTCTTTGAACGCCGCGTCACTGTCGTCCAGGTCGAACACGACGCGCGCCACGGCCCGGCCGCCGGCGTCGAGTTCTAAGATGTCAAGACCGACCACGTAAAATCCATCGGATCCTTGGTCGGAGCCAGAGGCTTGGACACGGCTGAGGACGAGGCGCGCCCCCCGAGTCGCGATCACGTCCGCCACCAGGTCAATGTCGAGCTCCGCCAGCGCCGAAATCGCGGCGATCACAGCATCTTTACCATGCCGGAGGCCGGAATTCACTACTCGGCGACGGTCTTCGGTGCAAACGTTGTCGGCGAACATCTCGGTTATCGCTTGCAAGTCGCGACCTGCGTAGCACGACCTGAATCGCTCGTACAGTCGGCTTGCCGCATTTTCCGGTCGTCGTGCCGCCTGATTCGTTTCAAATTGGTTGAGGGCGCCCGTCAGGTCTGACTCGTCGAAAAGCTCTGTGCGGGTGATTCGGTCGCCGTCGAACATCACAACGTCGACTACCTGCCATTCGGCGTCGAAGCCCTCTGGTGAGGTCTCGATTGCCACGTGGGTTACCACCGCGCCGCTGCTGCTCAGCCGGTGCACAGCCGCAATGTAGATGCGCCCCTGGGGCGAGGGTTCCCAAGCAGCAAGGAGATACGCTCCCAAATCTCCCGCGCCGATCGGTGCGAGTCGTCGGTTGTCGATGTTCACCCAATCAGGTGTCGTCACAGGGATTTCCCGCCGGTTCAACGCCGCGAAGGCCTCTGTCAAAATCGACCAGGCGCGGGCGTGAGGGGCAGCCTCGTCGGCGAGATACCGCGCATCGAGTTCGGCAACGGCGTCGTCGAAGTCGTCGACGTCAAACACGACGCGCGCCGCGATTCTCTCGTCGGCATCGATCTCAACGACCTCAAGGGTCTCGGTGTGGAAGGCCTCGGGTCGCTGGTCGCGGCCAAATGTTCGGAACCGACTGAGGACGACGTGCTGTCCGCGGGTTGCGATGACGTCGGAAACCGCGGTCGTCACGCCGATTGCAACAAGCGCTCGGATCTCGGCGATCACGGCTTCCCGGCCTTGCCGCACTCCCATACCGACCACCCGCCGGCGATCATCGTGGGAGATGCCGTCGGCCAGTCCATGAGCCAGACCCTCCCAGTCGCGGGCAGCGAACAGACCCTGGAACCGCTTGTTCGCACGGCTTGCCGCATTCTCAAGTTGCGGCACTGGCCGGGTCAGCTGTTCGAACCGCGCGATCGCGGCGTCAATATCGTTCTCGTCGAACATTTCTAATCGATCGATCAGATCACCCGTGACCGTTTGTACGTTGATCACACGCCATTCGGCGAGGGAAACGTCGTGCGAAGTCTCATGCGCCATGTGGGTGACGACCGCTCCGTGGTCGTTCAAACGATGCACCGACTCGATGAAAACGCTCAGATCAGACGGACGATTCCACGCGGCGCTGAGCCACTCGGGCATTTCACCGGGCGCAATCGATATCCCTCGCCGGCGATCGATGTTCACCCAATCCGGCGTGGTCGGGAGCGCTTCTCGCCGATTGAGCGATGCGCAGCTTCGCGTAATCGCCGACCACGTGCGTGCGTAGCCTGTCGCTTCGCCGGCGAGGTACCGCGCGTCGAGCTCCTCGAACGCAGCGTCGATGTCGTCGGGGTCGAACATGATGAGTGCCTTGAGCCGTTCGTCGGCGTCGATCTCGACAGCGTGGAGGGCATGGACGTAGAACGTCTCGGGTTTCTCGTCGCCCTGCGAGAACCGCGCATGGATGAGGGCGCAGTGCTCTCCACGGGTGGCAATGGCGTCAGACGTTGCGTGCGTGATTCCGAGGTCGGCGGCCGACCGCACATCTTCGATCGAGGCGTCTCGGCCCCGCTGCACACCGGCGTTCACCACTCGGCGGCGATCTTCGTTGTGAACGTCATCAATGAGTGTGTCCGCCAAAGCGTCCCAGTCGCGCGCCGCAAAGCACGCTTGCATGCGTTCGTACGATCGGCTAGCTGCGTTCTCAAGCCGCCGCGTCTTCGGCTCGAGCCCATCAAACCTCGCGATCGCGGCATCCAGGTCTGCCTCGTCAAAGACGTCGGTCCGAGTGACCATGTCGTCTTCGACCGCGAAAACCGCGATCCCGCGCCACTCCGCCTCCAGACCCTCTTGCGAGGTCTCATAAGCCGCATATGTGATGACCGTTCCGACGTCGCTCAGCCGATGCGCTTGCTCGGCATAGATGTTGATGTCTTGCTCGAAGTTCCACCCGGCGTCGATGTATGCCGTCACGTCGCCCGGCCCGAACGCTGTCTCCCGTCGGTGGTCGACGTTGACGCAGCCGGGCTTGGTCAATGGTGGCTCGTGTCGGTTGAGCGCTGCGTAACTTCCCGCGACGGCTGACCACGTGCGCGCATGCGGCGCGGCTTCGCCGGCGAGGTATCGGCGATCGAGTTCGGCTACGGTGGCGTCGAAGTCGTCGAGGTCGAATACGACGATCGACGTGATCTCCTCGTCGGCGTTGATTTCGACGATATTGAAGGCATCGTTTTGAATCGTCTCGGGATCACGACCGGACGCGCGTACCCGAGTGAGGGCGAGCCGCTCGCCCCGGATCGCCACGACGTCCACCATCCATATCGTGAATCCGAGGTCGGCAGCCACCTGCAGATCCTCGATCACGGTTTCTCGACTACCTCGGTCTCCTGCATTTACCACCCGCCGGTGGTCGGCGCCGGAAAGGCTGACGGAAACAATCGCTGCTACGGCGTTCCAATCGCGGGCGGCGAAGTACGACCAGAAGCGTTCGTATGCGCGCGTTGCGGCGTTTGTGAGCTGTCGCACCTGTGGCGTCTCTTCGAAACGTGCATGCGCTGCATCGAGTTCGGCGATCGCCGCGTCGATGTCTTCAACATCGAACCAGATCTGCAGCGCGACTCGACCCTCTTGGTCGATGGCGTACAGCTGAAGAAATTCGTCCGGCGGCGCTCCGGGCGTCGCGTCGCCAGTGGCCACCATCAATCGAGAGAGAGCCAGCCGCTCGCCTCGAGCGGCTATCGTGACATGGTCGATCCGCATGGCGTCCGTCTCGAGATCGTGCCTCACCGCATGTCGCACCCAGTCCGATGCGAGCGTGTTGCCGACGATCTTTCGGCGACTCTCGATCGAAGCCTCGGGTGCGAACAGCAGCTCGAGCTCGTCCCAGTCCTCGCGATGAATAGCAGCCAGCACGCGTTCGCCCACGCGCGCGCACGCGTTGTCAAGCTCGACGGTCGGTTTTTCGGCTAGACCCGGCGCGCTCGGCTTGACCTGCGCGCCGAGAATGTCGCGCGCCATGTCGGCAAGGGCCGCAGCGCCTTTCCGCTCGTAGAGGCCGATCGCTTGCTCGGCAGCGACTCGTGCCCTCGCGATGTCGCCTGCGGCCCTCAGAACCGTTGCCAGCGTCAGGCAAGCGTCACCGTGATCGACCAGGGCGTCAGTGCGCTCGGCCAACTTCACTGCAGCCTCGGCAACCTGCCGAGCCGCATCGTAGTCATTGCCGCGTGCCAGCAAGTGTGCCCTAAGCGTGCGCCACGCTATCGACGCCTTCAGCGCGTGGCCGGCGAGACGCTCACTCTCCGTGCATAATTCGCCCGCCTCAGACTCCCGGCCGAGCGCCAGACATGCACGGCCCAGCAGCGCGGCGGTCTCGGCCGTGTCAGCGTCCAGGCCCAGGCGCCGAAAACCGCTGTATGCCTTGCGCAGATGCGGCTCCGCGGCGGCAGCATCGCCGACTATGAGTTCGACGATGCCGGCGAACTGCTCAACTTCCAGCCGCGCGTGACGCAGGCCGAGCTCGGTGACCGTGCGTCGGGCCGAGTCGATCATCCGCCGGGCCGCCGCCGCACGGCCGCGAAACGCCTCCAACACGGCTTGGCATCGCGTCGAGGTCGCCTCGACGGCCGGGGAGTCGGTCGTGATCCGAAGCAACCGCACGACGTCAAGACACCGTCCGCCCGCACGCGGAACCGGATTGGGGCCCCACAGCGCCGCGAGCGGAGCACCCGCCAGCACCGCGTTCACCCGGCGGTGTTCGCGCGCGCGCCGCGCCGCGGTCAGGGCGTCGTCCAGGGCGACCTCGCAGTCACCGATTCGCCCAAGACGAGCGAGGCACCCGGCGCGAACGGTGTGCGCCTTGGCTTCTCCCGCAGCGTCGTCCAGTTCGGCGAGTTTGGCGGCGGCCGCACCTAAGGCGGCTTCGACCTCGTCCAACCGCTCGGGGTGAACCAACATCGACAGCTGACCATCGAAGCATGTCGCCCAGGCCGCCAGTCGGGCCGAATCCACTGTCGCTGCTTGTAATAGAGAGACCGCACCAGCTGCGGTGGCCACGTCGCCCGCGGCCAACAAAGCCTCGCAACGCGCGACCAATAGCTCAACGGTCTGGTCGTCACGGTCGGGGAGCTCGTCGTCGATCTCCTCCAGCGCATGCAGGGCGCGGTGGTAGAGGTCGGCGGCGCCTTCGTAGGCGAGTCGTGCCATCGCCTGGTCAGCGGCGCGCCGGCAGTAGGCGACCGCCTTGGCTGCGTTTCCCGCCCAAGCACATTCGAAATAGTGATAAGCCAGTTCGGCCAGCAGCTCATCGTCGGCGCCGGGCAACATCTCGAGGGTTGTGGCGATGCGCTGGTGCAATCGCATGCGCCGCACGGACGCCAGCTCGGCAAGTAGGGACTGTCGAACGATGGCGTGGTTGAACCGGTAGAACCCGCCGGGCTCTTCGATGACGATGCCGGCTTGGCGCGCTTCGTCGAACGCATCGATAAGGTCGCTTCCAACCACCCGTTCGACCAGTTCCAACGCAAACCGGCTGCCGACAACCGCGGCTGCGGCAAGGGCTTTGTTGGTCTCGGCCGGAAGCCGAGAAAGCCTGCGGCTGACGGCTTCCCGCACGCCCTGAGGCAGGGTGCTTTGGTCCCACACGCCGCCGCTCTCATCGACATGGCGCAGGGCCTCGATGAGGAAGAAGGGGTTACCGCCCGTGACCGAGGCCAGTGCGTGCGCGAGTTCCTCGTCGTCGTAGCCGGCCTCGGCGACGTAGGTGGTCACTTCGTGCTCGTCGAGGCCGCTGAGGCTGAGCCGATTGGCTGTGCCATCGCGGTGAAGATCGGCGAGCATCGCCGCCAGGGGGTGGGCGCGGTCGAGATCGGTGCTGCGGTAGGTGCCAACGATCTGGAGGCGGGCGTGGTCCCCGAAGCGCAGCAGATGCCGCAGGAGGAGCAGCGTCGGCTTGGCCGCCCAGTGCAGATCGTCAAGGACGAGAAGGACCGGGGCGCTCTTGGACGCGGTTTCCAGTAGCGCAACGACGGCATCGAAAAGCGCGTAGCGCTCCGTGTCGGGATCCGATTGGGGCGTGCGAGCCAGATCGGGCACGACATCGGTCAACCCGGGCGCGAGTGACAGCAAAGCCTCGACACCGCGCAACCCTCTCAGCCTGTCAGCGCCCATACACGGCACGAGCGAACGCAACGATTCCGCGAACGGCTGATACGGCGCGCCAAGGTCCTCGTCGCAACGGCCGTACAGCACGACCGCTCCTTGCTCGTACGCCCGCTGCGACCACTCGCCGGCCAGACGTGTCTTGCCGACACCGGGTTCACCTGCGACCAGCACCATGCGGACACCGCCGGCCAGCGCGGTCTGCCATGCGGACAGCAGCCCTTCGAGTTCGCGGCCACGTCCGACGAATGGCCCCGGGCCCACCAGTACCGCGGGAAGGGCGGGACGCTTTAGGGGCACTGCTTCGGGTACGTGCGATTCTTGTTGCTCCGCAGCGGTTTCCAGTCGCAGTTCGAAAACATGCTCGGGGCGCGCGAGGTTCTTCAGCTGACGCATCCCCAGATCGGTGAGCATGACGTCGTCGGCCAGCGTGTCGATGACGAGTTCGGCGGTCGCGCCGGAACAGAGGATCTGGCCACCCTCGGCCAGTGACCGCAGCCGCGCGACCCGGTTTACTGCCCTGCCGAAGTAGTCGCCGTCCCGAAGCTCGACCTCGCCCGTATGCAGTGCCATCCGGACACGCACGGGGTCGCGCGACGTCCACGGCTCGTGCGCGATCGCGTCCTGCAGCTCAACGGCAGCGGAGGCGGCCGCAGAAGGCCGGTCGAAGACCGAAAACGTCGCGTCGCCTTCACCGCGCGTTTTGATCAGCCGTCCTCCGCGTGACGTGACCACCTGTTCGACCAGCTCGTCGTGGCGTGCGAGCGCCACCGCCATGGCATCGCCGTTCGACTCCCAGGCGGCTGTCGACCCCTCGATGTCGGTCAGAAGAAAAGTTACGGCGCGCGTCACCGACGGAGCATGTTGTGCCACAACGACATCCAGTGAGGCGTCCTGTGCGACGATCGCTGCCTCGAGGCGACGAAGTTTCGGCCCCGGATCGACCCCCAGCTCGTCGGCAAGCAGCGATCGTGCCCGTTGATAGGCGCCCAGGGCCTCACCTTGTCGGCCGGCCCGGTAGAGGGCGAGCATCAGCTGGCCCCATCGCCTTTCCCGCAGTGGGGCCTCAGCGACTGCGGCCTCGAGGTCGCCGATCACTTCCGCGGCGCGACCCGTGGCAAGCAGCGCGTCTGCTCGATCCTCAACCAGCGCGGCGTGGCTCTCGATCCACCGCGTCTTTTCCGATGTTCCGCGCCGGCCATCGGGAAGTTCGGGGGTTCCGCGCCAGAGCGCAAGGGCCTCCTCGAAGCGGGCCACCGCTTGGCTGGTGTCGCCCGCCGCGGCGGCGTCGCGGCCCAGTCGGGCCGCCGATTTGTAACGAGACGCATCAACCTCGCTCTCGGCGAGGGTCCAACCCGCACCATGCGTCAAGACAAAGCCGTCGCCCAGGGCGCGGCGTATCGAGGAGACGTGGGTCTGCAGGGCTTTGGCGGCGGTGCGCGGCGGGTCCTCACCCCAGAGCAACTCGACGAGCGTGTCGGCCGGAACTACGGAGCCTCCGTGCAGTCCGAGCATCGTGAGGATGGCGCGCGGCTTCGCGCCCGGTATAGCGACGGGCGCCCCGTCTTGCCGGACCTGGAGAAGTCCCAAAACCCCCAGTTCCACCGATGAAAGCGTACTCACGTCAGCTATCTTCGGCGGGACAATTCAATACCTGGTCAAGATCGGGTAAAGCCATACTGCCTGCAGTTCGTTCAGCGCCCGCAACCTTCATGTGAGCTCGGCAAATGTTGGCCAGCTACTGAGCGAGTACTCGCCAATCCGTGCACCAGGGAGCGCAGCGTGGTACTGGGGTCGTGCGGTCCAGGCATCGGCGTACAACCGACCCGTTACCGTGGGTACCTATGGACAGCGACCGGAGTGACTCCGCCTTCACTTGGCAGGGCCGGCGCGAACTGGTGAGTCGAATGCATGACCAGCTCGATGAGCTGGTGGCAGCGCGCGACCAGATGGAACAACTGGTGCGGGTCATCGTCGAGATCGGCTCCGATCTGGAGATGGATGTGACGCTGCGTCGCGTCCTCCAAGCGGCGATGGAGTTGACCGGCGCCCGCTACGCCGCCCTGGGCATACGCGCCTCGGACGGCGCGCTCGTTTCTTTCGTGTGTGCGGGAATCGACGCCGACATTGCGCGGCGCCTCGGCGATCTTCCGGTCGGTGATGGTCTGCGCGTCGATGATCTGAGCACCCATCCCGACACCGCCGGGATGGGCGGACACGAACCGCCGATGCATGCGCTCCTTGGCATCCCGATTACTGTGCGGGCGGCCAACTTCGGCATCCTGTATTTGGCCGACGACCGGCCGGGTCGAGTCTTCTCCGACTCGCAGGAAGGCGCCGTACGAGCGATGGCCACGGCGGCGGCGGCCGCCATCGACAACGCCCGACTTTTCGAGCGAGAGCGTGAAGCGGCGAAATGGACGAAGGCCAGTCGCGAGATCACGACCGCGTTGCTGTCCGGCGACCCGCAGACGGGTCCGTTGCAGCTCATCGTGAACCGGGCGCTGGAGCTGGCCGGTGCCGAACAAGCGATCTTGCTGGTTCCCCGGGAGCCGGAAGTGCCAGTGGAAGAGGTCGACACCCTGGTCGTGGCCGCGACGGCGGGCCGGTACTCCTCGGAGGTGATTGGCCGGCAGGTTCCGATGGACGGTTCGACAACGGGTGGCGTTGCGCGCCGCGGCCTGCCGCTGATCACTGATTCCTTCGAATACCCGATCGAGGGATTCACCGACGTCGGTGAACGCTCGGCGATCGTCATGCCGCTGATTGCGGACGGTGCGGTGCTTGGCGTCATCGCCGTCGCGCGCGATCCGCATCAGCCCGTGTTCGGCAACGATTACCTCGATCTGGTCAGTGATTTCGCCCGGCACGCGGCCATCGCATTGGCACTGGCCGCGGGTCGCGAACACGCGCTCAACCAGGAGTTGGCCCAGGCCGACACGGTCGAGGACGCGTTGCACGCCGCCGCAGAGGAACTGCGCCGGTTATGGCGGGCGCGCCGCGTTCTGGCCGTCACCTTCCCCACGCAGAGCTCGTCCGCGGAAACGGCGTTCGGTGCACCCCAGGTGGTGTCGGTCGGCGAGCCCACACCATGGGCCGAGCTGCCACTGCACACCCAGCAGGCGCTCACCTCACTGCGCGACGGCGATCTCCTCACTTCCAGCGCGTCGCAGCCCGGGACGGCGGGCATCGCGCTGCAGCACCCCGAGGGCGTGCTCGTCGTGTGGATCGATCTGGCCGACCAGCGCCCGTTCACCCTCGAGGACCAGACTTTGCTCACCGTCTTGGCCGGCCGCCTCGGTCAGGGTCTGCAGCGGGTGCACCAGGTCGACCAGCAGCGCGAAACCGCGCTGGCCCTCCAACACGCGATCCTCGGCCCCGCTGATCTGCCCGCCGGATTCGCGGTGCGCTATCAGGCCGCAACGCGACCCCTACAGGTGGGCGGTGACTGGTACGACATTGTCGACCTGGAAGACGGACGCATCGCCTTGATCGTCGGCGACTGTGTCGGACATGGCCTTGCCGCCGCCACCGTGATGGGCCAGGTGCGCAGTGCTTGCCGCGCGCTGTTGTTCGAAAACCCAAGTCCCGGTGCAGCTCTCGCGGGGCTGGATCGCTTCGCCGCGCGGTTGCCCGGTGCCCAATGCACCACCGCAGTCTGCGCGGTGCTCACTCCCGAAACCGGTGAACTGGTCTACTCCAGCGCCGGTCATCCGCCGCCCATTCTGGTGCACGGCGACGGCAGCACCCAGATGCTCGACGACGGCCACACCATCGCATTGGGGATACGGGGTGACTGGCCCCGTCCGGAAGCCCGCGTGACCATCCCCGCGCGTTCGACACTACTGCTCTACACCGACGGTCTTGTCGAACGTCGCCGCGTTCCGCTCGACCATGGCATCTCCCGCGTCGCCGGCGTCGCGGAGGATTCCCGCGCTTTGACACTGGACGATCTGGCGAACCAGGTCATGTCACGCGTGGCGCCGAGCGGTGGGTACCAGGACGACGTCGTGCTGTTGCTTTATCGCCACCCGGCCCCGTTGGAGTTGAACTTTCCCGCCGACGTCAGCCAGCTTGCGCCGACCCGCAGCGCCCTGCGCAACTGGCTGACCAGGGCCCGGTTAGACCCCGACCAAACCCTGAACGTGCTCGTCGCCGCCGGGGAAGCTGTCGCCAACGCCATCGAGCACGGTCATCGCCACAGACCCCAGGGCACAATTCGCCTCGGCGCGATCGCAACCGGCGACGCGGTCCAGTTGACGATCACCGACACCGGCTCGTGGAAGGCTCCGCAACCCGCTTCTTATCCGCACCGCGGCCGGGGCATCCCCCTCATGCGAAGTCTCATGCACGACGTCGACATCCGGCCCGACAACGACGGCACCACAGTTCACCTATCGACGAGGATCACCTGATGACGACCCCGCTCACGCTTGACACCGCGCGCGGCAGCGACGGGAAATTCATGCTGGTCGTCGCGGGGGAAATCGACTTGAGCAATATCGATGCGTTCAACGTGGCTCTGGCCGGCGCCACCACCGAGGCCACCGGCAGCGTCGGCGCGTTACTGGTCGACCTCAGCGCGGTGGAGTACCTGGACAGCGCCGCGATCAGCGCCCTCGCCGCCCACGCAGATCGCATCGAGCTCCTCGCCAACCCGATCCTGATGTCCGTCCTGAGAATTAGTGGCCTGAGCGAACTGACCACGATCGAACCTGCGCCGCCGACCGCGGGGCTGTGACGAGCGGCAGTGTCCGGCAGAAGTTGATCGGTAGAGTCAATCTTCCTGCGACACAGCGTAAGTTCGGCGGATCCCGGCCGAGGCCCGCGCCGCATGCAACGATGGCGTAATGGGTGACGACGCGCAGAGCGCGGAACGTGAATTCAACGAGCAGAACATCGACGAGTTCCGCCGCAATGGCGGCAAAGTGGGCGGGCAATTCGAGGGATTCCCGCTGCTGCTGCTGACTTCGACCGGAGCGCGCAGCGGCGCCCAACGGGTCAATCCGGTCGCCTACTTCGACATCGACGACAAAATCTATGTCGTCGGTTCCGCGGCGGGCCGGGACAACAATCCCGCCTGGGTGCACAACATTCGCGCCAATCCTCGCGTGTCCGTCGAGATCGGCTCCGAGGCTGCGAAGCCCGCGACCGCACGCGAATTGCCGCGTGACGAAAGGGATTCGGTCTATTCGGTTGTGGTCGAGCGTGCCCCGGGGTTCGGGGAATACCAGCAACGCACCGATCGGCTCATCCCGGTCTTCGAATTGATGACCGACTGAAGGCTCGCGCCCGCAACGGCATTCAGGCTCACCACTTCGGCACGACAACGGGGTTGATTGCCGCACAATGATGAACGCGGGTTCGGCCGGATGCGACCAGTCATCACACGCCTGCTTGCCCGAACGCACAAAGGGAGGTCGGCGATGAGACATTATCTGCGGCGTTGCGTGGTCGGTGCGGTCGCTCTCGTGTTGGCCGGGTTGCCGGTGACAGTGATCGCAACGCCGGCGATCAACCGGGCCGATGGTGAATGCGCCCCGGGGTGGGGCTGGAGCGCCGAGCTGAACCAATGCGTGTTCTTGCTCCCGGCGGCAAACGGGCCGGGCGGGCCCGGGGGACCGGGCGGCCCCGGCGGTCCTGGCGGGCCCGGGCGCCCCGGACCACACTAGGAACGCCGCCCGGCTGCGGCAACGCGACGCTCTTGCTGGCGAAATAGCTGGGCGGCGGACACGGGGGAACTCCACGCGTCCGCCAGTCGTTATACCGGCTAAGTAACCTGTGATTCCGAGGGAGACAACAGCCGCATGCCACGCACAGACAACGACACCTGGGATTTGGCCACCAGTGTGGGCGCGACCGCCACGATGGTCGCAGCCGCCCGAGCGATCGCGACCAACGCCGACAATCCGCTGATCGAGGACCGATTCGCCGAGCCGCTGGTTCGTGCCGTCGGGGTGGACTTTTTCACACGGTGGGTCTCCGGCGACCTGGCGGCCGCAGACGTCGACGACCACGAATCCGGCTGGAAGCTTGAGCACATGCCCGTCGCGATGGCGGCGCGGACCCGATTCTTTGACTCCTTCTTCCACGCCGCGACGCAGGCCGGGATCCGGCAGGCGGTGATTCTGGCGTCGGGTCTCGACGCGCGCGCCTACCGCTTGGCCTGGCCGGCCGATATGAGGGTGTTCGAGATCGACCAGCCGCAGGTGATCGAATTCAAGGCCGCCACGCTGGCCAAACTGGGCGCCGCCCCGCAGGCCGAGTTGCGTACGGTCGCCGTCGACCTGCGCAATGACTGGCCAAAGGCATTGGTAGAGGCTGGCTTTGACAAGAGTCGGCCCACCGCGTGGATCGCGGAGGGCCTCTTCGGGTATCTGCCGCCGGAGGCGCAAGATCGCCTGCTGGGCAACATCACCGAACTCAGCGCCGGCGGTAGCCGGCTGGCGTGCGAAGCTATTCCGGACATGTCAGAGGTAGACACGGAGAAAGCCCAGGAAATGATGCGCAGGGCCACCGCGAAATGGCGTGAGCACGGCTTCGACCTGGAATTCGGCGAGCTCGGCTACCAGGGCGAGCGCAACGACGTCGCCGTCTATCTGGACGACCTGGGATGGCGGTCGGAGGGCATCCGGATGACTCAGCTGTTGGCCGACTCCGGTCTTGACGCGATCCCGCAGACCAACGACTCCGTGTCGGTGGCCGACACCATCTACTACAGCTCGGTGCTGAACAAATGACCGCACCGCAGCGCCGAGGGCTCAACGAGGCCGTCACTCGGATGTGGAGCTTTCTCGCGCCGGCTTACGATCTGCCGTTCCTGCAACAGTGGGTGTACCGACCTCCGCACAACGAGGTGATCGCCCAGCTGCGCAAACACGGTGCTCGCAAGATCGCTGACATCGCTTGCGGCACAGGGATTCTTAGTGACCGGATCCAGCGTGAACTGCAGCCCGACGAAATCTATGGCGTCGACATGTCCGATGGCATGCTCGGGCAGGCGCGCGCCAGGTCGGATCGGGTCCAGTGGATGCGCGGCCCGGCCGAGCAGCTTCCCTTTGACGACGGTGCCCTCGATGCCGTCGTGACGACTTCAGCCTTTCACTTCTTCGACCAGCCGGCGGCGCTGCGTGAATTCCACCGTGTGCTGGCACCCGGCGGGCTGGTAGCCGTCTCGGCGCTGAGTACGCGGCAACGGCGGCTGCAGTCATCTGCGGACTCTCGGTGGAAGCCCCAACACAACGCATCCGCACCCGAGATGCGGACGTTGTTCGAAAACGCCGGGTTTGTGATCAGCGATCAACACCGGATTCCGCGACCGGTATGGACGCGCCTCGTGTCCGACCTGTTGACCGTCGGCATTAAAAACTAGGACCAGCACCGAGCGAAAACTCCTCGGCCGCAATGACATAAACGAACGACGACGCCCGCCTCGCCAAGCGGCGAAGCGGGCGTCGTGTCAGCTAACCGTCACAGCGGGATCCACACTCCGAAGAAGTCAAATCCCCACTGGTTGAAACCGGGGTTCCAATACGGCGTTTCGTTGTAGCCCCAGTAGTTGATCGGGCCGTAGTCCCAGTGCCCTCCGGGCGGGGGGAGCGGTCGATCCCATGCCGGCCGCGGCGGCTCGCCGGGCCCCCAAGGGCCAGGTCCATCGCCCCATGGTGCCCCGTGGAAGTAGCCCCGATGGTCGTCGCCGTGCCACGGGCCTCCGGGGCCGCCTGGGCCGCCGGGGTGATCGCCGGGGCCGCCTGGGCCGCCGGGATGATCGCCGGGACCACCTGGGCCGCCGGGGTGATCGCCGGGACCGCCCGGTCCGCCGGGATGATCGCCGGGACCACCTGGGCCGCCGGGGTGATCGCCGGGGCCGCCCGGCCCGCCGGGATGATCGCCGGGACCGCCGGGACCACCCGGTCCACCCGGTCCGCCGGGGTGATCGCCGGGACCACCCGGGCCACCCGGACCACCCGGACCACCCGGATCGTTGGGGCCAGTAGGCGGGTGGACGCCACCCGGCGCCGCCCCGCCATGATTGCCCGGAGGCTGTGGCGCCCCGGGAGCAGCGTTGGCAAACCCGGCGCCCATTCCCAGCGCCGCAGCGCTGAGCGCCCCGGCGATGGTCACCCCTCCGACAAGTTGCTTCAACTTCATGATGCTTCACCTATCCCTAGGGGTTTTTTGCAAGGGAATTCCTTGAAACACCCCCCGTTACAACCCCGACGCTAGATAGCTTTCCTATGGACGAGCTGTGACCCGCCGATGCAGAACTTTTGGCCGGGCCCAACCGCGACGCAGCCGTGAGTTCCCGCGCGGGCTCGTTTGGCAAGGCTATGTTGGCTAGTCGGCCAGGGTTTTCCTCTATATCGTTGCGGCCGTGTCGAGTGGGCCGCATCCGCACGAACCCCACGTCGGTTCGGTGTCGTCGAAGTTGAATTGGCTGCGCGCGGGCGTCCTGGGCGCCAACGACGGCATCGTCTCCACCGCGGGCATCGTGGTGGGGGTCGCGGCTGCCACCGCCGAACGCGCCCCGATATTGACCGCCGGAAGTGCCGGCCTGGTCGCCGGGGCGGTGTCGATGGCGCTGGGTGAATACGTCTCCGTGAGCACCCAGCGCGACACCGAGAAGGCGCTGTTGAGCCAGGAACGTCGCGAACTGCGCGAGGATCCGGCGGCCGAACTGGACGAGCTCGCCGCACTGTATGAAGCAAAAGGCCTGACGCCCGCGACCGCTCGCACCGTGGCCGAGGAACTCACCGACCACAATCCGCTGCTCGCCCATGCCGAGGTCGAACTGGGCATCAATCCCGAGGAGCTGACGAACCCCTGGCAGGCGGCGTCGTCGTCGGCGCTCTCGTTTGCGATCGGCGCGCTGTTGCCGTTGATCGCGATCCTGGCCCCGCCGACGACGTGGAGGATTCCCGTCACCGTCGCGGCGGTACTGGCGGCGCTGGTGATCACCGGTGCGGTCTCGGCCGGTTTGGGTGGAGCCCAAAAAGGCCGGGCAGTGCTGCGCAACGCGATTGGCGGCAGTCTCGCGTTGGCCGTCACCTACGTGATCGGTCATCTGGTGGGCGCCGCGATCGGCTGATTGCGGGACCGTCCGGCTGTCGCGGCGCGGTGCGCACGCAGTGACTGGAAGCGCAACTGTAACATCCACAGTTGCGGAACTCAGCTGAGCCCGCAATCCCATCACGCGAAGGGTCATACAGTGGCCGAGCCCAATATCGTGCCGAATGAAGCTCAATGGGCGGAACCGGCGCCGTACTTTGTGCGCGACGAAAACTACCTCGTCCCAACCAAAATCGCGCGCGGCGGATGGGGGCCCTCGCTAAGCGGCCATGTCGTCGGCGGACTACTGGCATGGGCGGTCGAGGATGCGGCCCAAGATGCGGAATTCCAACCGGCGCGCCTGACCGTCGACCTGCCGCGGCCCACGGCCTTGACGCCGCTCGAGGTGCACACCCGAATGCGGCACGACCGGCGTCGATTACGGCTGGTCGAGGCCGTGATCACCCAGGACGGCGACCCCGTGGCACAGGCGAGCGCACTGTTTTTGCGGCGCGGCGCGCAGCCCGACGGCCACGTCTGGTCGCCACCGGTGCAGATGCCACCGATCCCGCTGGACGAGGCCTACTCGACACTGTTCATGCGGACCTACGGCTGGGGCGCCGACGTCCAGAATCCGGATCCGGACTGGCCTCAGACAAATGGCCCGAAATACACGTGGATACACGAGACGCGCCCGTTGATCGACGACGAACCACTGACCGCCTTCACCCGCGTGGCGATGGCCGGCGACATCACGGCCTCGATTGCCAACTGGGGCACTAACTCCCTGCAGTTCATCAATGTCGACTACACGCTCACATTGAGTCGGCTGCCCGAAGGGGACCACATCGGGCTTGCCTCCCTGACGCATCACAGCCATGACGGGGTCGCCAGCGGCTCGGCGGTGCTGGTGGACGCGAAGGGGCCGATCGGCACTGGGGTATCGGTGGCCGTCGCGCACTCGGGATTTCGTCCCCCCTCTACGATGCCGTCAGCCGGGTGAGGATCGGAGGATCGGCACGGTGACGTTCTGGTCGTTGATCGCGGACGCGGCACACCGAGGATCGAACCGGCCACTCCTGGCCGACGAGCATGGCCGCAGTCTGACCGCGCGTCAGCTGCACGACGCCGCATGCGCAACCGCTGCCGCCCTCGCCGAACGAGGAGTCCGCGCAGGCACTGTCGTGTCCTGGCAGCTGCCCACGACCCTGGAAACCATGGTGGTGATGGCCGCACTCGCCCGACTCGGTGCGGTCCAGAACCCGATCATCCCGATCCTGCGGGAAAGGGAGGTTGGCTTCATCACCGGCCAACTGGACACCGAATTCTTTGTGGCGCCGGAGTTTTGGCGCGGGTTCGATCATGGTGGGCTGGCGCGGGCATTGTCGCGGGATAGGGGCTTTGAGGTGATCAGCCTCGACCTGGCGACCCCTCCGGCCGCCGGCGAGCTGCGGCTACCCGGCGCCGACACCGCCGCCCTCCAGTCGCCTCCGGGATCCGCCGACGACGCTCGCTGGATCTACTACTCCTCGGGAACCACCGCGACCCCCAAAGGGATCCGTCATACCGACACGTCGGTCATCGCCGGCTCGACCGGAGTGGTGGGCATGGTGGGAGCCACCAGCAGCGACGTCGATCCGATCGCCTTCCCGATCGCACATATCGGCGGGGCCGCGATGCTGGCCACCGCGTTGCTGACCGGCATGCGGTTGGCACTGTTCGAGGCGTTCGACCCGGCCACCACACCCTGGGCCATCGCCGCGCACAATCCGACGTTCCTGGGCACCGCAACACCATTCTTCGTCGCGTTCCTCGAAGCCCAATGGGCCCAAGGTGATCGGCCGCTGTTTCCCTCGGTCCGGGGCTGCCTGGCCGGAGGCGCGCCCGTCACCGCCGAACTGGGGCGTCAGGTCCGCGAAACCTTCGGCGTGGCTGGAATCGCCAATGCCTGGGGAATGACCGAGTTTCCGTGCGCGACCTCACCCTCACTGACCGCTGCGCCCGAGGTGCTCGACCATACCGTCGGGCCGCCCGTGCCGGGTGTCAGGGTCCGCACGGTCGACAGCCGTGGCGTCGCACTGGGTGCCGGACAGGAAGGAGAGCTACAGCTCAAGGGGCCCCAGTGCTTCCTCGGCTACGCCGATCCGAAACTTGACGCCGATGCCTTCGACAGCGACGGCTGGTTGCGCACAGGCGATCTCGGCCTGATCGATGCCGACGGCAATGTCCGCGTCACGGGTCGCACCAAGGACGCGATCATCCGCAATGCGGAGAACATCTCGGCCCTCGAAATCGAGAACGCGCTGGCCACCCATCCCGCCGTCGCCGATGTCGCCGTGATCGGGATTCCCGACCCGCGCACCGGCGAACGCGTCTGTGCCGTCGTGGTGCCCGCGACCCAAGGCGGCGTGTCCTTGGAATCTCTTGTGCGACACTGTCAATCACGGGGACTTAGCCGCTACAAACACCCCGAGCACCTGGTGGTCGTCGATACGCTACCGCGCAATCAATTCGGCAAGGTGATCAAAAAAGAGCTGCGCGAGTCCTTTGGGTGACTCTGGTAGGCCGCTACGAGAACAGCTGTGGATTCTCGGCGATGTATTGCGCGACGGTCAACGCGGGTCGGCCGGTGAGCTTTTCGACGTCATCGGTCGCGCGGTCGTATCGACCCGATCGGTGCAGCCGCGCCATCGTGGTGAGGTGTTGCTGAAGGTGTGCCGGCAGACCAAGGGGCTGGAGAATCTCCTCAACCCACGTATCGAGCGGGACGTCGGTGCCGGTGATCGACCGGTGTAATCCGAGGGCATATTGCGCGGCCAAACCATCAATGTCGAGACTTTCCGGACCGGTCAATTCATAGACGCGTCCGATGCGCTCGGCCGGATCCAACAGCACAGTTGAGACCACGCGTGCAACATCGCTGGCGGCGATGGGCGAAGTCCGGCCCGCACCGAATGGCAGCGCTAGAACGCTTCGCTCGCGCAGTGACGGAACCGCAAACAGCGTGAACATCGGATTGTCAAGAAAAGCCGTCGGTCTGATGTGCACTACCGGCACCCCGGACCAATTCAGCACATGCTCGGCCAGGAAGTGCAAGCGATGCTGACGAGACTCGCCGGTGCTCGTCAGTGTCATTTGCGAAACCGTCATCTGTGACATGTTCACGAACACCTCGAGGCGACCCAATTCCAACGCCGCATCACACACGACCACCGTGGCCTGCAGGTAGTCGGGCGAGACGCTCATGGAGAAGAACATGCGATCAACGCCGGTCATCGCGGCGACGACGTTCTGCGGATCGGTCAGATCACCGACCACCACCTCGGCGCCAAGGTCGCGCAGCGAGTCGGCTCGCTCGTCGTCGTGGTGCACCAGCGCGCGCACCCGACCACCGCGCCCGCACAGTTGCTCAACCACCAGCCGGCTCACCCCACCGGTGCCACCGCCGGCACCAGTGATCAGATACAGCGGACCTGTCACGATCGACGATCGCTACGCCTATAGGCCCTTGGGTGCATCGCGGACGGCCTGCACCGCCGCGGCGTCGCCGTCGAAATCGACCTGGGCCTGGCGTCCCACGCTGAAAAGGAGCAGCTCCTCGGGCGCCCCGGTCACCGTGACCGCCGGCCCCTGACCGGAAGTGAGCACCGTCTTGCCCTCTGAGGTACGCAACGCCACCCGGCCGGGCACCTTCGCGAGGGTGAGCCGGGCCATCAGCGGCAGGGTGCGACGCAACATCTTGCCCAGGGCGGGCTCCAGCGAGCGCGGCTGCCAGCCCGGCTGCGCGCGACGCACGTCCTCGTGGTGAATGAACATCTCGGCCACGTTGGCCACCGGGTCGAGCAGTTTGAGCGGGGAGTAGACCGGCGGGCCGGCGGAGAGCTTGCCGACCAGCTCGTCCCAATCGCTCTGCTCGGTCACCTGGTTTTGCACCTTGGCGGTATGGGAGGCGAAGAAGGGAATCACGATGCCGGGCGCTGCGTCGAGACGGTACTCACGGATCACCAGGTGGGCAGCCAGGTCGCGGGTCGTCCAGCCTTCACACAGGGTGGGTGCATCCGGACCGACGCCGCGCATGGTTTCCACGAGAGCGGCGCGTTCGCGTTGAGCAACAGACATGCGTTCAGGGTAAAGGCCGTCGCTCCCGAAGTGGACGGGTCCGCCCAACACCAATGGTCGGCGGCTCGGTAAATTTGAGTCCGTCACGGTCCTGTGAAAGGAGATGTAGGAGAACTCATGAACGCCCGCGTCGAGCAGTTGGAGTTTCAGGCAGAGGCTCGGCAACTGCTGGATCTGATGGTCCATTCCGTCTACTCCAACAAGGACTCGTTCCTGCGGGAGTTGATCTCCAACGCCTCCGACGCGTTGGACAAGCTGCGGCTTGAAGCGTTCCGGAACAAGGACCTGGACGTCGACACCTCCGACCTGCACATCGAGATCGACGTGGACAAGGATGCGCGCACCCTGACCATCCGCGACAACGGCATCGGTATGACGCGCGCCGAAGTGGTGGATCTGATCGGCACGCTGGCCAAGTCCGGCACCGCCGAGCTGCGCAAGGAACTGAGGGAGGCCAAGAACGCCGCGGCCTCAGAGGAACTCATCGGGCAGTTCGGTATCGGTTTCTATTCGAGCTTCATGGTCGCCGACAAGGTCGAACTGCTCACCCGCAAGGCCGGCGAGAGCGAGGCCACCAAATGGGAATCGAGCGGCGAGGGCACCTACACCATCGAATCGGTCGACGGCGCTCCGCAAGGAACGTCGGTCATCCTGCACCTCAAGCCCGAGGACGCCGAGGACGAACTGCACGACTACACCGCGGAGTTCAAGATCAGGAGCCTGGTCAAGAAATACTCCGACTTCATCGCCTGGCCCATCCGGATGGAGGTCGAGCGGCGGGAACCGGCTGCCCCGGACGAAGAGGGGGCGGGCGGTGAGGAAACCGTCGCAAAAGAGACCGAGACCCTCAACTCGATGAAGGCCTTGTGGGCCAGGCCCAAAGAAGAGGTCTCCGAGGAGGAGTACAAGGAGTTCTACAAGCACGTCGCGCACGCCTGGGACGACCCGCTCGAGGTCATCGCGATGAGGGCCGAGGGCACCTTCGAGTACCAGGCCTTGCTGTTCATCCCGTCGCACGCCCCGTTCGACCTGTTCAACCGGGACGGCCAGACTGGGATTCAGCTGTATGTCAAGCGCGTGTTCATCATGGGCGACTGCGAAGAGCTCATGCCCGAATACCTGCGCTTCGTCAAGGGCGTCGTTGACGCGCAGGACATGTCACTCAACGTGTCGCGCGAGATCCTGCAGCAGGATCGGCAGATCAAGGCCATCCGGCGTCGGTTGACCAAGAAGGTCCTGTCCACCATCAAGGATCTGCAGTCCGAGCGTCCGGAGGACTATCGCACCTTTTGGACCCAATTCGGCAGGGTCGTCAAGGAGGGCCTGCTGTCGGACTTCGACAACCAGGAGGCGCTGCTGCAGGTCTCCTCATTCGCCTCGACGCACAGCGAGGAGGAAGCCACCACGCTCGCCCAATACGTGGAGCGCATGAAGGAGGGCCAGTCGCAGATCTTCTACGCCACGGGGGAGTCGCGTCAGCAGATCCTGAAGTCGCCGCACCTCGAGGCGTTCAAAGCCAAGGGCTACGAGGTGCTCTTGCTCACCGACCCGGTCGACGAGGTCTGGGTGGGAACCGTCACCGAGTTCGACGGCAAGCCCCTGCAGTCGATCGCCAAGGGCGAGGTGGACCTCAGCTCCGAGGGCGACCAGAGCGAGGCCGAGCGCGAAGAGCAGCAGAAGGAATTCGCCGACCTGCTCACCTGGCTGAAGGACACCTTGACCGACCACGTCAAGGAAGTTCGGCTGTCCACCCGCCTGACGGACTCGCCCGCCTGCCTGATCACCGATGCCTTCGGAATCACGCCGGCGCTGGCCCGCATCTACCGGGCTTCCGGGCAGGACATTCCGGTGGGGAAGCGGATTCTCGAACTCAATCCCAACCATCCGCTCGTCACCGGCCTGCGCCAAGCGCACCAGGACCGAAGCGACGACCCTTCGGTCGCGGAGACCGCGGAATTGCTCTATGGCACAGCACTTCTCGCTGAAGGTGGGGTGCTCGACGATCCGGCGAGGTTTGCCGAGATCCTCGTCGACCGCCTGGCCCGCACGGTGTAGCCCAGTGTTTACCGGTAAATAGGCGATTTTTGGGATTGAAAACGCGCAGGCAGGGATAAATTAGATCCCATGCCTGAGTTTCGCGTTATCGACCCACGTGGCCGGGTCGTCGCGACGAAAAATTTTGCCCACGCCGAGGCCGCGCACGCCTGGTTCGTCAACTCGGTGGGCGGCAACACCGAACTGGGTTGGCGCATGGAGGTCAACGACGACGGACAATGGGCATTCTTCGATGACACCGAAGGCTTCACCGCCCCGGTGAGCCGGCGGCCAACGAAACGCTGAGAGCTGCTCTAAAAGCCTTGGTCGACATGCTCAGGTCGGCCGGTTTGGTGGTCGGCGTCGTCAGTCCCAGATCCCGTGATGAAATTCGCCGCAATGGAAGGTCGCTTGCCATCGCGAACATCGAGAACGCTGCGCGCCGCCGCGAGTTCGATCTGGCGGCGCACCTCGCGGACCGCCGAACCCAGGTGGGGAGTGAACACGGTGCGGTCGTGCGCGAGAAGTTCAGCGGGAATGTGTCGGGGCCGGTCTCGATCTGACCAGTCCTCAAAAGCGAACACATCGGCCGCATAGCCGCCCAGGTGGTCCGTCATTAGGGATCGGGCTACGGCATCTTCGTCCACCACCGACCCGCGGCCCACATTGACCAACAATGTCCCGCGGGGAAGTCGCCCCAACGCCGCCGGTCCGATGAGGTGGCGGGTGTGGTCGGTGAGCGGCGCCGTAACCACCACGGCGGTACTGTCCGTCAGCAGCGTCTCGAGCGGCACTGCTCGTGCTCCGAGCTCTTTCGCGCCGGCGACTGGTAGCGGCGTCGGGTCGGTATACAGCAATTGCGCGTCGAATGCTCGCAGTCGATGAGCGACCGCCTGCCCGACCGCCCCCATGCCCACGATCCCGATCTGCCTGCCGGCCAGTCCACCACCATAAAGTTCGGGCCGCCAGCCACGATGTTGCCCCGACCGGACGATGCTGTCGCCCGCGAGAAGGTGGCGGTCCAGCGCGATCAACAGGCCGACCGCGAGATCGGCAGTCGCGCCGGTGAGCAGGTCTTCGACATAGCTCACCCAGATGCCACGCGCCGTGCACGCGTCGACGTCGATGTTGTCGTAACCCTTGAGCGCGCCGGCCACTATCCGCAGCCGAGGACTGTGTTGTAGTAACTCCTCGTCGATGTGGTCGGGCATGAACACCACCAGCGCGTCAGCATCGCGGCATCTGCTGAGCAATTCGTCTCGCGTGGGACTGTTGGATGTCTGATTGGCCGAGACTTCGCACGATTGGCCCAACAGGTCAAGCACGTCGGCGTGAACCCGATGGGTGATGACGACCCGAAAGGGCTGCGGGTGAGTCGTATTCATACGAACCGGCTTCGTAACCAGCCGCTCAGGCTATCCACGACGGTGACTGTTGCCAAGATGACCAGCATGATCGCGCAAACCTGCCGGTACTCGAGGACCCGCAGCGCGGCCATGAGTTGGAAGCCAATGCCGCCGGCGCCGACCAGTCCGAGCACGGTCGAGGCCCGAAAGTTGTACTCCCAGCGGTAGATTGACACGTCCGCTAATTGCGGCAGCACTTGCGGCAGAAACCCGTGCGCGATGACCTGGGCCGGACGCGCTCCTACCGCGCGTGCGGCTTCAACCGGGGCGGGGCTGACGTGTTCGATGGCTTCGGCATAGAACTTGCCCACCATGCCTACCGAGTGCAGCCCTAGCGCCAGCACCCCGGGCAATGCCCCGAAGCCGACGGCGGCCACGAATACGATCCCCATGATGAGTTCAGGTATCGCGCGAAGGCCATTCAGCATCGTTCGGGCGAGGTGGTACACCAGCGGGTGCGGCGTCGTGTTGCGGGCGGCAGCGAGTCCAAGCGGAAATGACAGGACAATCGCGATGAAGGTTCCTGCCACGCTCATTGCCATCGTGTCCAGCAGCGGCGCGAGCCAGGAACCGGCGCGGCTGAAGTCCGGGGGCCACATCTCACCGATCAGCGAAAACACCGCCGGGACCCCGTCGTTCAGCCGGCGAGCGTCCAGAAGTCCGGTATAGGCGCAGCAGCCGAGCACGGCCGCGACTACCGCCACAACAACGAGGATGAAACGGACACGTCGGCGTAGCTCAAGGCGCACGATGGCCGCATACTCGGCGTTCACGACCTCGGGGTTCAGCCGAGCGCGCCGCGCTGCAACCGTCATCGGCTGAGTGAATTGAGGTCAAGCCCCAGCTGTGTGCTCAGCTGCCTAACCGCGTCGTAGTCCGCATCCGTCACCGGCGCAAAGGCGACTGCCTTGAACGGCTTGAGCACCGCGGGATCCTGAAGGGCCAGAAAGGCGTTCGCGATGGAGGTCTTGAGCGCCGGGTCCAGATCGCTTCGCATCGTCCAGGGGTAGTTCGGGTATGGCTTCGACTCGGCGACGACCCTCACCTTGGCCGCATCTATCGTGCCCTTTTGCACCAAGGTCTCGAAGATCGGTTTGCTGATGCCTCCGCCCGCGGCGTTGCCGTTCTGCACCGCTAAAGCGACCGCGTCGTGAGCGCCGACGAACTGCTCCTGGTAGTTCTGCCCGGCCCGCAATCCCTGGTCTGCCAGCATCGATTTCGGGATGAGGTGGCTTGAGGTGCTGGCCGGGTCCCCGTAGGCCATCGTTTTGCCCTTCAGGTCGGCAATTGTGTTGATGCCCTGGCTGACATTGCCGATCACCAGCGCGTGGTACACCGGCGGCCCACCGCGCTCCTCGACGACGGCGGCAAAGGGTTCGATGCCGGGGTCTTTCGATCTTGCGAGGACATAGGACAACGGGCCGAAGTATGCCAGCTCCAGTCGTCCGTGCCGCATGGCCTCGATCATCGACGAGTAGTCCGTGGTGACCACCAATTCGATTTGCTTACCGAGTTTCGATTCCAGGTAATTCTTCAGCGGTTGGTTGTTCTGGATCACTGTGTTGGCATTTTCGTCGGGCAGCAACGCAACTCGCAGTAACGACGGATTAGGCGCCGTCTGGCTGTGGGAGCTTCCACAAGCGGCGAGGACGATCGCAAGCAGTGCGGTTATCAAGATGCGCGCGGCCTTCATCAGGATTCCTTTGTCGTCGGAGCTGTCGGGGAGTTGTCGGTATGGCGATAGATCCGGTCGATCTGGGTCGAGTCGATCTCGCTGGGCGGTGCGTCGGCGATCAGGCGGCCGGCGGACAGCCCGACTATGCGATCGGCGAAGCGTCGCGCGAGCTCCACCTGGTGCAGACTGACCACGGCGGTGATGCCGTCCTGTTGGCAGATGTCGCGGAGCATGCTCAAGACGCTGATGGCGGTTTCCGGGTCGAGGCTGGCCACCGGCTCGTCCGCGAGGACGATGTCGGGTTGCTGGGTCAGCGCACGGGCGATACCTACCCGCTGTTGCTCGCCGCCGCTGAGCCGATCCGCGCGAACCATGGCTTTCGTCAACAGTCCGACGCGATCGAGAGCCGCCAGCGCGCGGTACGTCTCAGTGCGATTTGTCCGCCAAAACCCCTGCAGGACACCGGTTGACGCCATGCATCCGAGCAGGGCATTGCGCAACGCGGTGTGACGACCGATCAGCTGATGTTGTTGAAAAATCATGCCGGTACGCCGCCGATGTGCACGAATACTCGAGCTGCTGTTAAGAGGGCCGATGCCGGCCACTTCAATGTGTCCGCTGGTCGGGGTGACCAAATGATTCATACACCGCAGCAGGGTCGATTTGCCGGCCCCTGACGGGCCGAGCAAGACGGTGAAGCTGCCCGCCGGGAATCCGATAGTCAGCGGGTGCAACGCGATGGTGGCCTCGTAACGCACACTCACGTCGTATAGCTGGATCACCGTCCTCCAAGACCCCGATCGAGCGCGCTGATATTGGCACCGAACCCGGCGACGTGCCTACGCTACTTGACGAGTGCGGCTCGAAACACCCTCTTGTCAAAAGACTTTCGAACGGACGAGAAGTTAGTATCTGTACGCCGAGCGCCCCGATGTTGTTCATGCAGTGATCGTTTGGGGGTCGGTTGGCGTATACCTCTGGACGGTAGATTCCGGCGCCTTTGCGCGGGATACGACGCAGTCGACGCGGGGGCCCGACGTACGCTCCCACCATGCACGTCGACGCGATGACGATTCCCCAGCCGCTCGGCCACATCGGTGAGCTTGCCCGGCGGACACAATCCGCCGGGTTCTCCGGTTTGTTGTTCACCGAGACCGGCCGCACCGCATACCTGAACGCCGCCGTGGCGTCGCAGGCCGCGCCCGATCTCGAATTGTCGACGGGCGTCGCAGTGGCCTTTCCGCGCAGTCCCTTCGTCACGGCCGCCGCGGCGTGGGAACTGCAGGAGGCAACGAAAGGGAAGTTCCGGCTGGGCCTGGGAACGCAGGTGCGCACCCACGTGGTGCGACGTTACGGCACGGCCTTCGAGCGGCCCGGACCCCGGCTACGCGACTACTTACTCGCCGTGAAGGCGTGTTTCGCGGCTTTCCGGTCCGGGACCCTCGACCACCACGGCGACTTTTACGATCTCGACTTCATCACCCCGCAGTGGAGCCCGGGACCCATCGACGCTCCCGATCCCAAAGTCGATATCGCAGCGGTCAATCCGTGGATGCTGCGGATGGCGGGCGAAGTGGCAGACGGGGTTCACGTCCATCCGATCGGTGAACCGGGCTACCTGGCCCGCCACGTCCTACCGACGGTCGGCGAAGGGGCGGCGAAAGCGGGTCGTTCAGCGTCGGACCTCGCGATCATCGTGCCCGTCATGACGGTCGTCGGCGACAGTGATGAAGAGCGTGACAAGCAGCGCGAAATCGTGCGCGCCAGCATGGCCTTCTACGGCAGCACGCCCAACTACGCGTTCATCTGGGATGAGGCGGGTTTCGAAGGCACGACCGCCCGGATAAGGGAGAAGCAGAAGGCCGGAGACTTCGCCGGCATGGCCGCCCAGGTCAGCGATGATCACATCGCGGTTTTCGCCACCGAGTCGACCTGGGAGGGGTTGGCCGATGCGCTGACCGAGAAATACGCCGGGACCGCAACGCGGTTGGTGCTGTACAACTCCGTTGCCGATCAGGAGCGCTTCGAGCGGTACGGCGAGGTTGCCCGCCGGATACAAGCGGTCAGCGGCTGAGCTGGACGGCTTTGACCACCAGAAGCAACGCCCCGACAACCAAATAGGCGCGCAGGGCGATCATCGCGAGTCGGGTCCCGGCCGACCAGGTGACCGGTTCGAGCAGTGCCAGCGGCGGCATGCGCCAGGTGCTGCGATCGACGCCGCGGGCCGGAAGCTGGGGCTGGGGTCGCGAAGGCTGCCGGCGAGCCAGCAAGCGCAGCACCGGTGCCGCGGCCGCCGCGAGGATGACCAGGGTCAGCGTCAGGTAGCCCGCGACCGCGACGACATCGAGGTCCGGAAACAGCGTGGTAGCCATCAGGATCCCCGACAGCAGTAGCAGGACGCCGACGATCAGCCCGGCGGCCCAGTTGAGCCAGGCCCGATTGACCCAGGGCCCCAACACTTCTCGGTCGTTGCACAGCAGCAGCAGAAACACGCTGGCGCTGGGCAACAATAGGCCGGCGAGGGCCTGAACGGCGGTGGTGATCAACCCGAGCGGGGCGCCGGGAATCAGCACGATCGCCGCGGCCAGCGCCACCATCGCGGTATAGGACAGGTAGAACTGTTTGGCGTCGGCGAAGCCGCGGTGCAGCGAGTGCTTCAGTCCGAACACGTCGCCGAAGGCGTAGCTGGTGGCCAGAGTCACCGCCGCGGCCCCGATGATCGAGGCGTCCATCAGCACGATGGCGAAGATCGAGCCGAGTACCGGGCGGTGCTCGCCCAGCAGATGCGCCGTAGCACCGGCGTCGGTGAAGCCGCCAATGGTGTTGGTGGAGCGGGCCGCCCATTCGCCGGTCATCATCAGCGCGGCCGCGCCGACCACCACCACGAAGGCGCCCAGCACCGTGTCCGCGCGTTCGTAGCCCATGAACCGGGGCGTGATGCGCTTGTCGACGACGTTGGACTGCTGAAAAAACAGCTGCCACGGTGCCACGGTGGTGCCGACGATGGCGATGATCAGCAGCACCGCATCCGAGCTGATCCCACCCGAAATGCCAGGCACGACAAATGACTTCGCCGCATGTCCCCATTGCGGGTGTGACATGAGCAGCATCGGGATCTGCAGCAGCGTGACGGCGATGAAAACGAACATGGCCCGCTCCCATCGACGGAAGCTGCCGCTGGCCATGATCGCCACCAACGCCACCGCCGAGATCGGTACCACAACGTATTTGGAGACGCCGATATATTCGGCGGCCAGGCTGATGCCGATGAACTCGGTGACGATCGTCAAGAAGTTGAGCAGGAACAGGTCGCCGACCGAAAACCAGCCCCAGCCGCGGCCGAAGCGTTCGTTGATCAGCCGGGCGTGTCCAACCCCGGTGACCGCGCCGAGCCGGACCACCATTTCCTGGTTGACGATGAGCACGGGGATCAGCAGCAGCAGCACCCACAGCAGTGAGTAGCCGTAGTTCTGGCCGGCTTGGGCGTAGGTGGCAACCCCGCCCGCATCGTTGTCGCCGACCATCACGATGATTCCCGGTCCGACGATCGCGAGCAGGGTCAGCAGCCGGGTCCGCCAGGTTCGGGCATGCTCGGCTTCCCCGACGCTGATGCGCCCGAACGCGCCCTCGATATCGCCCAGGTGCGCGCTGTCGAGCACCGCGGTGCGCCGTGTTTGCGTCGGCTCGGAGCGCTGAACTTCCTGCGCGTCGGACCGGGTGGTGTTCTCCCCGCCGGAGCTCACTGGGCGCTACCTGTGCCCGGCGGCGCGTCACGGTCGTCGGCGGCGGTGATTTCGCGGATGGGGCGCGGTGCGGGTTCCCGGCGGCGCCAGTCTTCGGGAATGGTCGCCTCCAGCACGTCGTCGACGGTCACCACCCCGAGTAGGCGGTCCTGCTCGTCCACGACGGGGATGGAGTAGAGATTGAAATCGGCCATCAGCAGGGCGATGTCCGTCAGATCCGCGTCGGCGTTGACCCGCACGGGGTCTGAATCCATCAGGGCAGCAAGGGTTTCAGCGGGATCGACCTGCAAAAGGGTGATCACCGAAACGACGCCGTCAAGACGTTTGTCCTCGTCGAGGACGTGCACCTTGATGAGGGCTTCCGGTTGTATGCTGCGCGATTCGGCGATCAGCGCCAATGCCTCGCCCGCGGTGGCGGTGGCCGAACATGTCACAGAGTCGACATTCATCAGCCCGCCGGCGCTTTCGGGATTGAATCCCATCAAGGTGATGACTTTGGTGCGTTGTGGCGCGGGCATCAGCTCGAGCACGCGCCGGCGCCGCGACTGGCGCAGGTCGGCGATCGCGTCGGCGGCATCGTCGGCGCGCATCCGGCCCAGCAGCGCGGCGACCTCGTTGTCCGGCATGCCGTTGAGCAGCCGGCTGGCCTTCTCCGGGTCCAGCTCTTCGAAGACGTCGGCTTCCAATTCCGGGTCGCTGTGCACCCGGTCGAGAATCTCGCCGCCCTCGGCTTTGTCCGCTTCCTCGAGAAGATCGGCGATCTCGGCGGCCTTGAGGTCGCCGAATCGGTCCGACAGACGCCGGACGGCATCGGAGCGGGCGTGGCCGATCAGCGGCTCGAACGCCTTCCAATCGCGAGCCGCGTGCCCGCCCGAATGCTTGATCAGCCCGAACAATCGCGGTGGACGGCGGGTGTCCAGGCGGGTCACCATCCAGCCCTCGCCGGTCTGTTCCAGCTCCACGTCGTAGGCGCGCACCAGCTCGACAGTGGCCACGTCGATCAACCGATGGCCCAACACGTCGGTGCGTAACAGCACCTCACCCTCGCGGCGTTCGAACCCCCGAAGGTCAACCTTGTTCTTGGTCAACAGAACTCGGTCCACGGAGTATGCCTCAATGGATTTGTCGCCGATGAAGACCCGGCGTCCGCCGACCCCCGCCACGATCCCGGCCACCAGCGGATACTCCTCGGCTCCTCGCAGCCGCACGATCACGTCCTCGACCCGCCCGACCGTTTCGCCGGAGCGCGCCAGCACTGGCGCGCGCAACAACTGCGAGAGGTGGATGACCGGCTGCCCGGCGCGCGGCTTGGACGCCTTTTCCGATGTGCCCACGTATCCCTCCTCAAGGCGGTGCGACGACCGAACCCGCGGACAACCTACCTCGAAACCAGGAATGCGATGCCGTGTACGGCTTCAAATCGGATCCACGGGTGGCACAAGCATGGTCGTGTGAGCGCCTCGGCGGCCAGAGCATACGCGCCCGTTGCAGCGGGCGACTACGGCCAATAGGTAAACAGCAGAAGGCGATTGGGATTCCGCGCCGCGCGACAGTTGTTACTTGTCGACTTTTCCAGCGATCTGGTTGGCAATGCTGACGCCGAGGTTCCCGACATCCTTGCGGCACGCGTCGATATCGATGACGACGTTGCTGCGGACGGTCAGCGCCCGCTGGCAGGGCATGGTTACGCTCGCGCCGTTCGACGTGATCGTCAGGGTCACCGGAGTGCTCAAAACCCCGTTGGCATTGGACACCTGGCCCACCTTCCACTGAAGTTCCGGTTTACCGTCGGCGGCGGGAACGGTGTCCTGGCGGTTGGCGCAGGCGGGCCAGCGCTGGGCCGACGTCGCGAAGAACGCGCTCGCCTGCTCGGGGGACGGGAACAGCACCACAAATTGGTATACGTCAGGGCTTTCCAATTGGTCTGCCCCCGAGGGCGCCGGCGCCTGGTCGTGGTAGCCGTATACCGCGGTGCTTCCGCTGTCGGCATAGACGGACGCCAAGGCCGCGTGAGTGGTGTATCTGCATTCGGCGGGAAAGGTGTAATCCTCGCGCTTGACCGGGTCTTCCACCAACTTGGTGATCGGCGGGTCGCTCGAGGTTCCCGTGACCCCCAGCACGGTGTCGATATCGTTCGGCGAGAGCATCAGATCGGGCAGCGCGGCTTGCGCCAGGGGAGTCTTCGGCGAAGCCGTGGTGGTGGTGGTCGACGACGAGGCGGTGCCGCCCGCATTGTCACCGGCGCACCCGGCTATCAGTATTCCGGCGGCGGCAACGGCAACTGCCGCGGTCAGCTGGCTCCTCATGCGCAAGGAGCATACGACAGCAGGGAGATGGCGCACCGCGAATTTGCTGTATATGTGGCTGCACCCAGGCTCTGACGGCAGCGATCGGCCGTTGTGACCACCGCGCACCGGGTCGGTTCACGTCTGAGCTGACGTCAGGCCTTCTCCGTTGTGCGAGAGGGATTCTCGTCAGGTGAGGGCGCATAGCTGGCCTGGCTGTAGGCCAGCGCCACCGTCGCCGCCCCCATCAGCGCTACCGATAAACCCAAGGCCACCCAGCCTAGGTCGTTGGTCTGCAGCGTCTCACCCAGCACGGTGACACCGAGCACTGATCCGACGATGGGCTCGGCGACGGTGACCGCCGGGAGCGACGCTGTGAGCGGGCCGGCCCGAAACGCCGACTGCTCCCAGGCGGTGGCCGCAATCGCCACCATCACCCACACGTACAACTCGGGTGCGCGCAACAAGGCCGGGATGCCGCGGTCGAGTTGGTCGACCACGCCCTTGGTCAACACCGAAAACAGTCCCCACAGCGAGCCGGACATCAGGCCCAGCAACAATGCGCCCACCGAACCCGGGAACATCCGCGCGCCGATCACACACAGGACCAACGCCGGACCCAGGACCAGCGCCACGATGGTCCATGTGTGAACCGACCCGCGCGGGGCCCCCTGCTGAGGGTCGCCGACCGTCACCACCACCGCGACCGCGGCGGCAAGCAGAACCGCCCAGATCCCTTGCCGGCGGGTGATTCTACGACGCTTCACCCTCGCGCTGATAAGCAAGGCGAACAGCAACGACGTCACCAACAGCGCCTGCACCAGCACCACCGAGCCCAGGCCCAGAGCCGCGGCCTGAAAACCGAACCCGGCCCCGGCCACCAGGGTGCCCGTCCACCATTGCCTGTCGCGCAGCAGCCGGCGAAACAGGGCGAACGTGCCGACCGGTTTATCGGTGACTTGCTGAGCGGACCGCTGCTGGACGACGTCTCCGGCACCGACCATCAGGGCGGCCGCCACCGCGAGCAACGCGGCGATGCCTGTCCTGCTCACACCCCTCTCCTATGCGCCTGGCTGGCCATTCCGCTTGTGACGCAAACGGTTTGCTTCAATTCGTGTGTCGCTACGAGGCGGGTGCGGCTACCATCCGAGCCGGCCGCGGCGCAGCCAAGCCCCGGCCTACGCAGCGTCAGCTGTTGCGCCGAATCTTGAGCGCGGTGGTGATCATGGGAATCTGCAGCGGCAGCCGCGCCAGGGCGACGATGCGCATCGGCCACGGCTTGCTCCACCACAACCGGCACATGTTGACGTTGCCCGGAAAGACCCCGACGAACAGCGCCACGGCGGCCAGCGCGGCGGGCCGCCGGGTGCGCCGCGGCACCAGCAGAGCCCCGATCGTCAGCTCGGCCGCACCCGACCCGTAGGTGTATAGCCGCGGGGTTCCCGGCAGCTCGACCGGAATGATGGAGTCGAATGGTTTGGGCGCAACGAAGTGCAGGGTGCCGATGCCGAGCAGCATCGCCGCGACACGGTAGGCGAGTTGCTGGGTGGCATCATGGCCGGCCAGGGGTCTGATTGTCATGAAGACATTGTGCCCATTGCGGCCACTGCTTACGTGCGGTCGGCGTCGGTATAGGCGTCCTGTTGGCGCCGCGTGTACTAACCGCTTAATTGTTAGCGCGGTCACAGAGCGGCCCCACCGAACTTAGACCAATACTATTGTCGATACAGTATTTGAAACGATTCGCCGCGACTGACCGCCGCCAGACCCTTTGAGGTTGAGAACATGGGTACACCTGTAATTGTCGGAGCTGTCCGGACGGCGATCGGCCGTTCGTTCAAGGGGACGCTCGTCAACACCCCGCCCGAGACGCTGATCACCGCAGTGCTGCCCGAGGTGGTGCGCCGCTCCGGTGTCGATCCGTCCGCCATCGATGACATCATTTTTGCCGAATCGCATTACGGCGGTGGCGATCTCGCACGGTACGCGGCGACCGCGACCGGCCTGGAGCACGTTCCCGGACAGTCGGTCAACCGGCACTGCGCGGGCAGCCTCACCGCCATCGGCAACGCCGCGGCGCAGATCGGCTCCGGCATGGAGCGCGTGCTCATCGCCGGCGGTGTGCAGTCGCTGTCGATGACCCCGCTGACCAACTGGCGGATCCCGGGTCCCGAGCTGAAGTTCGAGGAGCGCTGGATGCCGCCGACGCACGTCGAGACGCCGGATGCGCCCGCCAAGGACATGTCCATCACCGTGGGCTGGAACACCGCGCAGTCCGTCGGCATCACCCGCGAGGAGATGGACGCCTGGGCCGCCCGCTCGCATGAGCGCGCCATCGCGGCCATGGACGCCGGCAAGTTCGTCGATGAGATCCTGCCGCTGAAGATCGCCCAGGTGGACGGCTCGATCACCGAGTTCGCTGTGGACGAGCATCCGCGTCGCGACACCACCGTCGAGAAGCTCGCCGGCCTGAAGGTGCTGCACCCCGAGATCGAGGGCTTCTCGATCACGGCGGGTAACAGCAGTGGCACCAACGACGCCGCGGCCGCGGTCGCGCTGGTCGACAGCGACTACGCGCAGGCCGAGAAGCTCAACGTGATGGGCACGGTACGGGCCTGGGCCGCCGCCGGCGTACCGCCCAGGGACTGTGGTCTAGGTGCCGTCAAGGTCATCGGCAAGGTGCTGCAGCGGGCCGGTCTGTCGCCCGGCGACGTGGCGCTGTGGGAGATCAACGAGGCGTTCGCGTCCGTGCCGATCGCCGCGTGCCGGGAATACGGCATCGACGAGGAGAAGGTGAACTTCTCCGGCAGCGGCTGCAGCCTCGGTCACCCGATCGCGGCTTCCGGTGCGCGCATGGTGACCACGTTGGCCTACGAGCTGGCCCGCCGCGGCGGCGGTATCGGCGTCGCGGCGATGTGTGCCGGCGGCGGCCAGGGCGGCGCCGTCGTCATCGAGGTCTAAGCGACGCCTCGGTCGCGGCAACACCGGCTAGTTGCAGAACGTGTAGCCGATGAATTGCGTGCCGCGCGTGTCGCCGCTCGAGTAGTTGGCAAAGTGCACGGCCGGCTCGCCGTGGTACTGGGTGTTCATTTTCTGCACGTTCGGTGGGGGGGCGCCCTTGGGGAAGGCCAGGATCATGTCGGCGAAAATCTCCAAGCCCACCTGGCAGATGGCCTCGCGCCGCGGCGGCTGCGGATTCCACGCGTGCACTTCGACCGGCTCGGTCAGCTGAGATCCCGCCGCACAATTGGGATCGCAGAGCTTGAACAGCGCCGTGCCGGTTCCGTCGGCGCCCTGCGGGCCCCAGGAAGTCCACGACATGTCCTGCAGCGCAACGGCGACACTGGCGCAGCCCAAAACGTTGAGCTTCTTCGGGCGCGGGACCGGCGGAACGGACGGGTTGTAGCAGCCCGGGATGGCGAAGCTTTCCGGCGCTGACGGAGACGGTTGGGCGCTGGGCGCCGTCGCGCTTTGATGGCCCCGGCTCAGCTGCACGCCCACCACGACGAGGATCCCGACCAGCACGACCGCCGTCACAATGCCGACCGCGATCAAACGCCCCCGCGAGGTGTGCCGCAACCGCCTCGATAAAGGGACGTTGGCGTTGCCGCTCACGCTCACCAGATTACGGGTGGAACTTTTCCGTCGGGGTGGTGCCCGCCGGCGGACGTGACAAGGTAAAGTTGGTCATCGCTACCAACATATCGAGGATTCTGTGGAGTTGCCGATGAATGACCATGATCTGGCCGCACGGTTGGCCACTGAGGCGGGTCGGCTATTGCTCGGGGTTCGAGAAGAGTTCGCCGACGCGGACGCGAGTGATCGGAAGGCGGCCGGGGACAAGCGATCCCACGACTTGTTGATGGAGGCGCTCACCGCCGAGCGGCCCGGAGATGCGGTGCTGTCCGAAGAGGGCGCCGATGACCCGGTGCGATTGCGCTCGGACCGCGTCTGGATCGTCGATCCGCTGGATGGCACGAGGGAATTTTCCGAGCTGGGACGCGACGACTGGGCGGTGCACGTCGCACTCTGGCAGGACGGTGAGTTGGTCGCCGGTGCCGTGGCGCTGCCGGCCCAGGGCATTACGCTGGCCACCCCCGACGTTGCTTGGCCTCCGGCCGCGCCGGGTAAACCGCGCATCGTGGTATCGCGCACCCGTCCACCCGCCGTCGCTCTGAACGTGAAGGATGCGCTGGACGGAGTCCTGGTGGAGATGGGTTCCGCCGGAGCCAAGGTTGCCTCGATCGTCCAAGGGTTGTCCGATGTGTACGTGCATGCCGGCGGCCAATTCGAGTGGGACTCCGCCGCGCCCGTAGCGGTGGCACGAGCCGCGGGGTTGCACACCTCGCGCATCGACGGGTCCACTCTGGCGTACAACCAGTCCGACCCAAAGCTGCCGGATCTCCTGGTCTGCCGTCCTGAATTAGCGGAAGCCGTACTCGCGGTTACGCGCTGACTCTCCGCCCGGTGGCGCCAACCGGCGGGCTTGTCGGTCTGTGTGTGCCGCCGCATGAGGCCTTGACTCATCCTCATGAGGCGGCGACAACCAGATATTACATCATTTGCAACACTGTATAATTCATTTGAGTAAATGAGTTAGATTCACGGATCATGTTGGGTGGGTTCGGCATCCGCAGAATGTCGCTTTGTCGTTCATCTATGAACGCGAAGTCGATCATCGCGATCTGTTTCGATCAGGGCGCGACTCGTATCCGGTGGCGTCATCACAACGGGCCCGATCCAGTGTCGGAGCATGGCCCGTAACTCGATCGTGGTGCGCGACTGGGACGGAACCAGGACCAAAGACTGAATGAGGCGAAGCAAGTACTCGACCAGATCGTCGAAGTCGTCACCCCGATAACCCAAAGCGGCCCAGTCGATTCCGGTGTGCTCCAACAGTAATCGCGATCGCGCGATCGCTTCGCCCATCACCATCTGCTGGCTCATGAAACGTGTTCGGTCGGTTTCCAGCAGCGTCATCAACAGAGGTTCGTGGGGCAGCCGCTCGACGAGGTAGGCCACCGCCTCGACGAGCAGATCCACCGCGTTGTCGATGCCCGACGTCAGATCGGCGATGCGGGCCGTCCACCCGCCCAGGGCGACATCACCGGCCGCCGTCACGAGTTCGTCGATGGTGTCGAAATAGCGATACACCGTGGGGCGGGTGACACCGAGGTCACCGGCGATGACGGAAAGGCTGGTTCCCTGCGGGCCCCTGCGTTCCATGCTCCGGATTGCCGCGTCGACGATGCGCTTGCGCGCCTCTTCGTCGTCGACCGGAGGCGCGCCGCCCCACCCTTTTCTGCCCATCGATAAAAACCCCACCCGTTCAATGCTCAGCCGCCCAATCATACAACGAGTCGAGCATTGTCAAATCGGCTTGCTGCCGTCGATCGAGATTCAGTCTCATCGGTCGGGTGGTCGCCAGCTGCGGCCGTAAGGCCTCCAACCACTCGTCGCCGACGACATGGGTGGATCCCATCACGAGGTCCACTTGCCCACCGCCGGTAGACATCTCGCGCGCCCGCTAAGCCGGTTCGACGCCCTACTCTCAGAGCCAGGCCTGCTGCCATGACTGGATGCGTTCGGCCAGTTCGGGTCCGCGGTCCTCCTGGATGAAGTGGCTGGCGTTGATGCGGGCGTGCGGCTGACCCGCAGCGCCGGGGATGTGCTTGATGAGGGCGCTGTCCGCCCGTCCGAGGATGGGATCGCGTGCTCCGAAAATGGCGAGGAACGGCTTTTCCCAGCGGCCGAGGGCATCCCAGGCTTTCCTGTTGGCCGGAATCGCCGGATCGGCGGGCGAGGTGGGCACCAACCGAGGAAACGCCCGGGCCCCGGCTTGATACGTCTTGTCGGGGAAGGGCGCGTCGTAGCCGGCCCGGACTTTCGCCGGCACCCGACGAACTGTCCCCGCGCCGACGATGCGGCCCGCGGGCAGCACGGGGGAGTAGCGCGCGAAGGCACGCCAGGCGTAGAAGGCGGGTGCGGTGCGCCGTTGCGCCGTGGGCAGGAAACCGTTGGCCACCACCAGCCGCGCGATGCGATCGGACTGCTCGGCGGCGATGCGCAGTCCGATCAGCGAGCCCCAGTCCTGCACGAACAGCGTGACGTCTCTGAGGTTGAGGTGCTCGAACCACGAGATCACCCATTCCACATGCCGCTGATAGGTGTAGTCCTCCACCCGGCTGGGCTTGTCCGAACGGCCGAAACCGATCAGATCGGGCGCAAGCACGCGGTTCCCGGCGTCGGTCAGCGGCGGGATCATCGTGCGGTAGAGGTAGCTCCACGTGGGCTCGCCGTGCAGCAGAACGATCGGCGACCCTTCGATCGTCCCTTCGTCGAGGTAGTGCATGCGAAGGGGCCGGGTGTCGCTTGCGGTTACGTCGAGGTAGTGCCCAATGAACGGGTAGCCTTCCAAGTTTTCGAAACGGGAGTCCGGGGTTCGCAGCACATGCATTTCAGCTCCTCCGGTGAACCGCCACCTCTGCTAGCCTCTCTCGCCGGCGCGAGTTCGTCTAGTAGGAGATTCATTGAGCTGGGCCCCAAGGGCTACTAAACTCACTTGTTCATGGCAATTCGGCGCGCGGTTCTGCTCATAGCCGACATCGGCGGGTACACGCATTACATGCAGTGGAACCGGACGCACCTTGCCCATGCCCAGCTGACGGTTGCCGCCCTGTTGGAGTCGGTCATCAACGCGGGCAAGGGTTTGAAGTTGGCGAAACTCGAGGGTGACGCCGCGTTCTTCTGGGCGCCGGACACCGAGGCCAAAGTGGTCGTGTGCGACCGTCTGTCACGGATGCGCGCGTCGTTCCTGGAGCGGCGCGAGCGAATGAGTAATGACATCGCCTGCCAGTGTGCGAGTTGTGAACAGCTGGACAAGCTGTCGCTCAAGTTCGTCGTACACGTGGGCGAGGTGGCCGATCAGAAGGTGAAGCGCCACGCCGAGCTGGCCGGCTTCGATGTCATCCTGGTGCACCGAATGCTGAAAAATACGGTGCCGGTTGCTGAATACGTGCTGATGACCGATCCCGTCGCGGCATGCCTCGACGAGCAGATGCGCGAGCTGTGCTTGCCGCTGGTGCACGTCTTCGATGGAATCGGCGAAACGTCCACGCACTACATCGACCTCGCGGGGTTGCAGGTTCCCGTCGCGGCGCCAAAGCGCAGCTTTTTGCGCCGGCTCGGCGGAACGATGAAGTTCGAGTTCGACACCCTGCCTTTCACTCTCGGCATGAAGGAGCCTGCCCAAGGATTCCGCAACCTGGGCCGTGGGGCCGAGGAAATCTCTGCGTAGCCGAAAACCGCTGTGCTAGAAGCGGTCCCACTATCGATCGTCGGCCAGGGCCCGGCCCATTCGCGACACGGCCTCGCTGAGAATGGCTCGCGAGGTGGCGAAGTTCAATCGCACATGTCCGGCTCCGCCGGTTCCGAATACGTGCCCGGAACTGAGCGCCACCCGCGCGTGATCGAGAAACCAGCGGGCGGGCCCGGACAGGTCGGCAACCACCGCAAGGCCATCGGCCACTTCTTCGTCGAAGCCGAGTTCCCGGCAATCCAGCCACGCGAGGTAAGTCCCTTGCGGCCATTGATATTTCACTCCGGGAAGGTACTCGGCGATTAATTCGCCCAGCAATGTCCGGTTCTCGTCCAGGCCGCGCAGGGTCGCGTCGAGCCAGTCGCTACCGCTGCGAAACGCCTCGGCGTGAGCGATGACGCCGAGGTGACTGGGGCCGTGACTGACCTCCTCCGGCATCCGGTTCAGGTCGGCGGCCGCCTCCGGTCCGGCGATGGCCAGCGCAGCTTTCAAGCCGGACAGGTTCCAGGCCTTCGACGCCGAGGTCAGGGCGAAGGCGTTCTCGGCGCCGGGGACGGTGAGGAAGGGGGTGAAGCGCGATCCCGGCAGGATGACCGGGGCGTGAATCTCGTCGGACACCACTCGCACGCCGAATCGGCGGGCAAGCTCAGCGACCCCGCGGAGCTCGTCGGTGGTGTGCACCGATCCGGTCGGGTTATGCGGATTGCACAGCAGATAGGCGGCCTTCGCGTCTTTACCGGCCCCCGCGCGGGCCTGAACGAAGGCATTCTCCAAGGTGTTGAGGTCAATTCGCCCATCGCGCAGCGGCGCCTCGATCACCCGGCGGCCGTCGTGCGTCACGAAAGCGTAGAACGGCGCGTACACCGGCGGGTTGACGATGACGGCGTCACCGCGATCGGTGAGCAGGCGCAACACCTCGACGACACCGAGCATGACGTCGGGGACGAGCGCAGTGCGGGTCACTTCCAGGTCATGCCACTGCCAGCGCTGCACCGCGAACTGGCTGACCGCTTCCGCCAGCGCGGTGCCGCAGGGATATCCGGTGTCGCCGTCGTCGATGGCCTTGCACAGCGCCTCGGCCACCGTCGGTGCCAGCTTGACGTCCATCTCGGCGACCCACAGCGGCAGGACGTCGGCGGGATGCGCGGCCCATTTCATGCTTGTGCGCAGCCGCAGCTGCTGCAGGGTGAGTTCCTCGAGTGGATTAACCGTCACGCCCGCAGAGTAACGGGCGCGACCTACCCGCCGACAAACGCTTTTTGCGGGATCGTCAACGGAAGGTCGACCGAACTCAGCAATCCCGGCTGGGCGGCAACGACATACGGCACGGCATTGACGACGCGCATCGCGGTGGCGACCATGGCTCCCGCACCGGAGGTCATCCCGCCGATCCCGGCCTTGCCGGGATCCTTCAGCGTCGCCGCCAGGGTGCAGTCGATGTCCGGATCGCCGGAAATCATGACGCGATAGGACAGGTCGCCTATACCGGTGGGCCAGTCCGGGGCGACATCGTGCGCGAGTCGGGTGACGTGCTCGATGACGATGGCTTCCCGACCGTCGACCACTCCGATCGCCTGCATCCGCAGCGCGCCGCATGTGCCG
>NZ_LZTA01000060.1 GCF_001665875.1 Mycobacterium sp. 852002-40037_SCH5390672
GGGGGTCCTGGGGATTTTTTTCTTCCGCCAAACACGGCCGCAAACGGGGGGGGGTTTCTCCGCAATGGGTGGCAAGCCGGCCGCCGCGGGGGCGGCCGCCGACGCGGGCGTTCCGGCTCGGGACGCGGCCGTGGCGCGATCGACCGTGAGCAGAGCGCAGCCATCCGCGACTGGGCTCGCCGCAACGGGCACAACGTGTCGACGCGTGGCCGCATCCCGGCCGACGTGATCGACGCATTCCACGCGGCGACCTAGCAGACCTCAAACCGGCGCCCGGGCTCCAGGCCTGGGCGCCGGTTTGTCATTTCGCTGGGCGCGAAACAATCGACTGGCTGGTTGAGGAAACGAATTCGAACTTTGCGACGTTTATCCAGTTACAGCGCTCAACGCCGGTGGCAGTAGCAGGTGAGATTGGACCCGGAAAGACCGAGCGGTCCGCAGCGAAGAAGGCGCCGCAAGGTTAGGCCCGCCGGCAAGCCGACCATTACAGTGGAGACAGGTACGCGATTCCGGCCACAGGGGACCGGCACTGGGCCGCTAACAAGTTTGTACCGATGTTGAGGGAGAGCAGGTAACCCGATGTTTGAAAGATTTACCGACCGCGCACGGCGGGTCGTCGTCCTGGCGCAAGAAGAGGCCCGGATGCTCAACCACAACTACATCGGCACCGAGCACATCCTGCTGGGTTTGATCCACGAGGGTGAAGGCGTCGCGGCGAAGTCGCTGGAGTCCCTGGGCATCTCGCTCGAGGGCGTCCGCAGCCAGGTCGAGGAGATCATCGGCCAGGGGCAGCAGGCCCCGTCGGGACACATTCCGTTCACGCCCCGCGCCAAGAAGGTTCTGGAGCTGAGCCTGCGCGAGGCGCTGCAGCTCGGCCACAACTACATCGGCACCGAGCACATTTTGCTGGGCCTGATCCGCGAGGGTGAGGGCGTGGCCGCGCAGGTGCTGGTGAAGCTCGGCGCCGAGCTGACCCGGGTGCGCCAGCAGGTGATCCAGTTGCTGAGCGGCTACCAGGGCAAGGAGGCCGCGGAGGCCGGCACCGGTGGCCGCGGCGGCGAATCGGGCAGCCCGTCCACGTCGCTGGTGCTCGACCAGTTCGGCCGCAACCTGACGGCCGCCGCGATGGAAGGCAAGCTGGACCCGGTCATCGGCCGCGAGAAGGAAATCGAGCGGGTGATGCAGGTGTTGAGCCGGCGCACCAAGAACAACCCGGTGTTGATCGGCGAGCCCGGTGTCGGTAAGACCGCGGTCGTGGAAGGCCTCGCGCAGGCGATCGTGCACGGCGAGGTTCCCGAGACGCTGAAGGACAAGCAGCTCTACACGCTGGACCTGGGTTCGTTGGTGGCGGGCAGCCGCTACCGCGGTGACTTCGAGGAGCGCCTGAAGAAGGTGCTCAAGGAGATCAACACCCGCGGTGACATCATCCTGTTCATCGACGAGCTGCACACCCTGGTGGGTGCGGGTGCCGCCGAGGGCGCGATCGATGCCGCGAGCATCCTCAAGCCGAAGCTGGCCCGCGGCGAGCTGCAGACCATTGGTGCCACCACGCTCGACGAGTACCGCAAGTACATCGAGAAGGACGCCGCCCTGGAGCGCCGCTTCCAGCCGGTGCAGGTGGGCGAGCCGACGGTGGAGCACACCATCGAGATCCTCAAGGGTCTGCGCGACCGTTACGAGGCGCACCACCGGGTGTCGATCACCGACGGCGCGATGGTGGCCGCGGCCACCCTGGCCGACCGCTACATCAACGATCGGTTCCTGCCCGACAAGGCGATCGACCTGATCGACGAGGCAGGCGCCAGGATGCGGATCCGCCGGATGACCGCACCACCAGACCTGCGCGAGTTCGACGAGAAGATCGCCGAGGCGCGCCGGGAGAAGGAATCGGCGATCGACGCCCAGGACTTCGAGAAGGCGGCCAGCCTGCGCGACCGCGAGAAGCAACTGGTGGGCCAGCGTGCCGAGCGCGAAAAGCAGTGGCGCTCAGGCGATCTGGACGTGGTCGCCGAGGTCGACGACAATGAGATCGCCGAGGTGCTGGGCAACTGGACCGGTATCCCGGTGTTCAAGCTCACCGAGGCCGAGACCACCCGGCTGCTGCGCATGGAAGACGAGCTGCACAAGCGGATCATCGGCCAGGAGGACGCCGTCAGGGCCGTCTCGAAGGCGATCCGCCGCACCCGGGCCGGGCTGAAGGACCCCAAGCGCCCGTCGGGTTCGTTCATCTTCGCCGGCCCGTCCGGCGTGGGTAAGACCGAGCTGTCCAAGGCGCTGGCCAACTTCCTGTTCGGCGACGACGACGCGCTCATCCAGATCGACATGGGTGAGTTCCACGACCGGTTCACCGCGTCGCGGTTGTTCGGTGCGCCCCCGGGATACGTCGGCTACGAAGAGGGTGGCCAGCTCACCGAGAAGGTGCGGCGCAAGCCGTTCTCGGTGGTGCTGTTCGACGAGATCGAGAAGGCCCACCAGGAGATCTACAACAGCCTGTTGCAGGTGCTTGAGGATGGCCGGCTCACCGACGGGCAGGGCCGCACGGTGGACTTCAAGAACACGGTGCTGATCTTCACGTCGAACCTCGGCACCAGCGACATCTCCAAGCCGGTGGGCCTGGGCTTCACCCAGGGTGGCGGTGAGAACAACTACGAGCGGATGAAGCAGAAGGTCAACGACGAGCTGAAGAAGCACTTCCGCCCGGAGTTCCTCAACCGCATCGACGACATCATCGTCTTCCACCAGCTGACCCGCGACGAGATCATCCGGATGGTCGACCTGATGATCGAGCGCGTCGGCAAGCAGCTCAAGGCCAAGGACATGGCGATGGAGCTGACCGACAAGGCCAAGGCACTGCTGGCCAAGCGCGGCTTCGACCCCGTGCTGGGTGCCCGGCCGCTGCGGCGCACCATTCAGCGCGAGATCGAGGACCAGCTCTCCGAGAAGATCCTCTTCGACGAAGTCGGGCCCGGTCAGATCGTCACGGTCGACGTGGACAACTGGGACGGCGAAAGCTCCGGTGAGGACGCGACCTTCACCTTCACCGGTACCCGCAAGCCGCCGGCCGAGCCGGACCTGGCCAAAGCCGGGGCGCACAGCGCCGGTGACCCGGGGCCGGACGCGCAGTAGCGATCAGCACAAACGGGCGGTTGGTCTCCTTCGGGACCAGCCGCCCGTTTCGCTGCGTCCGCGGCGCTGATCACCGTTTGCCCGGCCAACGGCGGGGTTTACACTGACCGTTGTCATCGACGTTTAACGGAATCTGGTGAAAGTCCAGAACGGTCGCGCCACTGTCCAAAGTCAGACCCGAGACTCGTCACACCCAGCGGGGACGCGTTATCCCCAGAAGGAGTCGATTGTGTCCCACCCGCAGCTAACCGGCAGCCGCACCCGATCGGTCGATCTGTCGGCGGCAAGCACCGCGCTTTGGCTGGCGGCGACCGTCTTCCTCGCGTTGCTGGCGCTGTACTTCGTCGGCGTCGACCAGGGGGCGGTCTCGCTGTTCGGCAGCGACTCGCACGTGCACGAGTTCGTGCATGACGCGCGCCACCTCCTCGGCTTCCCCTGCCACTGATCCGTCTCGTGGAGAAACGCCTGATCGCGGGCGGTCTTCTGGCGGGCGCTGTCGGCGCGGTGCTGGCGTTCGTCTTCGCCCGCCTGTGCGCCGAGCCCGTCATCGGCCGCGCCATCGCTTTTGAAGACGGCCGCACCGACGCCGAGAATGCGCACGGCGTGCACGAGCACGGCGCCGAGTTGTTCACCCGCGGCGTGCAATCGGGCCCCGGGCTGGGGTTCGGCGTGCTGATCTTCGGTCTCGCCATGGGCGCGCTGTTCGCCGTGCTGTTCAGCGTGGTCTACGCGCGGACGCAAGTTGGTCAACCGCGGGCGCTTTCGTTGCTCCTGGCGGCCGGCGCGTTCGGGGCGGTGTACGTGGTGCCGTTCGTGAAGTATCCGCCCAACCCACCGGCGGTCGGGCAGGCCGACACGATCGGGGCGCGCACCGGCTGGTACCTGGTGATGGTGCTGGTGTCGGTGGTGCTGGCAATCGGCGCGGTGTGGCTGGCGCGGCGCCTCGTCGCCCGGTTCGGCGCGTGGAACGCACGGCTGCTGGCGGCCGGGGCGTATCTGGTGGTGATCGTCGTGGTGGCGTCGTTGCTGCCGGGCGTGGACGAGATCCCCGAGCCGCTGCGCGATGGCGCGGGCACGATCGTCTATCCGGGATTTCCCGCCGACGTCCTCTACGAGTTCAGGTTGCTGTCGCTGGCCACGCAGCTGGTGCTGTGGGCGGGTATCGGTCTGGTCTTCGCGACCATCAGCGGCCGGCTGCTCGGGGCACGGGAACCGCGCGGGCAGGCGTCGAGTATCGCGGCGTGACCGAGGTCGTCCGGCTGACCCTGTTCTCGCATGGCATGACGGATGCCTTGGCGGACGGGCGTTTTCCCACTGACGAACCGCTGAACGCGCTCGGCCGCCGCCAGGTTGAGGCGTTGGGCGGCCTCGCCGGTGCGGCGCTGCGTCAGCTGGCCGGACCCGAGCAGCGCACCCGGCAGACCGCGAAATTGCTTGGCCTGCAAGCCGATACCGAGCCGCGGTTGGCCGACCTCAACTGCGGACGGTGGCGCGGCGAGGCGCTTGCGGCCCTGCCGCCGGAGGAACTCGACGTGTGGCTGACCCAACCGGCCGCCGCTCCCCACGGTGGTGAGTCGATCACCGACCTGGTCTCCCGGGTTTCGCAGTGGCTGGAGTCGTTGACCGCCAACCCATTACGCACGGTGGCGGTGACGCACCCGGCGGTGAGCCGGGCGGCGATCGTGGCGGCGCTCGACATCGCCCCGGCATCGTTTTGGCGCATCGACGTCGCGCCGGCCGGCCGCATCGTCATGCATTTCCGGGCCGGCCGTTGGACGCTGCGCTTCTAGAGCCTCAGCGCGGGGCGATCAGCGCGAAGGCCTGTTTGGCCACCTTCAACATCCAGCTGGTCACGGTGGGCCCGTGATCGCGCGGCCAGTTCAGCTGAAAGCTCACCACCCACGGCTGCCGTGTGTTGTCGACGGCATACCAACTGAACGTCAAATCACCCGGCAGGCCACCGGCTTTCGCGCCGATGTAGGGCCAGACGTTGTGGTCGAGCTGGATACCCGCGACCGCGGAGAGGATCTCGCGCACCGGTGCGGCCTTGCCGACCGCGTCGGCCTGCAGTGCCGCATGGACCCGGCAGATGTCCTCGGCGTTGCCGTACCACTCCGCGCCGTAGGAGGACGCCGGCGAGTGAGCCCGCATCGGATCCGGGTCGTACGGCGTCGAATTCGCCTGCTCGAGCAGTCGCGCGCGGACTTGCGGTGACCCGTGCTCCCATTGGCCACGCAGATCGGGCCTGCCCCAGCCGACGGAGAACAACTCGTACATCGTCGGGAACGGGGTCATGCTGGCCGGGTCGTGATGGCCGGCCGTGGCGAGCGCTTCGGAGATGGCCTGCGTGCCCATCCTCCCGATCAGCAAGTCGGTCGCCATGTTGTCGCTGGTGGCGATCATCTTCTCGGCGGCGGTGCGCACCGAAACATGCGCTCCGGCAGGCAATGCCAACCCCGACGAGCCCACCGCCCGGCTCTTTTCGGTGACGGTCAGCTGATCATCCCAGGACACCGTTCCGTTCTTGATCGCGCCCGCCAGCGCATGCAACACGTACAGCTTGAAAATTGATGCCAGCGGCAAAGACTCGCGTGTGTTGGTGCCCGCCACCGGGTCGCAGTGGCCGTCGTTGACCTTGGCGACTTGATAGGAATAGCGCGCACCGGTCTTGCTCAACACCGCGTCGATGTCGTGCCACGAGTTGATCGTGGGCGCCTGGGTGTCGAGATCGAAGTGACCCACATATCCGCCGTCGTCGGTGTGAATTCGGATGTCTTGTCGCGCACCGTAGGACGAGGTCAGGTGCAGGGTCGCCACACTCGCGCCGAGGTCGACGCCGTTGAGCGTGAATGGACGGTCCCACCACAGCGCCTCCATGGTGGCTTCGACCGACTCGACCTTGTCGGGCGCGGCGAGGGTGCCCACCCCGACCGGCCCGATGGGCCAGTCCGAGTTGAGCATGTCCAGCGTCTGCTGGGCCCGGATGCCGGGCGGGGTCCGGGTGTCGATCTGCCGGCCCGGATTCGCCGCGTTCGCCTGCGGGGAGGGGTTAGGGGCGCAACCGGACGCCAATGTCACTACCAGTGCGGCGGCCGCGCTCAGCGTCAATGCGCGGCGCCAGGCCGATAGCCCGCTAGCCAGCCTGCTTGTTGCCGGCAACGTCCATCACAACCTCGAATTCCAGCAGCGAGGCCCCGGTCGCGACCGGCTTCGCCCGCTCACCGGAGTGCGCTTCGATGGCGGGCCCCTGCGCCCACGCCTGGAATGCCTCTTCGGACTCCCACTGGGTCACCACGAAGTAGCGGTTCTCGCCCTTGATGGGGCGGAGCAGCTGAAAGCCGAGGAAGCCGGGCTGATTGTCGACGGCGTGCGCCCGGTGGGCGAACCGCTTCTCCAGCTCCGGGCCGGCGTCGGCGGGTACCTCGATTGCGTTGATCTTCACCACTGGCGACATGCCGCTAGGCTACCCCGCCCATCCCCGTGCTCAAGCCCAGGGCGGTGCACGCAAGATGGTGCTATGCCCAGCCATCTGTTGACTTGCCACGGTGGAAACGGCGAGCCGGTGGTGCTGGTCCACGGCCTGATGGGGCGGGGAACCACCTGGCCGCGGCAGCTGCCGTGGCTGACCCTGCTGGGCACCGTGTACACCTACGACGCGTTGTGGCACCGGGGCCGCGATGTCGACGATCCGCACCCGATCAGTACCGAACGGTTCGTGGCCGATTTGGCCGACGCGGTGAGCACACTGGCGGTGCCGGTCAGGATGGTCGGGCACTCGATGGGCGCCCTGCATGCGTGGTGCTTGGCGGCCGAGCGACCCGAACTGGTTTCCGCCCTGGTACTCGAGGACATGGCGCCGGACTTCCGCGGCCGCACCACCGGCCCCTGGGAACCCTGGCTGCATGCACTTCCGGTCGAATTCGACTCCGCCGAACAGGTTTTCGCCGAGTTTGGGCCCGTCGCCGGCCAGTATTTCCTGGAGGCCTTCGACCGCACCGAAACCGGTTGGCGGCTGCACGGTCACACCGCGCGGTGGATCGAGATCGCCGCCGAATGGGGCACCCGGGACTACTGGGCGCAGTGGCGCGCGGTGCGCGCCCCCGCGCTGCTCATCGAGGCCGGCAATTCGGTAACCCCGCCGGGCCAGATGCAACGGATGGCCGAAAATACAAGCACCGCAACATATTTGAAGATTCCACAAGCCGGTCATCTGGTTCACGACGAGGCACCTCAGCGTTACCGTCAAGCCGTCGAGTCATTCCTCGCCGGCTAGGGCGAACCTGCCGTCGCGCGTCTGCGCCACCAAGCCGTCGGCCAGCAGCGAATACAGCGCGCGGTCTCGCTGTGCGGTATCGGTCAGCCACGCCACATCCAGTTCGGCGCGAGTCACCGGAGAATCGTTGGCGCGCAAGACATCCAGCAGCCGTCCGCGGACCTGGCGGTCGGTTCCGGCGTAGGTCTGAACGCGGCGGGCGGGCCCCTGCGCGGGGGGATAGCCGGCATGCCGCCACGCGCAGCGGCCGAGTGGGCACAGCCCACAGCGCGGCCCACGTGCCGTGCACACCGTCGCGCCCAGCTCCATCAGCGCCACCGAGAACGTCGGCGCCGTGCCGTCGGCGGGCAGCAGCGCCGACACGTCGGCGTGGTCGCGCGTCGCCGACGGTGCGCCCGCGTCGGCCAGGCCGTGCACCGCGCGCGCCACCACCCGGCGCACGTTGGTGTCCACCACCGGAACCGGCTGGCCATAGGCGAAGCAGGCGATCGCGCGAGCGGTGTAGCTGCCGACACCGGGCAGGGTCAGCAGGGTGTCGACGTCGTCGGGAACGACGTCGCCGTGATCCCGCGCGATCACGATGGCGCACTCGTGTAACCGCTTGGCCCGCCGCGGATAGCCCAGCTTGCCCCAGGCGCGCAGCACGTCGGCCGCGCTGGCGGCGGCCGTGGCCGACGCGGTGGGCCAGCGCCGCACCCAGTCCGTCCAGATCGGCAGCACCCGGGAGACCGGCGTCTGCTGCAGCATGAATTCGCTGACCAGGATCTGCCAGGCGCTGACTCCGGGCTCGCGCCACGGCAGATCGCGGCGCGCTGTTTCGTACCATCCCAGAAGTTCATCCGCCGGGATTCGAGGTCGGCTATCCACGGGCGACCGCGGCACAGCACAATGTGTGCCATGCCCAACACCACTCCGGCAACAGCATGGAAGACACTCAAAGAGGGTAACGAGCGATTCGTCGCCGGCCGTCCCGAGCATCCGAACCAAAGCGTCGAGCGCCGCGCGAGTTTGGTGTCCGGCCAGCAGCCGATCGCGGCGGTGTTCGCCTGCGCGGACAGCCGGGTGGCCGCCGAGCTCCTCTTCGACCAGGGGCTGGGCGACATCTTCGTGGTTCGCACGGCCGGGCAGGCGATGGACACGGCGGTCTTGGGCTCCATCGAGTACGCGGTGGCGGCGCTCAACGTTCCGCTCGTCGTCGTCGTCGGCCATTCCGGCTGCGGTGCGGTCAAGGCGGCCGTGGGAGCGATCGACGACGGCGCGGTACCCGGCGGTTTCGTGCGCGATGTGGTGGAACGCGTGGCCCCGTCGATCCTGGTGGGCCGTCGCGACGGCCTGAGCAGCGTCGACGAGCTCGAGAGGCGGCACGTAACCGAAACCGTCGCGCAGCTCGCGTCTCGATCGACGATCATCGCCGAGCGGTTGGCCGCGGGCACGCTGGCGATAGCCGGCGTCACCTATCAGCTGGCGGACGGGCGGGCCGAGCTGTCCGACCACACCGGCGACTTGGGCGAGTAAACAGCGGCAAACACGGATCGGGAAATCCCGGCCGCCCGGTCGCTACTACACGGCGGTTGGCCAGCAAACCTGGCGACACGCCGAGGCGGGTCAGCCGAATCGATGTGACCTGGGCCTACGCTGCGAACGTGCTCGATCTGGAACCGCGTGGCCCGCTACCCACCGAGATCTATTGGCGGCGCAGAGGCCTGGCCATTGGTATCGCGGTCGTCGTGATCGGGATCGTGGCCGCCATCGTCATCGCCTTCATGGGACACAGCGCGGGCGCCAAGCCCGCCAATGCCGACAAAGCCAGTGCCGCTCAGAACAAGCCGGGATCGCCTGCGCCCCAGGCGCCCCCACCGGTGGGACCCGAGGGCCCCGCTCCGGTGGTGCCGCCGGCGCAGGGGCAGAACCCCGAGACCCCCACCCCCACCGCCGCGGTGCAGCCGCCGCCGGTGCTCAAGGAGGGCGACGACTGCCCCGATTCGACGCTGGCGGTCAAGGGCCTCACCAACGCACCCCAGTACTTCATCGGTGACCAGCCGAAGTTCACCATGGTCGTCACCAACATCGGGCTGGTGGCCTGCAAGCGTGACGTCGGCGCCGCGGTGCTGGCGGCCTACGTCTACTCGCTGGACAACAAGCGGCTGTGGTCCAACCTGGACTGCGCGCCGTCCAACGAAACGCTGATCAAAACCTTCACGCCGGGCGAGCAGGTGACCACCGCGGTGACGTGGACGGGAATGGGTTCGGCGCCGCACTGCCCGCTGCCGCGGCCGGCGATCGGGCCGGGCACCTACAACCTCGTCGTGCAGCTGGGCAATCTGCGCTCGATGCCGGTTCCGTTCATCCTGAACCAGCCGCCACCGCCGCCGGGACCGGTGCCCGGGCCGGGTCAGCCGGGCGCCGTGCCGCAGCCCGAGGCGCCGCCGATGGCTCCGCCGCCCGCGGGCTGAGGCCCACTGCAGATCAGCACGCACCTAGTTCAATGAGTCGGTGATCGTCGACTCCGCCAGCTGCGACAGTCCTTCCCGCACATGGCGGGCCCACATCGCGCCGATGCCCTCGACCGATTGCAGGTCGTTGGCGCTGGCCGCCAGCACGTTCTGCAGCGTCCCGAACGAGCGGACCAGCAGGTCGGCGTGTGCGAACTGCAGGCGGGGAATGCCGGCCAGCGCACGGTAGCCGCGCGGGCTCACCGCCGAATCCTGCGCCTCGGTGGTCGTGGGATACCCGAAAACCTTTGCCAGGATGGTGAAGTCGAGCAGCTCGGCGTCCGACAGCGCGTCCAGCTCGTCGAGTGTGGCCGTCATCTGGACTTCGGACAGCGGCTCCGGGCTGGCGTGATAGTCGCGCACGATCAGTTCGCGGGCGTTGTCGTTGTCGCCCAGCAGCTCGTCGAGTTGCAGCCGCAGTTGGCGCCCGTCGGTGCCCAGTTCGACCACGTCGTTGTCGATCACCTGACCGATCCGCCGGACCAGCTCGAGCCGCTGCACCACCGTCATGACGTCGCGCAGCGTGACGAAGTCCTCGATCTCGGCGCGCGACAGCTGCCTGCTGACCTCGTCGAGCCTGATCTTGTACCGCTCCAGGGTGGCGATCGCCTGGTTGGCCCGCGACAGGATGGTCGCCGAGTCGGCCACCACGTGGCGCTCCCCGCCCACGTAGACGGTCACGATGTTCATCGAGTGGCTCACCGAGATCACCGGGTAGCCGGTCTGGATCGCGGCCCGCTCCGCGGAGCGGTGCCGAGTCCCCGACTCGTCGGTCGCGATGGACGGGTCCGGGACCAGCTGCACGTTGGCCCGCACGATGCGGCCGCCGTCGGTGGACAGCACGACGGCGCCGTCCATCTTCGCCAGCTCGCGCAGCCGGGTGGGCGCGTAGCGCACATCCAGCGCGAAGCCGCCGTCGCAGATGGCCTCGACGGCTTCGTCGTTGCCGAGCACGATCAGCGCGCCGGTGCGGCCACGCAGGATGCGTTCCAGGCCGTCACGCAGCCCGGTGCCCGGGGCCAGGCGGGCGACGGTTTCACGCAGGGTCGGACGAGTCACAGCGTGTCATTCTTCCGGCCCGACGCGTCATGCGTCCAGCCGTCGCAGGTTTGCGGGCCTGCCAGTGCGGTGGTCGGCGATGTCGATCATGTGCGCCAGGGCCGCCACGATGGTGGGCGCGGTGAGCGCGCGCATGCCGCGCGGCACGCCCTGACAGCCCGGCGGGACGAGCGCGATGCTGAACCCCTGGCGGGCGGCTTCGCTCAGGCGCCGCTCCATGCCGCTGACCCGCCGGAGATCTCCGGCCAGTCCCACCTCGCCGATCATCACCGCGGTGGTGGGCAACGGCAGATCCCCGAGCGCCGAAGCCAGCGCGACCGCGACCGCCAGATCCGACGACGGATCGGTCAGCCGCATGCCGCCGACGGTGGACAGGTAGATGTCGTTGGCCGCGACGGGCAACTTGGCGTGCTTTTCCAGCACCGCGGTGATCATCGCCGCCCGGGAATGGTCGATGCCGCTGACGGCGCGGCGCGGCGAGCCGCCCGTCGGCGCGGCCAGCAGCGCCTGCACCTCGCCGATGAGCGGTCGTTTTCCGTCGAGTGTCACCGTGATCGCGGTGCCGGGAACCGGGGCCGGACGCTGATCCAAGAACAGGTTCGACGGGTCGGCGACGCCTTCGATCCCGTTGTCGTGCAACAGGAAACACCCGACCTCGTCGGCCGCGCCGAACCGGTTCTTGATTCCCCGGACCATCCGCAGCGAGCCGTTGCGGTCGCCCTCGAAATGCAGCACCACGTCGACGAGATGCTCCAGGGAACGCGGCCCGGCGATGGCCCCGTCCTTGGTGACGTGTCCGACCAGGATCAGCGCGACCCCTTTGGTTTTGGCCGCGGCGGTCAGTGCCGACGTCACCGCGCGCACCTGGGTGACGCCGCCGGCGACACCGTCGGCCTCGGTGGTGGACATGGTCTGCACCGAGTCCACGATCACCAGCGCGGGCTTTACCGTGGCGATGTGCTCGAGCACCGTGTGCAGGTCGGATTCGGCGGCCAGGTAGAGCTCGTCGCCGCCGCAGCCGATGCGATCCGCGCGCAGCCGGATCTGGCCCGCGGACTCCTCACCGGAGATGTACAGCGCGCGACGGCCGGATTCCGCCCAGCGATGCGCGACCTCGAGCAGCAGCGTCGACTTACCCACGCCCGGGTCGCCGGCCAGCAGCGTGACCGAGCCGGGCACCACGCCGCCGCCGAGCACCCGGTCGAGTTCGTCTACGCCCGTCGTGCGGTGCTGGCTGGCATTGGGCTCGATGGAAGTGATCGGCACGGCTGGTGACGCCGCGGCCAGGCCGGCTCGGCGGCCGGCGACCGCACTGAGCACCGGGACCTCGTCCACGGTGCCCCAGGTGCCGCATTCCAGGCAGCGGCCAACCCATTTCGCGGTGACATGCCGGCATTCCGAACAGCGGTATTGGGAGCGCGCAGTTGCCACGTCATGACGGTATCGAGCCGCTACGACAAGCAGGTGTCACGACAGGCGGTTAGCCCGCCTGGTTTTGCTGCGGGGGCTTCAGCCCGGCCGCGATCGGCACTGCGACGGTGGCCTGTCCGGCCTTCTCGAAAGTGAAGGTGAAGTTGTAGGTGAGGCCATTGGAGATGGGCTTGGTCAGATCGACGGTCGCCTTGGCCGCGGCGGTGTTGGAACCCACCGGGCCCGGCGCTACCTTCTCACCCTCCGGCGTGCCGATGAACAGCGACCCGCCGGCGGGAAGCCGGGCGTCCCCGCTGACGGTCACCGTGCCGATGTCACTGGTGATGCCGACCAGCCTGTCGGGGGAATTCGGCGACTGGTTGACCGCCACCAGCACCAGGTCCACGGTCCGGCCCGGCTGCAGGTAGTCGCCGGTTTGGTTGGCCTGGATCCGGATGTCGCGCAGCGCCACGTTGTTGAACGTGACCTTGTTGCCGTTGATGGCCGGCTCCTGGACCGCCATCTGCGAGACCTGTCCGGCTCCGCAACCGCTGAGCAGAGCGGCCAGAACGGCCATCACGCCGGCGAGGGTGAGCGCGGGAAGGCCGAGGCGGATCTTGAAGCGGTTCACTCTCTCGAGCCTCCTGCTGAGCCGGTTCGACTGATGCAACTATGCACAGTAGTAGGAACGCCTCACGGGCGATAGCGCGGGGCGCCAGACCAGCGCAGGAGCGCCCGAACGGGCCACCGCAGAACCGCTTCCGGGGCGTTGGTAATGTGCTGCACTGCACGACTTGGTCCCCATGTCAACCCCTAATCTGCGCGTGTTGTGCCCCTGACCTGCATCGTTGCTTCGCGTGTAGTTAGACGGGCGTGTTAGGATTGAAGTAACGAAAGGGGCTCGAATCAGATGATCTTCAAGGTCGGCGACACCGTTGTTTACCCGCATCACGGTGCTGCGTTAGTCGAGGCGATCGAAACCCGGACGATCAAAGGGGAACAAAAAGAATATCTCGTCTTGAAGGTGGCGCAGGGCGACCTGACAGTTCGAGTTCCCGCAGATAACGCTGAGTACGTTGGCGTCCGCGACGTCGTCGGACAAGAAGGTCTCGACAAGGTTTTCCAGGTGTTGCGCGCACCGCACACCGAAGAGCCGACGAACTGGTCGCGCCGCTACAAGGCAAATCTCGAAAAGCTTGCTTCCGGCGATGTCAACAAGGTCGCCGAGGTAGTCCGCGACCTGTGGCGCCGCGACCAGGAGCGTGGGTTGTCGGCCGGCGAGAAGCGGATGCTGGCCAAGGCCCGCCAGATTCTGGTCGGTGAATTGGCGTTGGCCGAGAGCACCGACGACGCCAAGGCGGAGACCATCCTCGACGAGGTTCTGGCCGCCGCTTCCTGAAGGTCCTGACACTTCGGTGGTCCCGGAGACGGGCGTCTCGGGCAAAGTAGTCGCAATCGTCCCCGCCGCAGGGTCGGGCGAACGACTGGCCGCAGGAATTCCCAAGGCATTCTGTTTGGTTGACGGCCGCACGCTGCTGCAGCGCGCCGTCACCGGCTTGCTGGAATCCGGCGTGGTCGATCACGTCGTGGTGGCGGTTCCCGCCGACCGGATCGACGAGGCCGGCCAGGTTCTGGGCGCACCCGTCGACGCCGGACGCGCCACCGTCGTTGCCGGCGGACCCGACCGCACCGAATCCGTCAACTTGGCCCTCGCGGCCCTGCCGACGGCGGCGCCCGAGTTCGTGCTGGTACACGACGCGGCGCGGGCGCTGACGCCCCCGGCGCTGATCACCCGTGTCGTGGAGGCGCTGCGGGCGGGTCACGACGCCGTCGTGCCGGCGCTGCGCCTGCATGACACCATCAAGGCCGTGGACGCCAACGGGCTGGTCCTGGGGACGCCGGAGCGTGCCGGGCTGCGTGCCGTGCAGACTCCGCAGGGCTTCGCGACCGATCTGCTGTTGCGTGCCTACCGCGCCGGCGCCGGCATGGCCGGTTTCACCGACGACGCGTCGCTGGTCGAGCATGTCGGCGGCCAGGTCCAGGTGGTCGACGGCGACCCGCTGGCATTCAAGATCACCACCCAGCTCGATTTGGTGCTGGCCGAAACCGTCGTGCGCCGGTGAACGCCTCACTTCCCCTTCCCAGGGTCGGCCTGGGCGTCGACGTGCACCCGATCGAACGTGGACGGCCGTGCTGGCTGCTGGGTCTGCTTTTCGCCGACGCCGACGGCTGTGCAGGTCATTCCGACGGCGACGTGGGGGCGCACGCGCTGTGCGACGCGGTGCTGTCGGCGGCCGGTCTGGGCGACGTGGGTGCCGTGTTCGGGGTCGACGATCCGCGCTGGAAAGGGGTCAGTGGCGCCGACATGCTGCGCCACGTCGCGGATCTGACGTCGCACCACGGCTTCCGGGTCGGCAACGCCACCGTTCAGGTCATCGGGAACCGGCCGAAAGTCGGTCCCCGCCGCGCCGACGCGCAGCGGGTGCTGTCGGAATTGCTGGGCGCGCCGGTCTCGGTGTCGGCGACCACGACCGACGGGTTAGGGCTGACCGGACGCGGTGAGGGCCTGGCCGCCATCGCCACCGCGCTGGTCGTCCCCACCGGCTAAGCCCGCGCAGCGCCGGGCGCCGGGGAACTACCCGGTAAGCTGGCACGTCGTGACCGATCACGCCCGCTTGCGGCTACACGACACGGCGGCCGGTGCCGTGCGTGATTTCGTTCCGCTGCGCGAGGGTCACGTCTCCATCTACCTGTGTGGTGCCACCGTCCAGGGCCTGCCGCACATCGGCCACGTCCGCAGCGGGGTGGCCTTCGACATCCTGCGCCGATGGCTGATCGCGCGCGGCTGCGACGTCGCATTCATCCGCAACGTCACCGACATCGACGACAAAATCCTCAACAAGGCCGCCGCGGCGGGCCGGCCGTGGTGGGAATGGGCGGCCACCTACGAGCGCGCCTTCAGCGCCGCCTACGACGCGCTGGACGTGCTGCCGCCGTCGGCAGAGCCCCGGGCCACCGGCCACATCACCCAGATGGTCGAGTTGATGGGACGGCTGATCGAAACCGATCACGCTTACGCCGCGGGCGGCGATGTCTACTTCAACGTGCTCAGCTACCCGGAATACGGGCAGCTGTCCGGGCACAGGATCGACGACGTCCATCAGGGCGAAGGCGTGGCCACCTGCAAACGCGATCAGCGTGACTTCACGCTGTGGAAGGCCGCCAAGGCCGGCGAGCCGTCCTGGCCCACCCCGTGGGGCCGCGGCCGCCCGGGTTGGCACCTGGAATGCTCCGCGATGGCCCGCACCTATCTGGGTCCGGAATTCGACATCCATTGCGGTGGAATGGATCTGGTCTTCCCGCACCACGAGAACGAGATCGCCCAGAGCCGCGCCGCCGGCGACGGATTCGCCCGCTACTGGCTGCACAACGGCTGGGTGACGATGGGCGGCGAGAAGATGAGCAAATCGCTGGGCAACGTGCTGGCCATACCGGCGTTGCTGCAGCGTGTGCGCGCCGCCGAGCTGCGCTACTACCTGGGCAGCGCCCACTACCGGTCGATGCTGGAATTCTCCGACACCGCCCTGCAGGATGCGGTGAAAGCCTATGTCGGAGTTGAGGAATTCCTGCACCGGGTGCGGGTGCGGGTCGGCGGCGTCGAACCCGGGCAATGGACCCCACGATTCGCCGAGGCCCTCAACGACGACCTGGCCGTGCCGACCGCGCTCGCCGAAGTGCACCAGGCCCGCGCCGAAGGCAATCGGGCGCTGGACTCCGGCGATCACGAAGGCGCGCTGCGGCATGCCGGCGCGATCCGCGCGATGATGGGCATCTTGGGCTGCGACCCCCTCGACGAACGCTGGGAAACCCGCGACGAAACGTCGGCGGCGCTGGCCGCCGTCGACGTGCTGGTCCAGGCGGAGCTGGAGAACCGACAGAAGGCGCGCGAGGAACGCAACTGGGCACTGGCCGACGAGATCCGCGACCGGCTCAAGTACGCCGGCATCGAGGTCACCGACACCGCCGACGGGCCGCAGTGGTCGCTGCAGGCCGGTCCAGAAAGCCAGGGGCCAAAGTAGATGGCCGGCAACTCACGTCGCCGCGGGGCGATACGCAAAGAGGGCACCAAGAAGGGCCCCACCGTGGGTTCGGGCGGCCAGCGTCGCCGTGGGCTGGAAGGCCGCGGCGCCACCCCGCCCGCGCACATGCGCCCCAACCATCCGGCGGCCAAGCGCGCCAAGACGCAGAGCCGTCGGCCGGCGCGGGGCCGGACCGACGAAGCAGAGACGGTGCTGGGCCGCAACCCGGTACTGGAGTGCCTGAGGGCCGGGGTGCCGGCCACCGCGCTCTACGTGGCGCTGGGCACCGAAGCCGACGAGCGGCTCACCGAATCCGTCACCCGCGCAGCCGATTCGGGCATCTCCATCCTCGAGGTCCCGCGCACCGATTTGGACCGGATGACCAGCAACCACCTGCATCAGGGCATCGCCTTGCAGGTGCCGCCCTACAACTACGCCCACCCCGACGATCTGGTTGCCGCCGCGATCGCCTCGCCGCCGGCGCTGCTTGTCGCGCTGGACAACATCTCCGACCCCCGCAACCTGGGCGCCATCGTCCGTTCGGTGGCGGCATTCGGCGGGCACGGGGTGCTGATCCCGCAGCGGCGTTCGGCGTCGGTGACGGCGGTGGCCTGGCGCACCAGCGCCGGTGCAGCGGCCCGCATCCCGGTGGCGCGGGCCACCAATCTGACCAGGACACTGACGGATTGGGCCGGCCGAGGGCTGCGGGTGATCGGACTGGACGCAGGCGGTGGCACCACGCTCGACGACATAGACGGTAGCGATCCGCTGGTGGTCGTCGTGGGATCGGAAGGCAAGGGGCTGTCGCGGTTGGTGCGGCAGAACTGCGACGAAGTTGTGTCCATCCCGATGGCGGGGAACACCGAATCGCTGAACGCGTCGGTGGCAGCCGGGGTGGTACTCGCCGAAATCACGCGCCAGCGCAGAAGTTAACTCCGGTGCCCGGCCGAACCGCGCGCCTTCGTGCCGTGCTGGTGGTGCTGCTGGCCGTCGTGGTGTCGCCCGTCGGCGCGGCCCGGGCCCAACCGCCCGAATTCGACCTTCAGGCCCATCGCGGCGGGCGCGGGGAGACCACCGAGGAGTCCCTGCGTGCGTTCGCCAAGGCGCTCGAATTGGGCGTCAGCACATTGGAACTCGACATCGTCCTCACCAAGGACGCTCAACCGCTGGTGTGGCACGACCCGACGATACAGGCCGACAAATGCGCCGACACCGCGCCGGCGTTCGCCGGTGACCCGCAGTATCCGTACGTCGGCAAGCTCGTGCACGAGCTCACCCGGGAGCAGGTCGAAACCCTGGACTGTGGCCGACCGCTGGGTGACTATCCCCGGGCCGAAGTGGTGCGGGGCAACAAGATAGCCACGCTGCCACAGGTTTTCGCGCTCGTAGACTCCTACCGCGCCGACGCGATGCGCTACAACATCGAAACCAAGGTGGAGGCCGACCGGCCCGGGGCATCGGCGCAGCCGCAGGAGTTCGTCGACGTGATACTGGCCGCGGCCAGGTCCGCGGGCAAGGTCGACCGGGTGGAGATCCAGAGCTTCGACTGGAGCGCCCTGCCGCTGGTGCGGCGCGCCGAGCCGTCCATTCCGTTGGTGGCCCTATACGACGAGCACACCTGGGCGCCGGACTCGCCATGGCTGGCCGGTGTGAACCCGGCTCTCGTCGGCGATCCCCTGATCGGCGCCCGGCTGGTCGGCGCCGGCATCATCTCACCGGACTACCGGCTGGTCACCGGCGAGCCCTATGTTGACCGCGCGCATGCGTTGGGGCTCAAGGTGATTCCGTGGACCGTGGACGACGCCGCCGCCATGCGCCGGCAGATCGGCTTTCGTGTCGACGGCATCATCACCGATTATCCGACGCTGTTGCGCGGCGTGCTCGCCGAACTCTCGATGCCGTTGCCGCCGGCCTACCGGCGAGACTAGCCGGCTACGCTGCCGGTCAGCTCGCCGTTCGCGCGAGCCGGCTGCTCGTCACGGCGTCGCGGTCGGCGACGGTTGGCCAGGGCGGCGCGCCACATCATGCCCGGGCGCAGCAGCCTGGCAGCGGGATCGATGAGCGCGGTGACCCGCACGAACCGTTCGACCGCGACGGGGTCGTATTCGGTCGCGGTGAGTATGCGATCGATGTATCCGTTGAGCAGCCGGGTGAGCAGCGGCGGCGTGCCCTCGATTTCGGGTAGGCACAGGTCGGGGTTGGCCGACAGTTCCCACGCCTGGCGGATCGGCACCGTGGCGGTGCGGAAGAATCGAAGCGCCAAATCCCTTGTGCCGCCTGATAAGCAGTCACGCAGCGCCAAGGCCTCCAGCGCGGCCACCGTCATGCCCTGACCATAGATCGGGTTGAAACTGCAGATCGCGTCGCCGACGACCAGCAGGCCTTCCGGAAAGCGTTGCATCCTGTCGTAGCGGCGCCACTGGCTGGACGGTTGGCCGTGTCGGGTGGGCTCCCCGATGGGTTCGGCGGCCCGGACCGCGGCCAGCAGCTGGGCCGGTGCGCAGTCCTCGACGAACTCGCACATCGACGCCAGGTCTGCGGGCGGCGCGTGACCCCCGATGCCGTAGACGGTGAACATCCACGTGTCGTTCTCGCAATGCAGCATGCCCACCCCGCGCGGCCGGCCGGGCACGGCTCCAACGATGAAACCGAGTTCGTGCAGGACATCCGGTGCCATACGCAGTAATTGGCTCACGTAGGTCAGGTGTACCGGGACGTGCATCTCGGTCGGGCGTGCGTAGCCCAGGGCCTGCAGCCATGCCGGGGTGCGGGCGCCGCGTCCGGTGGCGTCGACGACCAACTCCGCGCTCAGCGTGATGTCTTCGCGGGTGCGACGGTTGACTACCTGTGCGCCGGTGACTCGGCGGCGGTCTGGTGTCGTGGTCAAGTCCACGATGTCGTGGTCGTCGAGCAGCGTGACGTTGGCGATGCGGCGCAGGCGCGCGCGGACATGCTCCTCGAGGAAGGGCCGGGTGGCGAGATGGACGGCGAACGAGTGAGCCGCGCCCGATCGCACCATCAGGTGCCCGCCCAAGTCGTAGTGCACCCGGGAAAGGTCGCGGCCATCCATGTGCTGCGCGCCGTCGAGGACCAGCTGATCGAGGATGCCGGGGAACAATTCCTCGAGTACCTGCCCACCGCGGGGCAGCAGACCGTGAAGGTGCCGGCCCTGCGGCACACCCCGACGAGCCGTGGCCGTTTCGGGACGGATGTCCGGCAGCGAATCGCGCTCCACCACCGTGACGTTGTCGAAGAACTCGCTCAGCGATCGCGCGGCCAGCAGACCGGCCATGCTCGCTCCGAATACCAGCGCATGATTTCCGACCTGTGCCATAGCCCACCGCCTGTGCTGAGCGCCTATCCGACGAAACCCATGCTCATGGCCGGCGACGCGGGCCGACAGCGTAGTCGACTACGTCATTGCTGCGGTGCGGCTACACATCAGGTCACCTAAACGCCGACAAAGCCTCCCATCCGATGCGTGCGCGCCGTTATAGTCGCCGAGTGATCGGCGCCGAGCCGCTGACCGGGCGCGACAGCGAATTGGGAATCATTCGCCGCGCCCTGAGTGCGGGCGGCCACCACACGGGCGTCGTGATCGCCGGAGCCGCCGGCGTGGGTAAGACCTGGCTCGCCCACGAAGTGCTGCGGCGCGCCGAGGCGTCGGGGGAGCGAACGCAATGGATCGTCGGCACCGACTCGGCGCAGACTCTGCCCCTGGGGGCGTTCATCGGCGCGATGACCGAGGCTATGAACGAGGCACAGTCGGATCCGCTGACCGACGTGCGCCGAGTCATCAATTCGTTTGTGGCACAACAGCGTCAGCGCCGTGTGTTGATCGGAGTCGATGACGCGCACCTGCTGGACAGACTGTCTGCGCTCGTCGTCCACCAGCTGGCGCAGTCGGGTGGGGTCCGGCTGGTGGTCACCGTCCGCACCGGCAGCGACGAACCGGATGCGGTGACGGCGTTGTGGAAAGACGGGCTATTGGAAAGGCTTGATCTCAAACCGCTTTCGGCCGCCGCCACACGCGAGGTCATCGAGAACAGGCTGGACGGTCCGGTCGATGCGCGCACCGCTACGCGGTTCCAAAAGCTGACCGGTGGGAACGCCCTGTTCCTGAGGCAGCTGCTGGCCGATCAGGTGGCGGCCGGCCGGATGCGTAAAACGGCCGGGGTATGGATGTGGGACGGCGATGTCGCGGTCTCGGCGAGCCTGTCCGACACGGTGGGCCGTCAGATGGGTCGACTCAGCCCACGGGTGGCGATGGTGATCGACACGTTGTCGCAGTGTGAGCCGCTGGCCGTGGAGGTGCTGTGCGATGTGGCGCGGCGCAGCGAACTGGCGGCGGCCGAGCAGATGGGTCTGGTGAGTATCGAACGCACCGGCGCCGGGCTGACGGCCAGGCTGGCCCACCCGCTGTTCGGTGAGCTGCGCCGCGCCAGCGCCGGCGAGCTGTATCTGTCCGAAATCCGGGGCAGGCTGGCGACGCGGCTGGGCGACGCGGGCGACGCCGACATGCAGGCCACGGTGCGCCGCGCGCTGCTGCGTCTCGAGTCCGACCTCGATCCCGACCCCGAGCTGTACCTGGAATCGGCACGCCACGCGATGACCCTGCTGGATCTGGATCTGGCCGACCGGTTCGCCACCGCCGCCACCCAAGCCGGTGCTCCCGGGGCGGCGGGGGTGCGGGCAATGAACCTGGCGTTGCTGGGGCGGGGCGAGCCCGCCGAGTCGGCGCTGCGCGCGATGGCTGACCGCGACCTGCCCGACGGCCATCACTGGGCGACGGTGCGGGCGGCCAACCTGATGTGGAACCTCTTCAACCCCAAGGACGCGGCGGAGATCCTCGACGGCCTTGCCTCGACCAATTCCGAGACCCCGGCCCAACGGGCGGAGCGGTTGGCGGTGCAGGCGTGCCTGGATGCGGTGGCGGCGCGCTGTGAGTGCGCGGCCGAAAATGCCCGGGCCGCCCTGGGCTTCCCCGAACTGCCCGGCTTCCACGCGATGATGGCGTCGCTGGCGTTGATCATGGCGATGGGGGCGCTGGGTCAGGTCGATGAGCTCGGCGGCGTCGCCGAGCAGGCGCTGCGGCGTGCGACGACGTCGTTTCAGGCATCGCATATGCGGTTCTGGTTCGGGGCCGTCTACGGACGCGCCTGCCGGTTGACCGGCCGGATCGATGAATTCGTCAGGACGGCAGGGCAACTGGCCGATTCGTCCCGTGACATTCCGGGCCTGGCGTATGCGAACCTGGCCTTGCTCTCGGGCAACGCCGAGCTGGCTCGCGGTGCCGTCGCCGAGGCCGCCAGGCTGGTGCATGAGGCGGTGGCCGGGGTGCAAACACACGGTGTGACAACGGGTTTGCGGCCGGCGAGCTACTTCGCGTTGGCCGAGGCGCACGCCAAGCTCGGACAAGTCGGCGAAGCGAACGACGCGGTGGCGGCGGCGCGGTCGTGTGTGCCGGCCGACTTTCTGTTCATGCATACCGGCTTGTCTCTGGCCCACGGGTGGGCGTTGGCGGCAAGCGGCCGGTTGGGTGAGGCCGTGGCATCCGTGCGGGAGGCGGCGCGGCTTGCCCGCGACCGCGGCCAGCCCACCCACGAGCTGGCCTGCATTCAGGCGGCCTCGCAATGGGGCGATGCCTCGCAAGCCACACGAGCGCGGGAGCTGGCCGACGCGTTGTCGCTGCCGCTGGCCGACGCCGTCGCATCGCATACGAAGGCGCTGTCGGCCTGCGACGGTGAGGGCCTGCTGGCGGCGTCGGCGGCGTACCGGGCGATCGGGGACCGGGTCGCGGCCGCCGATGCGGCCGCGCAGGCCTCGGTGGTGTTCGACGAAGCCCAACGCCATCGCCGCGGCGTACACGCCGCGGCGGTGGCCAGGGAACTGGCCGACGAGTGCGGTGGCTTGCACACGCCGGCGTTGCACACCCCGACGGGCCTGAAGTTGGCCGGCCGCCAGCGCGATGTCGCCGAACTCGTGGTGGCCGGTCTGTCCAACCGCGAGATCGCCGAGAAGCTGGTGATGTCGGTGCGCACCGTGGAGGGCCACGTGTACCGGGCCTGCCAGCGGGTGGGCGCGCAGTCGCGTGAGGAGCTGGCGTCGATCATTCGAGCTGGCCCGTGCGGCTCGCGCACGCTCTAGAGGCCCAGCAGCCGCGCCGAGGCCCACAGCCCGAGCACCGCCACCGCCAGCGACGCGGGCACGGTGCACACGCCGAGGCGGGTGTATTCGCCGACGCCGGCGTCGACGTCGTGCTGGCGTAACACGCGCCGCCACAACAAGTTCGACAGTGATCCGACGTAGGTCAGGTTGGGGCCGATGTTGACCCCGATCAGCACCGCCAGCACCGCCACCGGCCCACTCGGCGCAACCAGCGGCAGCAGCACCAGGGTGGCCGGCAGGTTGTTGACGACGTTGGCCAGCACGGCGGCTAGCGCGGCGACGGCGAGCAACGCGGGCAGGCCCGAACCCGACGGCAGCACGGCCGACATCGCCCGGTCCATCCCGTTGAGCATGACCGCCTGCACCACGACGCCCAGCGCCAGCACGAACACCAGGAACGACACGTTCACCGAACGCACGATGTCGGACACCGAGGTGTGCCGATGGCGCAGGCTGCGCACCGCCAGCGCCGCTGCGCCGCACAGCGCCACCCAGGCGGGCGCGACGTCCACGGACTGGGCGACCGCGAACCCGGCAAGCGTCAGCGCCACGACCACCAACACGAACACCGGTGGGCGCGGTGGCGCGCCCAGCTGCTCCGGGTCGGGCTGCACCCGCAGGTCCTTGGCGAAGAACCACCGGAAGATCACGTAGAGGACGGCCACCGCGCCTACCCAGGGCGCCGCCATCACGAGGGTGAACTTGGTGAACGAGATGTTGGCGGTGTGGAAGGCCAGCAGGTTGGTCAGGTTCGACACCGGCAGTAACAGCGAGGCGCCGTTGGCCAGATGGGCGGTGGCGTAGGCATACGGCCGCACCCGGGTGCGCTGGCGCCGGACGGCCGCCAGGACCACCGGGGTCAGCAACACCACGGCGGCGTCCAGGCTCAGCACCGCGGTGATCACCGAGGCGATGACGAACACCCGACGCAGCAGGCCGCCCGAGCCGACGCGCCCCCGCGTGATCGCCGCGCCCGCCGCCTCGAACAGGCCCTCGTCGTCGCACAGCTTGGCCAGCACCAGCACCGCACCCAGGAATGCCACCACCCCGGACAGGTCGGCGATCTGCTTTTCCGCCTGATGGACCGAGATCGCACCGATCGCGATCAGGATCAGGGCCGCCGGGACGGCCACCAGCGCCTCGGGCCAGCCCCCGGGGCGCGCGACGGCGAACGCGAGGACAACAGCAAGCAGCAACAGCGCAAGCGTCAGGGCCAACGTCTGAACCGTTTCACTTCCAAGGGTCTTCGCGCCGCCACACCGTGGGCAGGTGCACCGCGACACCGTCGCGTGCGGCCAGCTCGTCGAGGACGCGGACGGAGACGTTCAAGTCGTCGCCGGCATAGGGCAAGGCCCGCAACGGTTTTGTCTGCGGGCGGAAGAAGTCGTCCCAGTGAATGAGGATCACCCGGCGGGCGCCCACCGCGCGCACGGTCTCGGTCCAGTAGTCGACCAGGTATGACCGCGGCTGCAACCCCAGCTGCCCGACGGACAGATACACGGCGTCGGCGCGGTGACCGGCCAGGGCGCCCCTGACGAAGCCGGCACTGCCCTGGATCAGCAGCCGCCGCCCGGTCGGCCGGTGGTGCACGAGCGTCGACCAGGACTCCCCGCAGCGGTACGCCGACGCTTTCACCGGCGGGGTCACCGGTTCGCCGATGACGCCGGGAAACCGGTCGGGCGGGCAGTGGTGCGATTCGATCAGGGTGATGTCGTAGGCGCCCAACCGAATCGGTTCGCCGTCGACCGCGACGACGATCCGGTTTTCCGGCAGCCCGTATCCGCGCCCGATATTGGCCGCGGATTGCCCGCCGACCAGCTGCGCGCCGGTGCGGTCGGCAACCAGTGCGGAGTCCAGCACGTGGTCGATGTGGGTGTGCACCGGAATGACCGCCGCCAGGCGCGACACCTTGGCCCGGGCCAGGCATCCGTCGACGCGGGCCGGCGAGGGCGCCACCTTGCCCGCCGCGATCTTGGCCAGGCTCGGCCGGGAGAAGTAGCCGTCGGTCATCAACGCCGACGCGCCGTCGTCGATCAGCAGGGTCGCCACGCCCATCCAGGTCACCGCGAGCGCGCCGGGTTCGGCGGCGGGCGCGTCGAACCGGTCCGTGTACCGCGCGATGTCGGGGCGTCCGAGCTTCAACCGCATCAGCAGAAGGCCCTGATGTCGGTGCCGGCCGCCTCGAGGCGGCCGCGAACGGCGGTGGCGATCTGCACCGCGCCCGGCGAATCGCCATGCACGCACACCGATTCCACGCTCAGGGTGAGCGCGGTACCGTCGATCGCGGTGACCTGCCCCGAGTCGACCATGCTCGCCACCCGGTCGGCGATCGCCGCCGGGTCTGCCAGCACCGCGCCCTGCTCGCGACGGGACACCAGCCGGCCGTCGGGCCGGTAGGCCCGGTCGGCGAAAGCCTCTGCGACCGTGCGTAAGTCGCGCCGGGCTGCTTCGTCGAAGAACGCTGAGCCCGCCGTGCCCAGCACCGGCAACCCGGCGTCCACCAGGCGCACCGCCTCGGCCACGGCGGCAGCCTGTTCGGTATGGGTCACGATCGTGTTGTACAGCGCGCCATGCGGTTTGACGTAGGACACCGTCGAACCGGCCGCGTGCGCCACCGCCTGCAGCGCGCCGATCTGGTACACCACGTCGGCGATGAGGTCCTCGGTGGTGACATCGATGAAGCGCCTGCCGAACCCGGCGAGGTCGCGATAGCTCACCTGCGCTCCGATGCGGACCCCACGCCGGGCTGCCGACCGGCATACCCGCAGCAGGCCCGCGGGGTCGCCGGCATGGAAACCGCACGCGACGTTGGCGCTGGTGACCAGGCCGAGCATGGCGTCGTCGTCACCCAGGCGCCAAACGCCGAAGCCCTCGCCCAGGTCGGCGTTGAGGTCGATACCGGCCACCCGCTCAGCTTATGGGGACGCCTGCGGATGCCCTACGCGAGGCGGTCGCCCAGCACCGGCTACTGCTTGGCGACCCTGGCCGCGATCTGCTGGGCGAGGTCGACCGCGGACCCGCCGGGCAGGAAGGAGCCGCAGGTGACGACGTCAACGACGACGTTGTTGCGCACGGTCAGCGCCCGCTGGCACGCCCAGCCGTCGCTGCTGTTCTGAACTTCGGACGTGCTGAGCGTGCCGCCGACTTTGTGGGCGTCGCCCACCGTCCACACGATTTCGGGCTTGCCCAACGGATGTTCGGAAAACGTGCGATTGGCGCAGGCAAACCACCGCCGCACCGAGGTGTCGTAGAACATGCTGGCCTGACGCGCCGAGGGGTACGCAACCACGGCCTGGATGGCGGAGTCGTTGCGGACCGTGGGGTCGTCGAAGCTGTCATCGAGGCGCCGGCCGCGCATCGCGGTCCAGCCGCTGTCCGCGTAGACGGCTTCTTGGGCGGGCCCGTCCATCGCCAGGCAAGCCTTGTCGCTGAAAGTCGGGCTCGCGTCCCACATCGCCTGCGCGCTGTACCGAAGCCGCATCCCCGCCCCAAGCAAGGAGTTGATCTGGTCCGCGTCGAGCAGCAGCCCATCCAGGGACGCGGCGGCAACCGGTGTCTGGGACAGCGGGCCGGAGGTGTCCGCAGGCGACGCGCTTCCGCCGACGACCGTGGTGCAGCCGGCCGCCAGGGCGGACACGGCCTGCACCAAGAACGCGATTCGCCGGCGCACCATTGCCTTTCGGACGTGGGGCCAATGTGTGCGCCCAGCTTAGGCGGCCGCCTCCCGCCGACACCCGATCAACCAGCAGATCCGATAGGGCGGCGAACACGATGCCCAACGCGTAGATCGGAATCCCGCGGGCCGGCACGTCCGATTTCCTCCGGCCGGCCAGTCAGCCGATTCATCATACTAATGAAAACCGTTTCCATTACAACGGCGCAAGCTGAAGCTCGTAGGCGCGGGCCCCGATCCGCTGTAGCCTCACCGAACGTGAGTCCCACACCGCGTCGGCGTGCGACTCTGGCGTCGTTGGCGGACGAGCTCAACGTTTCGCGCACGACGATCTCGAATGCCTTCAACCGGCCCGATCAGCTGTCCCCGGACCTGCGTGAGCGCGTACTCGCGACGGCCAAGCGACTGGGATACGCCGGCCCCGATCCGGTGGCGCGATCGTTGCGGACCCGCAAGGCCGGCGCGGTCGGTCTGGTGATGGCCGAACCGCTGACCTACTTCTTCAGCGACCCCGCCGCACGGGACTTCGTCACCGGGGTGGCGCAGTCCTGCGAAGCGCTGGGGCAGGGGCTGCTGCTGGTGGCCGTGGGGCCGAGCCGCAGCCTCAAAGACGGTGCGGCGGCGGTGCTTTCGGCCGGCGTGGACGGCTTCGTGGTCTATTCGGTGTGCGACGACGACCCGTACCTGCAGGTGGTGTTGCAGCGCCGGTTGCCGATCGTGGTGGTCGACCAACCCAAGGGGCTGGCCGGCGTTTCGCGGGTGGGCATCGACGACCGCGAGGCGATGCGCGAGCTCGCCGACTACGTACTGGGACTGGGGCATCGCGAGATCGGGCTGCTCACCATGCGGCTGGGCCGGGACCGGCGCCAAGGGCTGGTGGACGCCGACAGGCTGCGCTCACCCGCCTTCGACGTGCAACGCGAGCGCATCATCGGCGTGTGGGAGGCGATGACCGCCGCCGGCGTCGACCCCGATTCTTTGACCGTGGTGGAAAGCTACGAGCACCTGCCCGAATCGGGCGGCGCGGCCGCCAAGGTGGCGCTGGAGGCCAATCCGCGGATCACCGCGCTGATGTGCACCGCGGACATTCTGGCCCTGTCCGCCATGGATTACCTGCGGGCACACGGCATCTACGTGCCCGGGCAGATGACCATCACCGGCTTCGACGGCGTGCCCGAGGCCGTCAACCGCGGCCTGACCACGGTGTCGCAGTCCAGCCTGCAGAAGGGTCGCCTGGCCGGGGAGCTGTTGTTGAATCCGCCACGATCGGGCTTGCCGGCCGTCGAGCTCTTGGACACCGAGCTCATCCGGGGCCGCACCGCCGGGCCGCCGGGGTGAGCGGTGGACGGGGCTACTTGGAGTCTTGGTCGCCGATCAGCAACCGCACGGCGAGGTCCAGCCGCTTGCTGACGTCGGTCGCCGAGGCCCGCCGGGTCAGCCACGCCAGCAGGTTCGACAGCCACACGTCCGAGATCACCCGGGCGATGTGGTACTGGTCCTCAGTCGGTTCGCCGTCGGCCATCGCGCGTGCGAACATCGAATCGATGAGCTTCTCGACCTGATCGACCTCACTGGCCGCCGACGCGTCGGCGAACACGTAGGCACGCGTCATCGCCTCGGTCAGCAGGGGATTGCGCTGCATCGCGCGGTTGAGCTTGCCCACCATGAAGTTGAGCCGCTGAAAGGGCGTGCCCCCGGTCATCGCCGAGCGGTCCGTCTTGGCGTCGATCCGGCTGAACTCGCGGCCCAGCGCCGACACCAGCAGGTGCACCTTCGACGGGAAATACCGGTACAGCGTCCCCACCGCTACATCGGCGCGATCGGCCACCGCACGCATCTGCACCGCTTCGTAGCCGCCCTTGGAGGCGATGGCCATGGTGGCATCCAGGATGCGCTTACGGCGTTCCCGCTGCGCCTCCGACCCCAGTTCGGACTCCGCCAGTACCGCCACGTTCATGACCTCGCGCGGCTGCGAGTCAGAAACGCGGCTCGGATTTGCGTTGGCTGGCATGTGACGGTTTGCTCCTGTTCCGGGCGGTTCGTTTGCAAACGATACGCATTCTGCGTGTGAATTTCCCACCTCCATACCGCCGGGGACAAGCGCATGTGCTGCTGTAATGGCGTTCGACTTGACGGTCGATCACTGGCACTATTAGAACACGTTCTAGTCTGGAACGAGCGGGTTGCGTGGCAACTTGTGGTGGAGGAGTACCCGCGCGCGGGGGCAGATCGGACAATCAGGACAGGGGACCCAGCCCCCTTGTCACGTCGAGTCAAGGACGCGGAGGTCCTCAGGTGGTAGCGACCGTCACCGACGAGCAGTTCGCCGCGCGCGCCCTGGTGCGCGACTGGGCCCGCAATTCGACGTCCGGGGCGGGTGGCACCGCCGCGATCCGCGACGTGGAGCAGGGTAAGGCCGACGCCTGGCGGCCGGTGTTCTCCCGGCTGGCCGAACTGGGCATCTTCGGCGTCGCCATCCCCGAGGAGTTCGGCGGCGCCGACGGCAGCATCGAAGACCTGTGCGCGATGGTCGAGGAGGCGGCCAAAGCGCTGGTCCCCGGGCCGGTCGCCACGACCGCGCTGGCCACCATGGTCCTCTCCGAGGCGGGTTACGACCAGGAGTTGCTGGCTGCGCTGGCCGCCGGGGAGCGCTTCGCCGGACTGGCGCTGGACGGCGACATCCAGTTCGACAGCGCGACCGAGAAGGCCTCAGGCACCCTGCCGTTCGCGCTCGGCGTCGCCGACGGCGCCGTGCTGTTGGCGCCCGCCGACGGCAAGTGGCTGCTGATCGACACCGAGAGCGCGGGCGTGCAGATCGAACCGCTGCAGGCCGCCGACTTCTCCCAGCCACTGGCCCGGGTCGTCCTGACCTCGGCGCCGGCCACGGTGGTGTCGGACACGCGCACCCGCGTCGAGGAGCTGGCCGCGACGGTGCTGGCCGCCGAGGCGGCCGGCATCACCCGATGGTCGCTGGAGACCGCCGTCGACTACGCGAAGGTCCGCGAGCAGTTCGGCAAGCCGATCGGCAGCTTCCAGGCCGTCAAGCACCTCTGCGCCGAGATGCTGTGCCGCGCCGAGCAGGCCGAGGTTACCGCCGCCGACGCCGCGCGTGCCGCCGCCGAGGGCGACGAATCCCAGTTCTCCATCGCGGCGGCGCTGGCCGCCGGCACCGGCATTGCCGCTGTGAAGGCCAACGTCAAGGACTGCATCCAGGTGCTCGGCGGCATCGGCTGCACCTGGGAGCACGACGCGCATCTGTACCTGCGCCGGGCGCATGCCATCGGTCGCTTCCTGGGCGGTGCCGAGACCTGGCTGCGCCGCATCACCGCGCTGACCCAGGCGGGTGTGCGACGCCGCCTGGGTATCGACCTCACCGAGGTCGAGGACCAGCGGCCGGAGATCGCCGCCGCCGTCGCCCAGATCGCCGAGCTGCCCGAGGCGAAGCGGCAGGCGGCGCTGGCCGAGGCCGGCCTGCAGGCACCGCACTGGCCGGCGCCCTACGGGCGTGGCGCGGGACCGGCCGAGCAGCTCCTGATCGATCAGGAGCTGGCGGCGGCCGGCGTGGCCCGCCCGGACCTGGTGATCGGTTGGTGGGCGGCGCCGACCATCCTCGAGCACGGCACCCCGGAACAAATCGAGCGCTTCGTGCCGGGCACCGCGCGCGGCGAATTCCTCTGGTGTCAGCTGTTTTCCGAGCCGGGAGCGGGCTCGGACCTGGCCTCCCTGCGCACCAAAGCGGTCCGGACCGACGGCGGTTGGAACCTGACCGGGCAGAAGGTGTGGACGTCGGCGGCGCACAAGGCGAAGTGGGGCGTGTGCCTGGCCCGCACCGATCCGGACGCGCCGAAACACAAAGGCATCACCTACTTCCTGGTGGAGATGAGCTCACCGGGCATCGAGATCCGCCCACTGCGCGAGATCACCGGCGACTCCTTGTTCAACGAGGTGTTCCTGGACAACGTGTTCGTGCCCGACGAACTGGTCGTCGGCGAGGTGAACGACGGTTGGCGGCTGGCCCGCACCACACTGGCCAACGAGCGCGTCGCAATGGCCAACGGAACCGCGCTGGGCAACCCGATGGAGCAGCTGCTCGAGGTGCTGGCCGAACTCGACCTCGACAGCGCCCAGCAGGACCGGCTGGGGCGGTTGATCGTCACCGCTCAGACCGGCGCGCTGCTGGACCAGCGGATCGCCCAGCTGGCCGTGGGCGGCCAAGACCCGGGGGCGCAGTCCAGCGTGCGCAAGCTCATCGGTGTCCGCTACCGCCAGGCCCTGGCCGAATACACGATGGACGTGTCCGAGGGCGGCGGCTTGGTGCACAACCAGGCGGTGTTCGACTTCCTCAACACCCGCTGCCTCACCATCGCCGGCGGCACCGAGCAGATCCTGCTCACCGTCGCCGCCGAGCGACTCCTCGGCCTGCCCCGCTAACAAGGGGTTTCGGCCACCCAGAGCGTTGCCTGGGTTCGCCCGGCATTAACGGTCGATAGCAGGTCGCAGCGACCCCGTTGGGCGAAAAGTGTAGGGAAATCCCTAATTGAGACAGGTCAGTGCGCGGCCTTAGCTTATAGCCACCGCGTTGGCGAGAGTTGCTTCATCGCCGAACACGAGACTGCGGGTGTGCCTGCATGTCGGCGGTTGCGTATCGAAAGGGACGCCATGCCAATGGATTCGGCTTACCACGACCTGAATGCTGACTCTTGCCGACCTGTCCGCGCCGGCAGGGCGCCACGGCCGAGCGCCCTGGCCGGCTTGCTGGCGACTGTTGCCATAGCGATGAGCGCTGCGCCGCCGGCCATGTTGCCCGCCGCCAAGGCCGATCCGGCGCAACATACCGTTGTGTACCGGATCCTCGGCGGCGGCGACGTCTACTCCGTCATCCCGGACCCCGGAACCCCGGTGTATCCGGCGAGCACCACGACCTGGGTTTCAGTCCCCTGGTCGCAGACCGTGCAGGTGACCGGAAGCCCGTACCTGGCGTTGAACTACACCGACAAAACCGGCGGCCCGCACGACTGCGCGATCGGCGTGGACGGCCAGTCCGTCAGGCTCGCCGAACACACGGCCGGTAGGTGCGCTTACCAAATCCCCGGCCCGGCGCAGTAAACCATCGGGTTTGCGAATCGGGGTCGCGAACAGTGGACACCCCCCATGAAGGAGAACAGCGGTGAAGCGTCGAATCATCGTCGGTGTAGCCAGCCTGGCCATCGTAATCACCAGTGGCGCTGGCTGTTCCGGCAATAAATCGAACTCGCAAGCGTCCAACTCGGCGGCGCCCGCCGCCGGGCCGCAGGTGATCGTGGACGGCAAGAACCAGAACGTGAGCGGTCCGGTCACCTGTAAACCGGCCGGCGACAACATCAACATCGGCATCGGCGACCCGGCCAAAGGCATCGGGGCAGTGGTCAGCAAGGACAACCCGCCAATCGTTCACGCGGTCGGACTGGGCAACGTCGACGGCGTCACGCTCGGTTACGCCGACGCCGCAAAGGGGCAGGGCGGCAACGCCGGCGCCGCGGTGGGCGACAACTCCATTCAGATCAAGGGAACGGCGACCGGTGCCGATGTGAGCGATCCCCACCAGCCGAAGCCGGTGACCAAACCGTTCGAGATCGACGTGACCTGCCCGTAGCGCAGGCCCAGCGGAATCGTTCGGACCCAAGCCCGAGAGGGGACGCAACCAAATGTCTATCAAACGCCTCGCCGCAGCAGCGGCAGTCGCGACGGGCCTGGGCATGTCCGTAACGGCTGTCAACGGGGGCTTCGCGAACTCCGCCCCGCTGGACCCCCCGCCGTGCCCCAGCTGGCAAAAGGGCTGTTCTGGTAGCCCCAGTCCCAACCCCGGTTACGGGGGCACCGGCACGCCGCCGATAGCAACTGCGCCGCACGGCACCCCGCCGCCGCAGAGCACGTGGCAGTCGACGCCACCGCCGCACAGCACGCCACCGCCGCCCAGCACGTGGCAGTCGACGCCACCGCCGCACAGCACACCGCCGCCGCCCAGCACGTGGCAGTCGACGCCACCGCCGCACAGCACGTCACCGCCGCCCAGCACGTGGCAGTCGACGCCACCGCCGCACAGCACGACGGCCCCGATGCCGACGGAATGCCCCAACTGGGACAAGAACTGCACTCCCGCCCCCGCCCCCGGTCCCAGTTCCGGCTACGGGGGCTCGGGTACGACGCCGCCGAAGAACACGACCCCAAGCCCGTGGCAGCAGCCGGCGCCGAATAACACGCCGCCGAGCTCCTGGCAGCAGGCGCCGGCGAACGGCTCGACGTCGTCGATGCCCACGGTTTGTCCCGCCTGGTACAAGAACTGCACCCCCCCCCCCCACCGCCCCC
>NZ_LZTA01000061.1 GCF_001665875.1 Mycobacterium sp. 852002-40037_SCH5390672
CCCCACCACCCTGGCAAAGCGTTTAGGGCAACAACTTGTTGGGTCGGTCCAAGAGGCGCGGTCGCCGGTGCGCACGAAGTTGGGAATAGATGAGCCGGTGGCGGTGGTGGGGGTGGGGTAGTCGAAGAGCAGTGTCGATGGAAGTGCTAGTCCGGTAGCGGTTTTGAGCCTGTTACGCAGTTCGACAGCGGTCAAGGAGTCAAACCCGAGATCTTGGAATGCCTGATCGGTGTCGATGTCGTTGGGACTGGGATGGCCCAACACCACCGCTGCATGCGAACGCACCAGTTCCACGAGCAGATCGTGTTGTTGGTCAGGGGTCAGCCCATGTAATCGTTGGGCCAGCGCCGATGCCGAGGCGGCGGCGCTGTTTTCCACCAGTCGGCGCGAGGGTCGGCGAATCAGCCCATCAAACACCGGCGGCAACGTCTCAGTGCTGTGCTGCAACACGGCCTGGTCCAGACGCGCAGCCACCACAGTGGGATGATCGATAATGAGTGCAGTGTC
>NZ_LZTA01000062.1 GCF_001665875.1 Mycobacterium sp. 852002-40037_SCH5390672
TGGGTGCGCTACCGGGCCCGGGTGCCCACGCACAGCTTCGCCTTCGTGGGCGCCGAAAAGGCGGCCGCCACAACTGATGCCACGGCGGCCATCGCGGATGCCGACGTCATCCTGCTGGCGCCGTCGAACCCGGTGGTGAGCGTCGGCGCCATCCTGGCCGTGCCCGGCATTCGCGGCGCGTTGCGTGCGGCGCGCGCCCCGATCGTCGGCTACTCACCGATCATCGGTGGAAAGCCCTTGCGCGGCATGGCCGATGCCTGCCTCTCGGTGATCGGGGTCGAGTCCACCGCCGAGGCCGTCGGCCGCCACTACGGGGCCCGCCGGGACACCGGCATCCTGGATGGCTGGCTCGTGAGTGAGGACGACCACGCCGACATCGACGGCGTCGCGGTGCGCTCGGTGCCGCTGGTGATGACCGACCCGAAGGCGACGGCCGAGATGGTCAGCGCCGGACTGGACGTCGCGGGGGTCGCTCCATGACGCCTTCGCCCGGCGAGCACGGCACCGCCGCCGCGATCGAGATCCTGCCCGTTGTCGGGCTGCCCGAATTCCGACCGGGCGACGATCTGGGTGCGGCCGTGGCCGCGGCCGCACCGTGGTTGCGCGCAGGCGACGTCGTGGTGGTCACCAGCAAGGCGGTGTCCAAATGCGAGGGCCGGCTGGTGCCGGCGCCGCAGGATCCCGAGGAGCGCGATCGACTGAGGCGCAAGCTGGTCGACGACGAAGCCGTCCGGGTGTTGGCCCGCAAGGGCCGCACCCTGATCACCGAGAACCGGATCGGCCTGGTGCAGGCCGCCGCGGGCGTGGACGGATCCAACGTCGGGCGCGACGAACTGGCGCTGCTGCCGGTCGACCCGGACGGCAGCGCCGCGGCGCTGAGGGCCGCGCTGCGCGAGCGGCTCGGTGTCGATGTCGCCGTGGTCATCACCGACACGATGGGCCGCGCCTGGCGCAACGGCCAGACCGACGCGGCCGTGGGTGCGTCGGGTTTGGCTGTGCTGCACGGCTATTCCGGGGCAGTCGACCAACACGGCAACGAGCTGCTGGTCACCGAGGTGGCGATCGCCGACGAGATCGCCGGGGCCGCCGATCTGGTCAAGGGCAAACTGACCGCGATGCCCGTGGCGGTGGTGCGCGGCCTGTCCATCACCGACGACGGCTCGACGGCGCGGCAGTTGTTGCGCCCGGGCACCGAGGACCTGTTCTGGCTAGGCACCGCCGAAGCCCTCGACATGGGCCGCCGCGAGGCGCAGCTGCTGCGCCGATCGGTGCGCCGGTTCAGCGCCGAACCGGTGCCGGCGGAGCTGCTGGAAGACGCCGTCGCCGAAGCCCTGACCGCACCGGCTCCCCACCACACCCGCCCGGTGCGGTTCGTCTGGCTGCAGACCCCGGCCACCCGGACCCGGCTGCTGGACCGCATGCAGGACAAGTGGCGCGCCGACCTTTCCGGTGACGGCCGGCCCGCCGACTCGATCGACCGCCGGGTGGCGCGCGGCCGGATCCTCTACGACGCGCCCGAAGTCGTCCTCCCGATCCTGGTCCCCGACGGCGCCCACTCCTATCCCGACGCCGCCCGCACCGACGCCGAGCACACCATGTTCACCGTGGCGGTCGGCGCGGCCGTGCAGGCCCTGCTGGTCGCGCTGGCGGTGCGGGGGCTGGGCAGCTGCTGGATCGGCTCGACGATCTTCGCCGCCGACCTGGTGCGCAACGAGCTCGAGTTGCCCGCCGACTGGGAGCCGTTGGGGGCCATCGCCATCGGCTACGCCGCCGAGCCCGCCGGGCCGCGCGATCCGGCGGACGCCGGTAATCTGCTGATCCGCAAGTGATACTGAGCCCATGACGTTCGCGGGCAAGGCGGCGGCCTCGGCCGACAAGGTCCGCGGCGGCTACTACACCCCCGCGCCGGTGGCCCGCTTCCTGGCCGCCTGGGTCCGTGCGGCGGGACCCAGGATCGTCGAACCCTCCTGCGGCGACGGCGCCATCCTGCGCGAGCTGGCCGCGCTCAGCAACCAGGTCCGCGGCGTCGAGCTGATCGCCGACGAGGCGGCCAAGTCGCGCCGGTTCGCTCCCGTCGACAACCAGAGCCTGTTCGCCTGGCTCGCCGGCGCGCAGGCCGGCGCATGGGACGGGATCGCCGGCAACCCGCCCTACATCCGGTTCGGCAACTGGTCCTCGGAGCTGCGCGATCCGGCGCTGGATCTGATGCGCCGCGTTGGCCTGCGTCCCACCAGGCTGACCAACGCCTGGGTTCCATTCGTCGTGGCGAGCACCGTGCTGGTGCGCGACGGCGGGCGGGTGGGACTGGTGCTTCCGGCCGAGCTGCTCCAGGTCAGCTACGCCGCACAGTTACGCGACTTTCTGCTGAGCCGATTCCGCGAGATCACCCTGCTGACCTTCGAGCGCCTGGTGTTCGACGGCATCCTGCAGGAGGTCGTGTTGTTCTGCGGAGTCATCGGCGCCGGCCCCGCGCGCATCCGCACCGTGCACCTCAAGGACGCCGACGCCCTGGCGGGCGCCGATCTGGGCGTGGAACATCTTCCTTCCGAGCCCGCACGCGTACACGACAACGAGAAGTGGACCAAGTACTTTCTGGACCCCGCCGCGATCCGGCTGCTGCGCGCGCTCAAGGGCTCGGGCACCCTGACCCGGCTCGGGGCGGTGGCCAGGGTGGAGGTCGGCATCGTGACCGGGCGCAACGCGTTCTTCACCTTCACCGACGCCCGGGCCGATGAGCTGGGGCTGCGGCCGCACTGCGTCCCGCTCGTCTCGCGCAGCGCCCAGCTGTCCGGGCTGATCTACGACACCGATTGCCGGGCAAGCGATCTCGCCGCCGGGCAGCGCAGCTGGCTGCTCAACGCGCCGCGCGAGCCGGACGATGCCGCGTTGAGCGCCCACATCCGCGCGGGTGAAGCGGCCGGGGTGCACCGCGGCTACAAGTGCTCGATCCGCAAGCCCTGGTGGAGCACGCCGTCGCTGTGGGCGCCCGACCTGTTCCTGTTGCGCCAGATCCACCGGGCGCCGCGGCTGACCGTCAACGCCGCCGCGGCCACGAGCACCGACACCGTGCACCGGGTGCGCCTCACCGCCTGCTCCGGTACCCGGGTCGACCCCGCCGCGCTGGCCGCGGTGTTCCACAACAGCGTGACGTTCGCCTTCGCCGAGATCATGGGCCGCAGTTACGGCGGGGGCGTTTTGGAGCTGGAACCCCGCGAAGCCGAGCAGCTGCCCATTCCCCGGCCGGCGCACGCCGACGCCGAGCTCGCCTGCGACGTGGACCTCTTGTTGAAGGCCAACGAGACCGACAAGGCGCTCGACGTCGTCGACCGTCGCGTGCTGATCGACGGCCTGGGAGTGCCGGCCGAGGTGGTGGCGGACTGCCGTGCGGCGTGGGCGTCGTTGCGGGATCGGCGCAAGCGGCGGCGGTCGCGATGAGCGTTCGGGAGTCGACGATCGCGCTCCTGTCGGACTGGGAACCCCCCGACGCGGCGCAGGATTCGCTGCGCCACGCCGTGTTGGCCTTCGTGCACGCCCGCAGCGATGCCTGCCGGCGCGAGTGCGTGCCCGGCCACGTCACCGCGTCGGCGCTGGTGCTCGACCACTCCGGCGACCGGGTGCTGCTGACCCTGCATCGCCGCCTGCGCCGGTGGGTGCAGTTGGGCGGGCACTGCGACGAGGACGACGCCGACATCGTCGCCGCGGCGCTGCGCGAGGCCACCGAGGAGTCCGGGATCGACGGGCTGCGCATGAAACCCCGATTGGCCGCGGTGCACGTGCATCCGGTGGTCTGCTCGCTGGGCGTGCCGACCCGCCACCTGGACCTGCAATTCGTGGCGCACGCGCCGGCCGGCGCGCAGATCGCGATCAGCGACGAGTCGGAGGACCTGCGGTGGTGGCCCGCCGACGCCCTGCCGGACGGGACGGATTACGCGCTGGAGTATCTGGTCGCCCAGGCCAGGCGAGCCGAACCCGCCTAGACGTCGGACGAGTAGCGGATACCGCCGTCGGGAATCGACACACCGGGCCACACCCGGGCGCCCCGCAACAACTCGCAGCGCGCACCGATGTCGGCGCCGTCGCCGATCACGCCGTCGCGGATCAGCGCCCGCGGGCCGATGCGCGCACCGAAGCCGATGATCGAGCGCTCGATCACGCTGCCGGCCTCGACCTTGACGCCGTCGAAGATCACCGCGCCGTCCAGCCGGACACCGGGGCCGATCTCGGCGCCGCGCCCGACGACCGTGCCGCCGACCAGCACCGCACCCGGCGACACCGCCGCGCCGTCGTGCACCAACTGCTCGCCGCGGTGGCCGTGCAGCGCCGGCGACGGGGCGATGCCGCGCACCAGATCCGCCGAGCCCCGCACGAAGTCCTCGGGGGTGCCCATGTCGCGCCAGTAGCTGGCGTCGACGTAGCCGCAGACCTTCACGTCGGGATCCGACAGCAGAGCGGGGAACACCTCACGTTCCACCGAGGCCTCGCGGCCGCGCGGAATTCGGTCGATCATCTGACGCGAGAAGACGTAGCACCCGGCGTTGATCTGGTCGGTGGGCGGATCCTGGGTCTTCTCCAGGAACGCGGTGACGCGGCCTTCCTCGGTGGTCACGCAGCCGAACGCCCGCGGGTCGCCCACCCGGACCAGGTGCAGGGTCACGTCGGATTCCTCGGCGGAGTGGAAGTCGAGCATCTGGCCCAGGTCGGACCCGGACAGCACGTCGCCGTTGAACACCATCACGGTGTCGTGCCGCAAATGCCCTGCGACGTTGGCGATGCCGCCGCCGGTGCCCAGGGGCCGCTCCTCGGTGACGTACTCGATCTGCAGGCCGAGCTTGGAACCGTCGCCGAACTCCGCCTCGAACACCGCGGCCTGATACGACGTGCTCAGGATGACGTGCTCGATGCCCGCCGCGGCGACCCGCGACAGCAGATGCGTGAGGAACGGCAGGCCCGCGGTGGGCAGCATGGGCTTGGGCGCGGACAGCGTCAGCGGCCGCAGCCGGGTGCCCTTGCCTCCGACCAGGATCACCACATCGACTTCTGGAGTTCCCACCTCAGCGTCGCCCTTCTACTCGCCGCCCGGACGCGCGCAGCGCGCTGCGCACCATCAGCCGGGAACGCAGCGCCAGCGAGGCACGCAGCGTCCAGCGCAGCGGGGCGCGCAACCAACCGGAATGCCGGTCGGCCAGAAACATATACGTGCTCTTGTGGTGTGCGGCCAGATGGTTGGCCGGGTCTCCTCCGGTGGAGTGACCCTTGTGGTGCAGCACCTCCGCCGACGGCACGTAGACCGAAAGCCAGCCGGCCTTGCCGAGCCGGTCGCCCAGGTCGACGTCTTCCATATACATGAAGTAGCGCTCGTCGAAACCGCCGATCTGGCCGAACGCCGACCGGCGCACCAGCAGGCACGACCCCGACAGCCAGCCCACCGGCCGCTCGCTGGGCTCCAGCCGCTCCTGGCGGTATGCGGCCGACCACGGATTTCTCTTCCAGAACGGTCCGACGACGGCGTGCATGCCGCCGCGGATCAGGCTGGGCAGGTGCCGCGCCGAGGGATACACCGACCCGTCTGGATCGCGGACCAGCGGGCCCAGCGCACCGGCGCGCGGCCAGCGCGACGCGGCGTCCAGCAACGCGTCGATGCTGCCCGGGCCCCACTGCACGTCCGGGTTGGCGACGATCACCCAGTCGTCGTCGCCGTCCAGTCGTGCGATGGCACGATTCACCGCCGTCCCGTAGCCGAGGTTGGCTCCGGTGTGGAACAGCCGCACGTTGGGATAGCGATCGACGGCCGCCTGCGGGGTGCCGTCGGTGGAGCCGTTGTCGGCCAGCAGCACGCACACTTCGCGCTCCGTGGCCAGCGACAGCGAGGCCAGGAAGCGCTCCAGGTGTGGGCCCGGTGAGTAGGTCACCGTCACGACCGGCAGGACGTCAGTCACGCGTAGAGGGTAACGGTCGATCGGCCGCGACATCGCTATCGGAGGCGGCCAGCGCCGCGACGAGCGCAGGGCGCCAGGGCCTCAGGGGCCGCATCCCCGCCGCGACGGACTGACCGCTGGCCAGCGCGGTGTAGGCCGGCCGCGGTGCCGGCCTCGGGAACTGTGCGGTGGTGACGGGACGCACCCGCTGCGGGTCGGCGCCGCATTCTTCGAAGACGGCGCGGGCCTGTTCGAACCGCGAGCAGGCGCCCTCGTTGGCGGCGTGCAGGATCGGGCCGGGCACGCGATCGTCGACGATCTGCAGCAGCGCGGCGGCCAGGTCGCCGACGTAGGTCGGGGACCCGGTCTGGTCGTCGACCACGTTCACCGGGCCGTCCCCGGCCGCCAGGCGGCGCATCACCGCGACGAAGTCCTTGCCGGTGCCGCCGGTGTAGACCCAGGCGGTGCGGACCACGACCGCCTCGGGCAGCGCCGCGAGCACGGCCCGCTCCCCCGCGACCTTGCTGCGGGCATACACGCTCTGCGGCGCGGTTTGATCGCTGGGCTCGTACGGCCGCGGCGCCGCGCCGCCGAAGTCCCCGTTGAACACGTAGTCGGTGGAGACGTGGACCAACTGGGCGCCGGCCTTCGCGCAGGCCGCCGCGATGTGCCCGGGACCGGTTTCGTTGACGGCGAACGCGCCCGCCTCGTCGCTCTCGGCGCCGTCGACGTCGGTGTAGGCCGCGCAGTTGATCACCACGTCGCCGCGCTGCACGATCCGCTCGGCTGCCGCGGGGTCGGTGATGTCCCACTGCGACGACGTCAGCGCCAGCGTGTCACGGCCCTGACTTGCGGCTAGCGAGGTCAAATAGCCGCCCAGCTGCCCACCGGCACCGGCGATCACGATCCTGGGAGACATGGTTCGAGTTTCGCATGGCGTGAAAAGCCCGAGGACGCGCGGACCACGCCCCGGGGCGCGCGGGGGCTGGCTACCCGTGAAGCTGCTGTGTCACAAGTAATGTAGTGGGATGCCTGTGCAACGTGTGGTTCGTGTGATTGCCACCGCGCTGACGCTCGCGGTCGTCCTCGGCACCGGGATCGCGTGGAGCAACGTCCGGTCCTTCGAAGACGGCATCTTTCACATGTCCGCGCCCTCGCTGGGCAAGGGCGGCGACGACGGCGCGATCGACATCTTGCTGGTCGGCCTGGACAGCCGCACCGACGCGCACGGCAACCCGTTGTCGCAAGCGGAACTGGACGCGCTCAAGGCCGGCGACGAGGAAGCCACCAACACCGACACGATCATCTTGATCCGCATCCCCAACAGCGGGAAGTCGGCCACCGCGATCTCGATCCCGCGCGACTCCTACGTCGCCGCGCCGGGCCTGGGCAAGACCAAGATCAACGGCGTCTACGGCCAGACCCGGGAGGCCAAACGCGCCAGCCTGGTCAGGGCCGGCGACTCCGCCACCGACGCCGCGGCCCAGGGCACCGAGGCCGGTCGCGAGGCGCTGATCAAGACCGTCGCCGACCTCACCGGCGTCACCGTCGACCACTACGCCGAGATCGGGCTGCTCGGCTTCTCGTTGATCACCGACGCGCTCGGCGGCGTCGACGTCTGCCTCAAGGAGCCGGTGTTCGAACCGCTCTCGGGTGCGGACTTCCCGGCCGGCCCGCAACGACTCAACGGGCCGGAGGCGCTCAGCTTCGTGCGCCAGCGTCACGAACTGCCCCGCGGTGACCTGGACCGGGTGGTGCGCCAGCAGGTGGTGATGGCCTCGCTGGCCCACCGGGTGATCTCCGGCCAGACCTTGTCCAGCCCCACCACGGTCAGGCGGCTGGAGTCCGCCGTGCAGCGCTCGGTGGTGATCTCCGCCGGTTGGGACGTCATGGATTTCGTGCAGCAGATGCAGAAGCTGGCCGGGGGTAACGTCGCCTTCGCCACCATTCCGGTGCTCGACGGCGCCGGCTGGAGCGACGACGGCATGCAGAGCGTGGTGCGGCTGGACCCGCATCAGGTCGCCGACTGGGTCGGTGGCCTGCTGCACGATCAGGAACAGGGCAAGACCGAGGAGATCGCCTACACACCCGCGAAGACCACCGCCAGCGTTGTCAACGACACCGATATCAACGGGTTGGCCGCGGCGGTATCAGACGTGTTGAGCGCCAAGGGCTTTGCCGCGGGTACGGTGGGCAACAACGATGGCGGGCACGTCAAGGCCAGCCAGGTGCGCGCCGCCAAGAGCGACGACCTGGGGGCCAAGGAGGTCTCCAAGGAATTGGGTGGGTTGCCGGTGGTCGCCGACGCCTCGCTGGCGCCGGGTGCGGTGCGGGTGGTGCTGGCCAACGACTACAGCGGTCCGGGCTCGGGCCTTTCCGGCGGCGCGACGATCGTGCCCGCCCGGGTCTCCACCGCCGGTGCGGTGTCGGCCGGCGCAGGCGTTCCCGCGCCGTCGCCGATCCTGACCGCCGGCTCCGACAAGCCGGAGTGCATCAACTGATCACGCTGAGCGGGGGCATCCTCGATCCGATGCTGCGGGCCGATCCGGTCGGGCCGCGGATCACCTACTACGACGACGACACCGGCGAACGCATCGAATTGTCCGCGGTGACGCTGGCCAACTGGGCCGCCAAGACGGGCAACCTGCTGCGCGACGAGCTGGGTGCCGGGCCGGCCAGCCGGGTGGCGATCCTGTTACCCGCCCACTGGCAGACGGCGGCGGTGCTGTTCGGGGTGTGGTGGATCGGTGCCGAGGCGGTGCTGACGGGCCCGGCCGAGCCGGCTTGCGACATCGCCCTGTGCACCCCCGAGCGGCTCGACGAAGCCGACGACGCGGTGTCGGGGGGTGAGGTGGCGGTGCTGTCGCTGGACCCGTTCGGCCGCCCGGTGCCCGACCTGCCGATCGGCGTGACGGACTATGCCACCGCGGTGCGGGTGCACGGCGATCAGATCGTCGCCGAAGCGCGTCCCGGTCCGGCGCTGAGCGGGCGGTCGGCCGAGGAGGTATTGGCCGATTGTCAAAGCTCGGCGGCGGCAAGGGGTTTGACGTCGAGCGACCGGGTGCTGTCCGGCGCATCGTGGTCCGGGCCCGCCGAACTGGTGGACGGGCTGCTGGCGATCATGGCCGTCGGCGGCTCGCTGGTGCAGGTGGCCAACGCGGATCCCACCGCGCAAACGCGCCGGATCGAGACCGAAAAAGTCACCCGGGTGCTGTAAGGGCGCCGGGTCGTCACTCGGCCCGGCCAATACATATTGATATCGCAATATTTCGATGTTAACGTCGTGCAAGCATGGGCTGAACGCGTAAGACGAGAGGAAGGTTGCGGCCATGGCGGTGTACGGGCTCTTGGGAAAGGCGGCGGGCACGGTATTCACCGGGCTGGTCGGCGTGACGGCCTACGAGGTGGCGCGCAAGGCCGTGGCCAAGGCGCCGCTGCACGAGACCGCGGTCAAGGGGGCCGAGCTCGGACTGCGCGGCACCCGCAAGGCCGAAGAGGCCGCCGAGTCGGCGCGGCTCAAGCTCGCCGACGTCATGGCCGAGGCCCGTGAGCGCATCGGCGAGGAGGCGCCCACCCCCTCGATCGGCGACACCCACGACCACGAGCACTGATCCTTCCGATATGGACCTCGCCCTAGTCCCCGACATCGCAGACGAGGCGCGAACCGAAGACCCCGCGCTGCAAGTCATTTCGGACGCGGCCGGACGCATGCGGGTCGCCGTCGAGTGGGTGCGCGCCAACTCCCGGCGCGCCGTGGCGGTCGAAGAGGCCGTCGCCAAGTGCGAGGGTGTGCGCGTGGTGCACGCCTACCCGCGCACCGGATCGGTCGTCGTCTGGTATTCGCCCCGGCGCGCTGAGCGTTCCGCGGTGCTGGCCGCCATCGGCGAGGCGGCGCACGTCGCCGCCGAGCTCATCCCGGCCCGCGCGCCGCATTCGGAGGAGATCCGCAACGCCGACGTGCTGCGCATGGTCGTCGGCGGCGCCGCGCTGGCGCTGCTGGGGGTGCGCCGCTACGTCTTCGCGCGCCCGCCACTGCTGGGCCCCAGCGGCCGGTTGTTCGCCACCGGGGTCACCGTCTTCACCGGCTATCCCTTCCTGCGCGGCGCGCTGCGCTCGTTGCGCTCCGGGCGGGCCGGAACCGACGCGCTGGTCTCGGCGGCGACCGTGGCGAGCCTGGTGTTGCGTGAGAACGTCGTCGCGCTGACCGTGCTGTGGCTGCTCAATATCGGTGAGTACCTTCAGGATCTGACGTTGCGGCGGACCCGCCGGGCCATCTCCGAACTGCTGCGCGGCAGCCAGGACACGGCCTGGATCCGGCTGACCGACGACGCGCAAGCCGGCCCGAGGGCCGAGGTGCAGGTGCCGATCGACACCGTGCAGATCGGCGACGAGGTCGTGGTCCACGACCATGTCGCCATACCGGTCGACGGCGAGGTGGTCGACGGCGAGGCGATCGTCAACCAGTCCGCGATCACCGGGGAGAACCTGCCGGTCAGCGTGGTGGTCGGCATGCACGTGCACGCGGGTTCGGTGGTGGTGCGCGGGCGCCTGGTGGTGCGCGCCCACGCGGTCGGCAACCAGACCACCATCGGTCGCATCATCACCCGGGTGGAGGAGGCCCAGCACGACCGCGCGCCGATCCAGACCGTCGGCGAAACCTTCTCGCGCCGTTTCGTTCCCACCTCGTTCATCGTCTCGGCCATCACCTTGGCGATCACCGGTGACGTCCGCCGGGCGATGACCATGCTGCTGATCGCCTGCCCGTGCGCGGTGGGCCTGGCCACCCCGACCGCGATCAGCGCGGCGATCGGCAACGGCGCGCGACGCGGCATCCTGATCAAGGGCGGCTCACACCTCGAGCAGGCCGGCCGGGTGGACGCGATCGTGTTCGACAAGACCGGCACGCTCACCGTCGGGCGCCCGGTGGTCACCAATATCATTGCGCTGCACTCAGATTGGCAGCCCGAACAGGTGCTGGCGTATGCGGCCAGCTCGGAGATCCACTCCCGGCATCCGCTGGCCGAGGCGGTGATCCGGTCCACCGAGGAACGCCACATCACCATCCCGCCGCACGAGGAGTGCGAGGTCCTAGTCGGGCTGGGCATGCGGACCTGGGCCGACGGCCGGACCCTGCTGCTGGGCAGCCCCGGGCTGCTGCAGGCCGAAAAAGTCAAGGTGTCCAAGAAGGCAAAGGACTGGGTCGACAGGCTGCGCCGCCAGGCCGAGACCCCGCTGCTGCTGGCCGTGGACGGCAAACTGGTGGGGCTGATCAGCCTGCGCGACGAGGTGCGTCCCGAGGCCGCCGACGTGCTGGAGAAGTTGCGCGCAGGCGGTATTCGCCGAATCGTGATGCTCACCGGAGATCACCCCGACATCGCCGAGGTGGTGGCCGGCGAGCTCGGGATCGACGAGTGGCGCGCCGAGGTGATGCCGGAGGACAAACTCGCCGCCGTGCGCGAACTGCAGGACCAGGGCTACACCGTCGGCATGGTCGGCGACGGCATCAACGACGCCCCCGCGCTGGCCGCCGCCGACATCGGCATCGCCATGGGGTTGGCCGGCACCGACGTGGCCGTCGAGACCGCCGACGTGGCGCTGGCCAACGACGACCTGCACCGCCTGCTCGACGTGCGCGACCTGGGCGCCCGCGCCGTCGACGTCATCCAGGAGAACTACGGCATGTCCATCGCCGTCAACGCCGCCGGCCTGATCATCGGCGCCGGCGGCGCGCTGTCCCCCGTACTGGCCGCCATCCTGCACAACGCGTCGTCGGTGGCAGTGGTGGCCAACAGCTCCCGGCTGATCCGCTACCGCCTCGATGCTCCGCGTGGCGCATCGAACGGCGATCGCGCAGGCTGAGGGTTCAGCAGCCGCAATCCTCGCCACGCCAGGCGCGCACGCCCTGCCACACCGCAACCCCGGCGATCGCCAGCCCCACCGCGGGGTCGATCCACCACGCGCCGGACCACAGTGTCGTCATCGCAAGGCCGATCAGCACCCCGGCGGCCTGGGCGGCGCACAGGTAGTTCTGGATTCCTTCGGCCTCGGTGGCCCCCGAGCCCAACCGGGTGCCCAACCGATGGTTGGCCCGCCCCAGCACCGGCATGAGCACCAACGCGAAGGCGGTCAGCCCGATGCCGATCACCGACGTCTCGGCGTGGTGGTCACCCGTCAGCTCGTGGATGGATTCGGCGGCGATGTACGGAGCTGTCAGCCAGAACGACACCGCGACACCGCGCTGCGCTCGCCGCTCGGCGCTCTCGGAAAATGCACGCGCACCGCTGAACCGCCACACCACCATGGCGCTCGCCAGCGCCTCCGACGCTCCGCCCAGGGCCCAGCCGGTCAGGGCGACGGAGGAGACCAAGAGCCCCTGCCACAGCCCGACGACGCCCTCGACGAGCACCACCGCCAGGCTGATCCAGGCCAACCGGCGCGCCCACCCGGCGCCGCGCCGGCGGTCGGCGTCGTGGGCCGCGATGCTCCCGCATTCTTGCTCGATGGCAACCGAAGGGGTCATGGCGCGAGGCTAGCGGCGCCCCGGCGGGGCCCGTGCCCGCAACGCCCGGCCGTGATCGATCTGTGTCGCACCTCGTGACCGGGGCCTCGGCGCTGGTAGTTATGGTGGCTAACCAGTAGACCGGAAGGATTTCCACGATGGCGCGCACCGACGACGACACCTGGGACCTGTCGACCAGCGTGGGAGCGACCGCCACCATGGTGGCCGCCGGACGGGCCCGGGCCACCCGAGACGGGCTGATCGACGACCGGTTCGCCGAGCCCCTGGTGCGCGCGGTCGGCGTCGACTTCATGACCCGGTGGGCCGCCGGTGAGCTCGACTCCGCCGACGTCGACGAGCCCGACGCCCCGTGGGGCATGCAACGCATGACCGACATGATGGCCGCCCGCACCCGCTACATCGACGCGTTCTTCGCCGAGGCGGGGGCCCAGAACAATGGGGCCATCCGGCAGGTGGTCATCTTGGCTTCCGGCCTGGACGCGCGCGCCTATCGGCTGCCGTGGGCGCGGGGCACCACCGTGTTCGAGATCGACCAGCCGCAGGTCCTCGAGTTCAAGGCCGCCACCATCGCCGAACTCGGCGCCGAACCCACCGCCGAAGTGCGCGCCGTTCCGATCGACCTGCGCCACGACTGGCCGTCGGCGCTGCGGCAGGCCGGCTTCGACACCGCCCGGCCGGCCGCCTGGGCGGCCGAGGGACTGGTCGGCTTCCTGCCGCCCGAAGCTCAGGACCGCTTGCTGGACAACATCACCGCCCTGTCCGCCGACGGCAGTCAGCTGATGGTTGAGGTCTTCGCGAACACGGGGACAAACGGGGACGCGTTGAACGCCGCGAGCGAGAAATGGCGGCGCAACGGCCTCGACATCGCGCTGGGTGAACTGGGCTTCCCCGGCGAGCGCAACGACGTGGCGACCTATCTGCAGCACCTGGGCTGGCAGCCGGTTCGCACACCGCTGAACCAGCTGTTGGCCAACAACGGGTTACCGCTGCAGTCCACGGATCCCGATGCGCCCTTCGCCCAGAACTACTACTGCACAGCGGTGCTGCACAGGGCAGGTTAAAGGAAGGCAATACGATGCCGAACAGCAAGCCCGCCAAGCCACTCGACGGTTACCGGGTGCTCGACTTCACCCAGAACATCGCCGGGCCGATGGCCGGACAGGTGCTGGCCGATCTGGGCGCCGAAGTCATCAAGATCGAGGCGCCCCTCGGTGAGGCCGCCCGGCACATCACGGCGGTCCTGCCCGGACGCCCACCGCTGGCCACCTTGTTCCTGCCCCACAACCGGGGCAAGAAGTCGGTGATGGCCGACCTGCGCAGCGACGAGGCCAAGCAGCAGATCCTGCGGCTGGTCGATACGGCGGACGTTGTGCTGGAAGGCTTTCGGCCCGGGGTGATGGAACGCATGGGCCTGGGTCCCGAGCAGCTGCAATCGCGCAATCCCAAACTCATCTACGCGCGCCTTTCCGCCTACGGCGGCAACGGCCCGGAGGGCAGCCGGCCGGGCGTCGACCTCATGGTCGCCGCCGAGTCGGGCATGACGACCGGGATGCCCACTCCCACCGGCAAGCCCCAGATCATCCCGTTCCAGCTTGTCGACGCCGCCAGCGGGCACGTGCTGGCCCAGGCCGTGCTGGCCGCGCTGCTCAACCGTGAGCGCCATGGAGTCGCCGATGTCGTGCGGGTCGCCATGTATGACGTCGCGGTCAGCCTGCAGGCCAGCCAGCTGACCATCCACCTGAACAAGCCAACCGACGCCCCGAAGCCGGACTCGACACTAAAACCTAAGCGACGCAAGGGTGTTGGTTTCGCCACCCAACCGTCGGACGCATTCAAGGCCGCCGACGGCTACCTGGTGATCAGCGCGTATGTGCCCAAGCACTGGGACAAGCTGTGCGAGATCATCGGCCGGCCAGACCTGCGCGACGACGAGCGGTTCATCGATCAGCGCGCGCGGGCACTCAACTATCCCGAGCTGACCGAAGAACTCGAGAAGGCGCTGGCCGCCAAGACCGCCGACGAATGGGTCCGGCTGCTACAAGAGGGCGGGCTGATGGCGTGCCACGCCTACACCTGGAAGCAGGTGGTCGGCACCGCGCTGTTCGCCGAGAACGAACTCGCCCTGCCGGTCGGCGAGGGCCCGGAGCAAGTCACGGTAATCCGCACTCCGGCACGCTATTTGAGCTTCGACGCCTTATCGGCTGGCTGGGCCACCGAGCCTCCACCGGCCCTCGGGCAGCACACCGAGGAGTACCTGGGCGCGCCGCAGCCCACGCCGTAGGTCCTCACGGCGTGAGCTTGACCACCCGGTCGTTCCCGCGGTCGGCGACGTAGACGTTGCCATCCTTGTCGACCGTCACCGCCAAGGGAGTGTTGAGTCCGGTAAACCCGAGGACGGTCGCGGCGGTCGCGCCCGGCGGGTACTTCACCACGTCGTTCTTGTCGTGCTCGGTGACATAGACGGTGCCGCTGTTGTCCACCGCGATGCCCCATGGCACGGACAGGTCATGAAACGGCAACTCCGACTGGGTATTCGACGCCACGTCGAGCTTCACGACTCTGTTGTTGTCGGTGTCAGCGACGTAGACGTTGCCCGCGGGGTCGACGGCCACCCCGTCCGGATTGTTGAGCCCGTTGAACGGCAGCACGGTCTGGGTGTTGGATCCGGCCGCCAGCTTCACCACCCTGCTGTTGCCGCGGTCGGCGACGTACACGCCGCCCTGGCTGTCGACCGCGACGCCCTCGGGGTAGTTCAGGCCGGTGAACGGCAACTGCTTTTGACTGTTGGAGCCCGCGGCTATGCTGATCACCCGGTTGTTGAAATCGGCGACGTACACCGTGCCCGCGCCGTCGACGGCCAAGCCCTGTGGCTCGTAGAGCCCGTTGAACGGCAGCACCGTCGTGGCGTTCGAACCGGTCGTCAGCTTCACCACCCGGCCGTACATGCCCTCGCTGGTCACATAGACATTGCCGGCGCTGTCCAGCGTCACCCCGCCCGGAGACAAACGAAAGTCAATGCCGTTGAACGGCAACACACTTTGACCGCTTGCCTGCTTCGACGGCCCCGACGATTCGGTGGACAGGTAGCTGACGACCGCCACGACGAAAGCGACCAGCGCGACCAGGGCGATGGCGCCGACGATGATCCACTGCTTACGTTTGTTGTCGTTCGGCACGGCGGGACGCCCGACGTCCGGACGGGGTCCATAAGAGCGGCCGGAAGTCGTGGGGGCGGCGCGGATCAGCGACGGCCCAGAGCCGGACCGCTCGCTCCTGTTCGCACCGCTGCCCCCCGAGGGCCACGGACCCGCCACGGTGTCGGCGCTCGGTGCCGACGCGAACGAACCCGGCTCGCGCGCCACGCGCTGATCGTTGGCAGCCGCGCCCAGCGCCGCGCTCTGCCCCTCGCGCAGAATCGTGCTGGCCTGCAGCTGCTGGGATCCGGTCAACGCTTCATGGGCGGCGGCGGCGAATTCGCCTGCGGTGCGGTAGCGCTCCTCGGGACGTTTGGCCATGCCCTTGGCGATCACGTGATCCAAGGCGGGCGGAATCGCGCCGGGGCGCAATTGGCTGGGCGGCGGGGCCGTCTTCGTCAGATGCGCGGCGACCAGCCGTTCGACGGTTTCCGCCCGGTAGGGCGGTGATCCGGTCAGGCACTCACTCAAAACACATGCGAGCGAATAGATGTCGGCGCTATGGGTGACCTCGTCGTCGGTGAATCGTTCCGGGGCCATGTAGTAATAGGTTCCGATCGCGGTCCCGACCTGGGTCAGCCCCGGATCGGTCGCGGCCCGCGCGATGCCGAAATCCGCCAGGTAGGCAAAGTCGCTGGGGGTGACCAAAATGTTGCCCGGTGTGACATCGCGGTGCGTCACGCCGGCGGCGTGCGCCGCGTCCAGCGCGGCGGCGACCTGGCGGATGATGGCGATCGCCCGCGGTGGGGCCAGCGGCCCGTCCCGGTGCAACAGAGTGCCCAGATCGACGCCGTCGACAAGGCGCATGTCCACGTAGAAGCGCCCATCGAACTCGCCGTAGTCATGGATCGGCACCACATGCGGTTCGGTCAGCCGCCCCGCGATGTCGGCCTCGCGCTGCAGGCGCGCACGGAACTCCGAGTTGCCGGTGAACTGCTGGGAGATGAGTTTCAGGGCCACCATGCGGCGCTTGCGGGTGTCCTCGGCCTCGTACACCTCACCCATGCCGCCCTGGCGCAGAAGTCGCACCAGCCGGTAGGGGCCGAACCAGGACCCGACCCGCGAGGCAGGCCCGCTATCGCTCACCCTCGAGCCTCCTTGGCATCGTCAGGAAATCGCATTGACCGCGCTCGACAGCTTCGCCGTGAACGCGCTGGGCAGCGGGATGGAACCGTACTGGTCCAAACCGTCCTGGCCCGGACCGATCGCGGCCTGCATGAACGCCTTCACCGCCGCGCCCGTGGCCGCGTCCGGGTACTTCGAGCAGACGATTTCATAGGTCGCGAGCACGATCGGGTACGCGCCGGACTGCGTCGGCTTGTAGAACGACGAGGTGTCCAGCACCAGGTCGTTGCCCTGCCCGCTGAAGGTCGCACCGGCGATCGTCTTCTCGACGGAGTCCTTGGTGATCGGCACCGCGTCCGGGCCCGCCGACGTGATGATCGACGCCATGGTCAGCTGCTTGCCCACCGCGAACGACCACTCGTTGTAGGTGATCGACCCCTCGGTGTTCTGCAGCAGCGCCGACGTGCCGTTGTTCCCGCTGGCGCCCTGTCCGACCCCGCCGTTGAACGTCTCGCTGGAGCCCTTGCCCCACGCGCCGTTGGACGCGCCGTCCAAATACTTCTGAAAGTTCGCCGTGGTACCGGATTTGTCACTGCGGAAGATGACCGCGATGGGAGTCGACGGCAGGTTGAGGCCCGAGTTGATGGCCTTCAGTGCAGGGTCATCCCACTTGGTGATGGCGCCGTTGAAGATCTTCGCGACGGTGGGCCCGTCCAGTTTCAGCCCGCTCACACCGGTCAGGTGGTAGGTGACCGCGATCGGCCCGAACACCGTGGGCAGATCCCAGGCCGGCGAACCGCACCGCTGCGCCGCCCGGTCGTTCTGACCCGTGGACGGGTCAAGGGGGACATCGGAACCGGCGAGGTCGGTTTGGTTGTTGACGAACTCGGTCACGCCGGCGCCGGACCCGTTCGCGTTGTAATCCAGCGTGTAGCCGGGGCAGGCCCGGACGTAGGCGTAGACGAACTGCTCGATCGCGTTTTGCTGCGCGGTCGAGCCGCTGTCTTTCAGCACCTTCTTGCCGCCGCAGTCCACCGGCGCCGACTTGGCGCCGGAGCCCGAGGAGTTCGAGTTGCCGCCGCACCCCGTCAGCGCCAGCGCGGTGACGGCCACCAGACCCAACGCGGCGCCATATCGAGGGAACCTCACGCAACTCCTTCGCACATCGCGGCGGCGGATGCGCAGGGCTCGCCGCCGGCTGCTATCCAGGGGACCACAAAAGTTAATCAATCGTGAATATACAAACCCTTGACTTTTAATAAGAGGTACCTGTGCGGCGGCTATTTGCCAAGCACCGCCACGTAGCATGCGTGGGTGATGGGTCGTCGAGAACACAGCGCAGCCGCGGGTCCGGTTTCGGCCGCCACTGGCGGCGGCACGGGCCTGCCGCTGGGGTCGGCCGGCGACCGCCATACGGCGCGGCCGGCTAACTGACCGTGTTCCTGCTGCTGATCATGCTCGGATGGCTGATCACCTGGCTATCGCGGCGGACGCCACGCGATCAGGCGCCGTTGCCCGGCAGCCGCACCACCTGAACGAAAAACTCGTCGATCTGCCGGACCGCCTTCATGAATTGGTCCAGATCAACGGGTTTGGTGACGTAGGCGTTCGCGTGCAGCTTGTAGCTCTTGAGGATGTCTTCCTCGGCCGAGGAGGTGGTGAGCACCACGACCGGGATGCGAGCCAGATCGGGATCGGACTTGACCTTTTCCAGCAGCTGGCGGCCGTCGTATTTGGGCAGATTCAGGTCGAGCAGGATGAGGTCGGGCCGCGGCGCGTCAGCGAACTCACCGCGCCGGTAGAGGTAGTTGAGGCCTTCCTCGCCGTCGTGCGCGACATGCAGCCTGTTCTTGAGTTTGTTGTGTTCGAACGCTTCTCGCGTGATGAGCTCGTCGCCCGGATCGTCCTCGACGAGCAGGATGTCGATTGCTCTGCCTTCTGGTGTCGTCATTGATGCGCTCCTTCCAAAGCGACCGAGTCTGTTTCGTCGACGGGTTCGGGCATGGGCAGGGTGAATTCGAATCGGGTCCCGTCGGTGTAGGACGTGTCGATCCGGACGGTGCCGCCGTGATGCTCGATGATCTTCTTGACCAGCGCCAGGCCGACTCCGGTGCCGGCGTACACATCCCGGCCGTGCAGCCGCTGGAAGATCACGAAGACCTTGTCGGAGAATTCCTCCGGAATGCCGATGCCGTTGTCCGCCACGCTCAGCACCCATTCGCCGTCGTGCGTGCCGCTGCCCGGCGAGCATTCGATGGCGATGCGGGGGCGACGGTCCTTGTGCCGGAACTTGATTGCGTTGCCGATGAGGTTCTGCCACAGCATCGTCAGCAGCATCGGATCCCCGACGATCTGCGGGAGCGGCTGGGCCGGACGCACGATTTCGGCGTCGGTCTCCTCGATCGCGACGGCCAGGTTGGCCAGGCCGGCATCCAGCGTCGCGTCGAGCTTCACCTCGGTTTCGGTGGTGCCCAGCCGGCCGACCCGGGAGAAGGTGAGCAGGTCGTTGATCAGCGCCTGCATGCGCTTGGCGCCATCGACCGCGAAGCCGATGTATTCGATGCCGCGCTCGTCGAGCTTGTCGCCGTAGCGTTTTTCCAGCAGCTGGCAGAACGAGGCGACCTTGCGCAGAGGCTCCTGCAGGTCATGGGAGGCGACGTAGGCGAACTGCTCGAGTTCGGTGTTGGAGCGGCGCAATTCGGCGGCCTGCTCATCAAGCTGCGCCTGGGCGCTTTGCGACAGCCCGAGATCCTCGACCATGCGCTTGCGCATGTTCTCCACGTTGATCGCCATGTTCCGAATGTCTCTGGGCCGCGTGGGAGCCGAGATGGTGACGTCGAAATTGCCCTCGGCGATCCTGCGGCAGGCCGCGGCCAGCGCCGCGATCGGCCGGGTGATCGCGGACCGACTGAGCAAGCCCAGCACCAGGGCTGCCCCAATGACGATCAGCACCGTGGCGCCCAGCACCCAGTCGCGCCAGCTGTTGATCTCGTTGAGTTCGTCGGTAGCCGCCGCAGCGGCCACCGCCAGGTGCGTGTTCTGCGTATCGAAAAGCTCGCGGAGATGGTCGAATTTGCTCTTGCCCAGGTCGGCCGTGCGGGGCCCGATGACGCTTGGCGTCTTGGGGGCCACGTTGGTGATCAGCGGCTCGGCATAGCTGGTCCGCCAGTCCGCGGCCGCCGTTTCGACGGCGTCCAGATCGGCGATCACCTGCGCGCGCCCGCCCACCAATCGCCGAATCTCTTCGGCGGCAGCCTGTTCGGCGCGCTGCCCGTCGTAATACGGCGCGAGGAACTGCCGGTCAGCGGAGATCAGGTACCCACGCAGACCCGTCTCCTGGTCACGCAGAGCCGCCTGCAGGCGGGCCGCCGCGACCCGCGCCGGCTGAATCCCGGCGGCCATCTCGCGCGACACCTCGTCGGCGCGATGCAGCAACGCCGCACCGATCAGCGCGCCGACGAGCACCGTCGCGCCCATGATCCACAACACGAGTGCCAGCCATCCCCGAACGGTGAGCTCCGTCAACCGAATCGGACGCAGTGCCGTCACGTGGTAGTCCTCTCGAGACGCAGGACGGCGATGTCATCGGTAAGGCCGCCGCGCGGCTGCGCGAGTTCCTGGGCACCGTTGATCAGCGCGTCGACGAACGCCGGGCCGGGGCGGTCCGCGTGCGAGCGGGCCAGGGCAAGCAGGCCGTCCTCGCCCAGTCGTTGCGTGCCCTCACCCGAATATCCCTCGTAGAGTCCGTCGGTCAGCAAGAGCAGGCCTTCACCCGCGCGCAGCTCCAGCTCCTCGGACGGCCAGTCGCCCGCGCACAGGCCCAGTGCCGGGCCGCCCGGCGGCTCGAGCCACTGCACGGTTCCGCCGGCCTGCAACAGCATCCCGGGATGGCCGGCGCGGATGACGCCGACCCGTGGGCTTTCAGGCGAGATCTTGAGGCTGAGCACCGTCGCGAAAATCCCGGTGGCGGTGCGTTCCGAATACAAGACCCGTTCGAGCTGGCGCATCAGTTCGACGCCGTGCACACCGGCGAAGGTGAGCGCGCGAAACGCGATCCGCAGGGCCGCGCCCAGCGCCGCCTCGTGCGGGCCGTGCCCGGCGACGTCGCCGATCAGCACGTGCACGATCCGGTCGGGCGTCTGGACCACGTCGTAGAAGTCCCCGCACAGCAAAGCGTCTTCGCGGCTCGGCCGGTACCGGGCCACGATGTCGACGCCCGGATTGTCCAGCAGCAGCGGGGAGGGCAGCAGGCCGCGTTCCAGCAGCGCGTTCTCCCGGGCTCGCAGCTGCGTCGCGTGCAGATCGGCGGCGATGAGTTCGGCGCGCTTGCGCTCGATGGCGTACAGCAGCGCGCGGCGCAGCATTTCCGGCTCGACCCGGCCCTTGACCAAGTAGTCCTGGGCACCGGCGGCGACCGCCGAAGCCCCGAAGTACTCGTCGTTCAGGCCGGTCAGCACCACGATCGGAACGGTGGCATCGCGGTTGGCGATGCGGTTCAACGCGTCGATCCCGCTGGCGTCGGGCAGGTGCAGATCCAACAGCACACAGTCGGGCCGGGCGGACTCGAGCTCGCGTTCGGCATGCGCCATCGACTGCGCCCACACCACCCGAATATCGGCCACCGCGTCGCTGATCAGTTCTTCCACCAGCACCGCGTCCGCGCGGTCGTCCTCGACCAATAGCAACGACAATGACTGCCAACTCGCCTCAGGTGCGACCGGAGCGCGCGTCGGTATCAATTGCCGGCCATCTGTGGACGAGCATCGGACGTCACGTTCTGCACCGCAGACCCCCTTGCCGCGATAAGCCCTGTGCGCTGTGACGGTGGTCGGACGTGAGTCGGTGGCTGTTTACCGACTGTCGGTGTGGACTTCACGCACCGAGTGGAGATCCTAAGCGGTGCGGTTCGGCTTCCCGCAACAGCATCGCCGGAAAACGATCAGCGCAGCAGCGCACGCGACATCACCACGCGCTGAATCTGATTGGTGCCCTCGTAGATCTGGGTGATCTTGGCGTCGCGCATCATCCGCTCGACGGGGAAGTCGAGGGTGTAGCCGGCGCCGCCGAACAGTTGCACCGCGTCGGTGGTGACTTCCATCGCGACGTCGGAGGCCAGGCACTTGGACGCCGCGGAGATGAAGCCCAGGTGGGATTCGCCTCGCTCCGCGCGGGCGGCCGCGTGGTACACCATCAGCCGGGCGGACTCGACCTTCATGGCCATGTCGGCGAGCATGAACTGCACACCCTGGTTGTCGCTGACCGGACGGCCGAACTGCTTGCGATCCCTGGTGTAGGCGATGGCGGCGTCCAACGCGCCCTGGGCGATGCCGACCGCCTGGGCGCCGATGGTGGGCCGGGTGTGGTCCAGCGTCGCCAGCGCGGTCTTGAAGCCGGTGCCGGGGTCTCCGATGATCCGGTCGCCCGGGATGCGGCAGTTCTCGAAGTACAGCTCGGTGGTCGGTGAGCCCTTGATGCCGAGTTTGCGCTCCTTGGGCCCGACGGTGAAGCCCTCGTCGTCGCGGTGCACCATGAACGCCGAGATGCCGTTGGCACCCTTGTCGGGATCGGTCACGGCCATCACCGTGTACCAGCTCGACTTGCCGCCGTTGGTGATCCAGCACTTGGCGCCGTTGAGAATCCAGTCGTCCCCGTCGGCCTTGGCCCGGGTCCGCATCGCCGCCGCGTCGCTGCCTGCCTCCCGCTCGCTCAGCGCGTAGGACGCCATCGCCGAGCCGTCCGCGATCGACGGCAGCACCTGCTTCTTCAGCTCGTCGGAGCCGCGCAGGATCAGCCCCATGGTGCCCAGCTTGTTCACCGCGGGAATCAGCGACGCCGACGTGTCGACGCGGGCGACCTCCTCGATCACGATGCACGCCGCCACCGAGTCCGCGCCCTGCCCGCCGTACTCCTCGGGCACGTGCACGGCGTTGAACCCGGAGGCGTTCAGCGCCGCAAGCGCCTCGTCGGGGAAGCGGGAATTCTCGTCCACGTCGGCGGCGTGCGGAGCGATCTCCTTCTCCGCCAGCGCGCGAATCGCGGCCCGCAACTCGGTGTGCTCCTCGGGCAGTTGGAACAGATCGAAGTCGGGGTTTCCCGCCCATCCAGCCATCTTGAGAGCCTCCTATTCGCCTTGCTACTCGCCGGTAACTTTACCCTGGCGTTGCTGCAGCGCCTCATCCTTGGCCCGGACGCTCTGCGCCAGCTGTTCCTGGAAGTCGACGATCCGCGCCCGCAGCGCCGGGTCCGACGAGCCGAGGATGCGCACGGCCAGCAGTCCGGCGTTGCGGGCTCCGCCGATGGAGACCGTGGCCACCGGCACGCCCGCGGGCATCTGCACGATCGACAGCAACGAGTCCAGGCCGTCGAGGCGCTCCAGCGGCACCGGCACACCGATCACCGGCAGCGGCGTCGCGGACGCGACCATTCCGGGCAGGTGCGCGGCTCCCCCGGCCCCGGCGATGATCACCTCGAGACCACGCCCGGCAGCGTCACGCGCGTAGTCGAACATCACCTGCGGGGTGCGATGCGCCGAAACCACCCGAACCTCGGCCGGCACGTCGAACTCGGCCAGCGCCGCCGCGGCGTCTTGCATCACCGACCAGTCGCTGTCGCTGCCCATGATCACACCGACCCGAGGCGGTCTCTCGGTCATTTTCGCCGCTCCTCCCCATCGCTTTGCTCTGCATCGTCGCCGGCGCCATGTGGATCCCATCCGTCGCTCCATTGCCCGTGTGACAACCAGTGTGCCGCCAGCTCGGCGCGTTCCCGCAGCTTCGCGACGTATTTCCGGTCCGCCGGCCCGGAGCCGACGAAGTTGATGTGCCCGACCTTGCGGCCGGGCCGTTCTTGTTTGCCGTAGAGGTGGACGCGGGCGTCGGGCATCCGCGCGAACAGGTGGTGCAGCCGCTCGTCCACGCTCATCCGCGGCGGGTTGGCGGCGCCCAGCACGTTGGCCATCACGGTCAGCGGTGCGATGGCGTCGGTATCGCCGAGCGGGTAGTCCAGCACCGCGCGCAGGTGCTGCTCGAACTGACTGGTGCGCGATCCGTCCATGGTCCAGTGCCCGGAGTTGTGCGGCCGCATCGCCAGCTCGTTGACCAGCAGCTCGCCGCCGGAAGGTCCCGCCGTCTCGAAGAGCTCGACGGCGAGCACCCCGACCACGCCGAGCTGGGCGGCCAGCCGCAGCGCCAGCTGTTGCGCGGCCGCGGCCTTTTCGCGGGGCAGCTCCGGCGCGGGCGCGATCACCTGCACGCAGATCCCGTCTCGCTGCACCGTCTCGACGACCGGCCACGCCGCACCCTGACCGAACGGTGACCGTGCCACCAGGGCCGACAGTTCGCGGCGAAGCTTCACCTGCTCCTCGGCCATCACCGGGACCCCGTCGGCCAGGAAGGCGGCCGCGATCTCGCGGGCGTGCGAAGGGTCGCGCGCCATCCGCACCCCGCGCCCGTCGTAACCGCCGCGGACCGCTTTCACCACCACGGGGCCGGCGATGCGGCGCGCGAAGGCGTCGAGTTCGTCGAGGCTGCCGATCTCGGCATAGCGGGGCACCGGGACGCCGAGGGCGTCGAGCCGCCGGCGCATGACGAGCTTGTCCTGCGCGTGCACCAGCGCCTGCGGCGGCGGCGCCACGTTGACGCCCTCGGCGACCAGCTTGTCCAGCAGTTCGTTCGGCACGTGTTCGTGGTCGAAGGTCAGCACGTCGGCGCCCGCCGCCACCCGGCGCAGGTCTTCGATTTCGGTGTGCGAACCGATGACGACGTCGGGCGCGACCAGCGCGGCCGGCTCGTCGGCGGCGGTGGCCAGCACCCGCAGCGTCTGCCCCAAGGCGATCGCCGCTTGGTGGGTCATTCGGGCGAGCTGACCGCCGCCGACCATCGCGACGACGGGAACGGCGCGGGAGGCGGTACGGGAGGCCGCGGGGGCCGCTCGGAGGGGGGCTTCGCCCGGCGGGCGTGTACTCGGCACGGCCATCATGGTGTCACGGGGAAACACACCGGCGCTAAAGGCGTGTTGACCGGGGCCGACACCGAATTGTTACGTACAATTTTGCGTCGAATTTGTGTCCGTCCGTACACTGACGTGTTGTGTCCTTCGCCGAAGCCACGATTTCGCGTCTGCCTAGGGTTATGCAGCCCTATTTGCTACGCCACCACGAACTGATCAAATTCGCCATCGTCGGCGGAACCACTTTTGTCATCGACTCGGTGATTTTCTACACGCTGAAGCTGACAATTCTGGAATCCAAACCGGTGACCGCAAAGGTGATCGCCGGCATTGTCGCGGTCATCGCGTCCTACGTGCTGAACCGGGAATGGAGCTTCCGCAATCGCGGCGGGCGCGAGCGTCACCACGAGGCGCTGCTGTTCTTCGCGTTCAGCGGCGTGGGGGTGCTGCTCTCCATGGCACCGCTGTGGTTCTCCAGCTACGTGTTGCAGCTGCGCGAGCCCACGGTGTCGCTGGCGGTGGAGAACATCGCCGACTTCATCTCGGCCTACCTCATCGGCAACTTGTTGCAGATGGCGTTCCGGTTCTGGGCGTTTCGGCGCTGGGTGTTTCCCGACCAGTTCGCCCGCGACCCCGAGAAGGCCCTGGAATCCGCGCTTACCGCCGGCGGTATCGCCGAAATCTTCGAGGACGAGATCGAAGGTGGCAACGTCACGCTGCTGCGGGCCTGGCGCAACCGGGCCGGCCGCCTGGGTCAGCTGGGCGATTCCTCGGAACCCAAGGTGTCGAAGACTTCGTGATACAGCAGCGCGTGCACCTCGCGCAGCCGCGGAATGTCGTAGAACTCCAACGGATCTTGTGACGCCGATTCGATGATCAGCGTCCCGGTGCGCAACATGCGCTCGGTGATCCGGTCGCGGAATTCCACGCTGTTGATCCGGGCCAGCGGTATATCGATCCCGGTGCGGGTGGCCACCCCGTGCCGATACATCACCCGCCGGTTGGTCACCACGAAATGGGTGGTCAGCCAGCTCGCGAATGGCCACAGCGTCAGCCAGCCCACGATCACCAGCCAGATCCCCCAGATGACGCCGTAGATGATGTTCTTGGCGAGCTGCTCAAAGTGCGTCGAGTTGAGGTATCCCGAGCCGAACGCGGCCAGTCCGGTCACCAGGATGAGAACCAGCACCGGCCAGATCAGCCGTTTCCAGTGCGGGTGGCGGTGCACGATGACGTGTTCGCCGGCGGCCAGAACGTTATCCGGGTAGCCCATGGACTGACATTAGCCCCGCAAATGCACCACGTCGCCGGCCGCGACGACGACGGTCTGCCCGCCACTTTCCAGGCATAGCCTGCCCTGGTCGTCGATCGCGCTCGCGGTCCCGTCGACCTGCTTGCCGCCGGGCAGGTGCGCGCGCACCCGGTTGCCGATGGTCAGGCTGCGGGCCCGGTAGTCGGCGGCCAGCGCCCAGTCGGCCCCGCGCGCGGCGCGCCAGGCCACGATCCGCCGCCCCAGCTCTCGCAGCAGGGCGGACACCAGCCGGGTGCGGTCCGGCGCGGCGACACCCAGGTCGAGCAGCGACGTCGCGCCGGGGCCGTCGATCTCGTCGGCGGACTGAGTCACGTTGAGCCCCAAGCCCATTACCACGACGGGCTTTGCCACCTCGGCGAGGATTCCGGCCAGCTTGCCCGGCGAATCCGGCGGGCCGGCCAGCACGTCGTTGGGCCACTTGAGACCCGCCTGGGCCCCGGTCCCCGCCAGCAACGGCGTCACGGTGTCGACCACCGCCACCCCGGTGGCCAGCGGCAGCCAGCCCCACCCGGCGGTCGGGACGTCGACGACGCTGACCCCGACCGACATGGTGATCTGGGCCCGCGGCGTGGCCGACCAGCCGCGGCCGTGCCGGCCGCGACCCGCGGTCTGGTGCTCGGCGATCAACACGGCACCGGCGACGTCGTCGCCCGCCGCGGCGCGCGCCAGCAGGTCGGCGTTGGTCGAGCCGGTCTGCTCGACGACCTCGAGCTTGCGCCAGCCCAGCCCGGTGCCGATCAACTCGGCGCGCAACGCGCCGCCGTCCAGGGGCGCTCGAAGCCGATCTCGTTCTGTCACCGCACCCAGCCTAGAACTCAGGGGTGCGGGTCGCGCATGTCCAGCACGGCCAAATGGCTGAACAGCATGCTGGTTCCGATCGGGTTGCCCCCGCCGGGATACGCCGTGCCGCTGGGTGCGGCCATGGTGTTGCCCGCCGCGTACAGGCCGCGGATGGGTTTGCCGGATACGTCGAGCACCCGCGCCGCGGAGTCGGTGCGCAGACCGCCCTTGGTGCCCAGATCGGAGATGCCGAAGGCGGCGGCGTGATAGGGCGGTGAGTCGATGGGCACCAGCGGCGACGCGCCCGCCGAGAAGGCTCGGTCGAAGGCCTCGTCGCCGCGGCCGAAGTCCTCGTCGACGCCGGCGGCGGCGAAGCCGTTGAACCGGGCCACCGTCGCCGCCAGGTTCTGCCCCGGCACACCGATCTTCTCGGCGAGTTCCTCGAGGGTGTCCGCGGTGTGCCACAGGCCGGCGGCGACGTATTTCTCGGTCTCGACGATGGTGACGTTGGCCGCCTTCACCGGCGGCACCTCGCCGTCGGAGTCGTCGTAGATCATCCAGTACGGCAACGTGATTGACCCGTCCTGCAGTTGCGCGATGATCTCGCGGCCGGCGCGGTCGTAGGCTCGCGACTCGTTGACGAACCGGTTGCCGTCCTGGTTGACGAAGATGCCGCCGGTGAACCACAGCGCGAACGCCGAGCGACCGTCGGGATGGGTCAGGCCCGGTGACCACCAGGCCTGGTCCAGCAGGTCGGTGTCGGCGCCCGCGGCGATGCCGGCCTGCAGCGCCAGGCCGCGACTGCCCGGGCCGCCCATGGTGTCTCGCGATGTTCCCGGCACGCGGTAGCGCCGGCGCAACTCCTCGTTGGCTTCGAAGCCCCCGGCGGCCAGCAGCACCCCCCGGCGCGCGCGGATCGCGCGGCGCTCGCCGGCGGTCTCGACGATCGCGCCCGTGACGCGACCGTCGGCCATCACCAGCTCGACCAGGGCGCTGTCGCGCTGCAGCGACGCGGTCGGGTATTGCCCGATCGCCTTGAGGAACCGCGCGATCAGGGCACGACCCCCGAGGTAGTAATCGGACGGGGGTTCGGCGCCGAGCCGGTCGGTGTCCAGCGGCCCCCGGATCACCTCGCGGAATTCGGGGGCGGCGGCCACCGCCAGCGGCTTGGCCGCGATGTGGCGCTGACCGTCCAGGCGCGCCTTCGGCGTCTTGCCGTAGTAGTCGGGCCAGGGCAACGGCACGAACTTCAGATTCGAATCGGCCTCCAGGTACTCGATCAGCCCGGCGCCGCCGCGGACAAAGGTTTCCTGCAGCTCGCGGGGGGTGCGGTCACCGACCACGGCGCGGTAGTAGGTGAGCGCGTCCTCGATGGTGTCGTCGGTGCCGGCGCGGACCAGCACGGGATTGCACGGAAACCAGACGCCGCCCCCGCCGGAGTAGGCGGTGGTGCCACCGAATTTCGACGTCGCCTCGACCAGCAGCACGTCGAGGCCCTCGCGGGCCGCGGTGTACGCACCGGTCACCCCGCCGCCGCCGGACCCCGCCACGAGCACGTCGCATTCGGCCGCCCAGTCCGCGGTTCCCAACGGGCGGGCGTCCATCAGCGGACAGTACCGCGCGGCTAAGCTCGACTCCCATGACGAGCGTTACCGACCACACTGCGGAACCCGCTGCCGAGCACACCATCGACATCCACACCACCGCGGGCAAGCTGGCCGAGCTGCACAAGCGCCGGGAAGAGTCGCTGCACCCGGTGGGTGAAGAGGCCGTCGAGAAGGTGCACGCCAAGGGCAAGCTGACCGCCCGCGAGCGCATTCTCGCCCTGCTCGACGAGGACTCGTTCGTGGAGCTCGACGCGCTGGCACGCCACCGCAGCAAGAACTTCGGCCTGGAGAACAACCGGCCGCTGGGCGACGGCGTGATCACCGGCTACGGCACCATTGACGGCCGCGACGTGTGCATCTTCAGTCAGGACGCCACGGTGTTCGGCGGCAGCCTCGGCGAGGTGTACGGCGAGAAGATCGTCAAGATCCAGGAACTGGCCATCAAGACCGGCCGCCCGCTGATCGGCATCAACGACGGCGCCGGCGCGCGGATTCAGGAGGGCGTCGTCTCGCTGGGCCTGTACAGCAAGATCTTCCGGAACAACATCCTGGCGTCGGGCGTCATCCCGCAGATCTCGCTGATCATGGGCGCCGCCGCCGGTGGGCACGTGTACTCCCCCGCCCTGACCGACTTCGTGGTGATGGTCGACCAGACCAGCCAGATGTTCATCACCGGGCCGGACGTCATCAAGACCGTCACCGGTGAGGACGTCACCATGGAGGAGCTGGGCGGCGCCCACACCCACATGGCCAAGTCGGGCACCCTGCACTACGTCGCCTCCGGCGAGCAGGACGCCTTCGACTGGGTTCGCGACCTGCTGAGCTACCTGCCGCCCAACAACGCCACCGACGCGCCCCGCTACGCCGAGCCGCATCCCCCGGGCGCCATCGAGGACAACCTCACCGACGAGGACCTCGAGCTGGACACGCTGATCCCGGACTCGCCCAACCAGCCCTACGACATGCACGAGGTGATCACCCGGATCCTCGACGACGACGAATTCCTGGAGGTCCAGGGCGGCTACGCGCAGAACATCGTCGTCGGATTCGGCCGCGTCGAGGGCCGCCCGGTCGGGATCGTGGCCAACCAGCCGACCCAGTTCGCCGGCTGCCTGGACATCAACGCCTCGGAGAAGGCGGCCCGGTTCGTGCGGACCTGCGACTGCTTCAACATCCCGATCATCATGCTGGTGGACGTCCCGGGCTTCCTGCCCGGCACCGGCCAGGAGTACAACGGCATCATTCGCCGCGGCGCCAAGCTGCTGTTCGCCTACGGCGAGGCCACGGTCCCCAAGATCACCGTCATCACCCGCAAGGCCTATGGCGGCGCCTACTGCGTGATGGGCTCCAAGGACATGGGCTGCGACGTCAACCTGGCGTGGCCGTCGGCGCAGATCGCCGTGATGGGCGCCTCCGGTGCCGTCGGGTTCGTCTACCGCAAGCAGCTGAGCGAGGCGGCCAAGGAGGGCAAGGACGTCGACGCGCTGCGGCTGCAGTTGCAGCAGGAGTACGAGGACACCCTGGTCAACCCCTATGTCGCCGCGGAGCGGGGCTACGTCGACGCGGTGATCCCGCCGTCGCACACCCGCGGTTACATCGGAACGGCGCTGCGGCTGCTGGAACGCAAGATCTCCCACCTGCCCCCCAAGAAGCACGGGAACATACCCCTATGAGCGACGAAAACGGTTCCGCGACAACTGAAACCGCGTCCCCGGCGGACGAGCCGCACATCCAGATACTCAAGGGTCACCCCACCGACGAGGAGGTGGCCGCGCTGGTGGCCGCGCTCGCCTCCGTCGCCGGCGGCGCACCGGAGTCCGAACAGCCCGAGCAGACCCGCTGGGGCCTGCCGGTCGACCGGCTGCGTTTCGCGATGTCCAACTATCAGCGGCTCACGTTCCAGCAAATGACGCACATGAGGCATTGACCCGCCTGGTGCTGGCGTCGGCCTCCACCGGCCGGCTCAAAGTCCTGCGCCAGGCCGGCATCGATCCGTTGGTCGTGGTCTCCGGCGTCGACGAGGACGCCGTCGCCGCCGCGCTGGGCCCGAACGCGTCGCCCGGCGACGTGGTGTGCGCCCTCGCCCGGGCCAAGGCCGAACAGGTCGTTCGCGAGCTTGACGCCGGCGTCGCGGCCAGTTGCGTTGTCATCGGCTGTGATTCGATGTTGTCTCTCGACGGCCGGCTGTGCGGGAAACCGGGATCGGCCGAGGCCGCCGCGAGCCAGTGGCGCCTGATGGGTGGTCGTTCCGGCGAGTTGCACACCGGGCACTGCCTGCTGCGGCTGCGCGACGGTGTCACTACCCACCGTGAAATCGAATCACGTTGTACTACAGTTCATTTCGCCAAACCATCGGACGTGGACGTGCGGGCTTATGTCGCCCACGGAGAACCGTGGCAGGTGGCCGGCGGCTTCACCCTGGACGGCCTGGGCGGCTGGTTCGTCGACGGCATCGACGGCGACCCGTCGAACGTGATCGGCGTCAGCCTGCCGCTGCTGCGGTCTCTGCTGGGGCGGGTCGGGCTGTCGGTGTCCGCGCTGTGGGCCGCGAACCAGCCCTGACGGTAGGCTCGATCACGTGTCATTACCCGCCGATCCAAGCCCGACATTGTCGGCCTACGCCCACCCCGAGCGACTGGTCACCGCCGACTGGCTGTCCGCCAACCAAGGCACCCCCGGTCTGGCGATCGTCGAATCCGACGAGGACGTTCTGCTCTACGACGTCGGTCACATCCCCGGCGCGGTGAAGGTCGACTGGCACACCGACCTCAACGACCCCCGGGTCCGCGATTACATCGACGGAGCGCAGTTCGCGGAGTTGATGGACCGCAAGGGCATCGCCCGCGACGACACCGTGGTGATCTACGGCGACAAGAGCAACTGGTGGGCGGCCTATGCGCTGTGGGTGTTCACCCTGTTCGGCCACCCGGACGTGCGGCTGCTCAACGGCGGCCGTGATCTGTGGCTGGCCGAACGCCGGGAGACCACCCTGGACGTCCCCACCAAGACGTCCAGCGGCTACCCGGTCGTGACGCGCAACGACGGGCCCATCCGCGCCTTCAAGGACGACGTGCTGGGCATTCTCGGCAGCCAGCCGTTGATCGACGTGCGCTCGCCCGACGAGTACACCGGCAAGCGCACGCACATGCCCGAATACCCCGAGGAGGGCGTGCTGCGCGGCGGCCACATCCCCACCGCCCGGTCGATCCCGTGGGCCAAGGCGGTCGACGAGAGCGGCCGGTTCCGCAGCCGCGAGGAGCTCGAGGAGCTGTACGGCTTCATCGAGCCGGACGACAAGACCGTCGTGTACTGCCGCATCGGCGAGCGCTCCAGCCACACCTGGTTCGTGCTGACGCATCTGCTGGGCAAGCCCGGGGTGCGCAACTACGACGGATCGTGGACGGAGTGGGGCAACACCGTGCGCACGCCGATCGTGGCGGGTGAAGAGCCGGGCGCCGTTGCGGTCTGATGGCGAAGCGATGACTGTCTTATGAGTCTGCCCGCTCCCTTAGCCGAAGTGGTGTCCGACTTCGCCGAAGTCGAGGGCCAGGACAAGCTGGTGCTGCTGCTGGAATTCGCCAACGAACTTCCGGCGCTGCCGTCCGACCTCGAAGAGGCGGCCATGGAGCCGGTCCCCGAGTGCCAGACCCCGTTGTTCATGCATGTCGACGCCAGCGACCCCGACCGGGTGCGGCTGCACTTCAGCGCGCCGGCCGAATCGCCCACCACGCGCGGGTTCGCGTCGATTCTGGCGGCCGGTCTCGACGAGCAGCCCGCCGCCGCCATTTTGGCGGTGCCCGAGGATTTCTATGCCGACCTCGGGTTGGCCGCTCTGATCAGCCCGCTGCGGTTGCGCGGCTTGTCGGCGATGCTCGCCCGCATCAAGCGCAGGCTGCGCGAGTCGTCCTGAAAAAACATGGACCGCCTCGTCGGGCCGAACGGCGCGCCGCTTAGACTTCCCGAGAACTCGTTGTAAGAAATTCTCTTAGAGAAGCCCGCAGAAATGCGTCTGCGGATATGCCAAACAGGAGGCGCAGTGGCTAGTCACGCCAGCTCGAGGATCTCCAAAGTGCTCGTCGCCAACCGCGGCGAAATCGCTGTCCGGGTGATCCGCGCGGCCCGCGATGCGGGCCTGTCCAGCGTGGCGGTGTACGCCGAGCCCGACGCCGACGCACCGCACGTGCGTCTGGCCGACGAGGCGTTCGCTTTGGGCGGTCAAACTTCGGCGGAGTCCTACCTGGACTTCGGCAAAATCCTTGATGCGGCGGCCAAGTCCGGCGCCAACGCCATCCACCCCGGCTACGGCTTCCTGTCGGAGAACGCCGACTTCGCTCAGGCGGTCCTGGACGCGAACCTGATCTGGATCGGGCCCAGCCCGCAGTCGATCCGCGACCTCGGCGACAAGGTCACCGCACGACACATCGCCGCCCGCGCGCAGGCCCCGCTGGTGCCCGGCACCCCTGAACCAGTGAAGGACGCCGACGAGGTCGTCGCTTTCGCCAAGGAATACGGCGTGCCGATCGCGATCAAAGCTGCTTTCGGCGGTGGCGGGCGCGGCATGAAGGTCGCCCGCACCATCGAGGAGATCCCCGAACTGTTCGAGTCGGCCACCCGCGAGGCGGTCGCGGCGTTCGGACGCGGCGAGTGCTTCGTCGAGCGCTACCTGGACAAGCCCCGTCACGTCGAGGCGCAGGTGATCGCCGACCAGCACGGCAACGTCATCGTCGCCGGCACCCGGGACTGCTCGCTGCAGCGCCGCTTCCAGAAGCTGGTGGAGGAGGCGCCCGCGCCGTTCCTCAGCGATGCGCAGCGCAAGGAGATCCACGAGTCGGCCAAGCGGATCTGCAAGGAGGCGCACTACTACGGCGCCGGGACCGTCGAATACCTGGTCGGCCAGGACGGCCTGATCTCCTTCCTGGAGGTCAACACCCGCCTGCAGGTCGAGCACCCGGTCACCGAGGAAACCGCCGGCATCGACCTGGTGTTGCAGCAGTTCAAGATCGCCAACGGCGAGAAGCTCGACCTCACCGAGGACCCGACGCCGCGCGGGCACGCCATCGAGTTCCGGATCAACGGCGAGGACGCCGGACGCGGCTTCCTGCCGGCGCCCGGTCCGGTCACCCGCTACGACATCCCGACCGGGCCCGGCGTCCGGCTGGACTCGGGTGTCGAGGCCGGCTCGGTCATCGGCGGCCAATTCGACTCGATGCTGTCCAAGCTGATCGTCTACGGCGCCACCCGCGAGGAGGCGCTGGCCCGCTCCCGCCGGGCGCTGGACGAATTCCACGTCGAAGGTCTGGCCACGGTCATCCCGTTCCACCGCGCCGTGGTGTCCGACCCGGCGTTCATCGGTGACGACGACGGCTTCTCGGTGCACACCCGCTGGATCGAGACCGAGTGGAACAACACCATCGAGCCGTTCACCGGCGGCGAGCCGCTGGACGAAGAGGACGCCCGCCCGCGCCAGAAGGTGGTCGTGGAAGTCGGTGGACGCCGGCTCGAGGTGTCGCTGCCCGGCGACCTGGCGCTGTCGGGCGGTGGCGCCGCCGATCCGGCCGGTGTCATCCGCAAGAAGCCCAAGGCGCGCAAGCGCGGGGCGCACGCGGGTGCGGCTGCTTCCGGTGACGCGGTGACCGCGCCCATGCAGGGCACGGTGGTCAAGGTCGCGGTCGAGGAAGGCCAAGAGGTTGCCGCAGGCGACCTGGTGGTGGTGCTCGAGGCGATGAAGATGGAGAACCCGGTCACCGCCCACAAGGACGGCGTCATCACCGGACTTGCCGTCGAGGCCGGCGCCGCCATCACCCAGGGCACGGTGCTCGCCGAGATCAAGTAACGCTGCGGCGAGAGATTTCACAGACAACGTTGTAGGCCCCGGCTACCGCGAGTAGAGTTTTGGACCAGGTTGAGTTCACAGCCACCCGCTATACGTTCATGACGTGGGGGCAGGCGGAATTCCCTTCCTTCTGCTCCGAACTTTTTTCACGTAGCTGACGTATTTACAGCAGGAATCCCCCCAATGGGATGGAGTCAGCCATGTCTGTGGCCCAATCTTGGCAACAAAGCCGCACAGCACAGTTCACTGCCCGCTGGGGCCCGACGGGCACCCTGATCACGGTGGACGGTGAGCTCGACGCGGCCAACGCCGATCAACTCGCCGCGTACGTGCAACAGGGCACCGGCCGCTCCCGGCGGGTGATACTTGACCTGCGCGGCCTGAAATTCATTGGCACTGCGGGTTTTTCAGCGCTGCACCGGATCAATGTGGCGTGCTCAGCCGCCCAGGTGTCCTGGGCCATGGCGCCGAGCCCGGCGGTGGCGAGGTTGTTGCGGGTCTGCGACCCGGACGGCACGCTTCCGGTCACGACGCCGCGGGCCGAGCCGCTGCTGGAACCGCTGCGGGTTGAAGACGACGAACCCCGGCCGCTACTGCAACTGGTCACGGAGCCGCGTTAGCGACTTCGCCAGCAGTCGCGACACGTGCATCTGAGAGATGCCGACGCGCTCGGCGATCTGCGTCTGCGTCATCGACTCGAAAAAGCGCAGCACCAACACGGTTCGCTCCCGCTCGGGCAACGCCTCGAGCAGGGGGCGAAGCGACTCCTGATCCTCGATGCGGTCCAGGCCGGTGTCGACGTCACCGAGAGTGTCCGCGATCGCGCGGGCTTCCTCCTCCTCGCTGCCGCCACCACTGTCGATGGACAAGGTGTTGTAGGAGCTGCCGGCGACCAGGCCCTCGACCACCTCTTCGCGGTCCATCTCGAGCTCGGCGGCGAGTTCGGTCGCCGTCGGCGCCCGGCCCAGCCGCTGCGACAGATCGGCGGTGGCGGTGCCCAGCCGCAGGTGCAGTTCCTTCAACCGCCGCGGAACCTTCACCGACCAGCTGTTGTCGCGGAAGTGGCGGCGAACCTCGCCCATGATGGTGGGCACCGCGAAGGAAACGAAGTCCGAACCGGCGTCGACGTCGAAGCGGACCACGGCGTTGACCAATCCGACGCGCGCCACCTGCACCAGGTCGTCGCGCGGTTCCCCGCGGCCCTCGAAGCGACGTGCGATGTGGTCGGCGAGCGGCAGGCAGCGCTCGACGATTTTGTCCCGTTGACGCTGGAATTCCATCGAGTCGGGCGTGACATCGGCCAACTCACGGAACATGTCCGGAACATCGGCGTATTCGTTCGGACGCGAAACCGAACCGCCGGCAGCTCGCGCTGTCACCTGCTGGAGGCCGCCCGTCGCGCCGTCAGTGTGATGCCGAAAACACTGCCGGTCTCATTGGGCTCGCGACCGTCATGGAAAGTCTGGACGTCGTCGGCCAACGACGTCAGCACGTGCCAACTGAAGCTGCCCGGCGCCACCACGTCGTGGGTGTCGCACGCCGCGGAAGCTTCCACCACCAACTGGTCGTCTTGCGGGTCGACCACGACGATCAGTGTCGCATCGGGAGTGGCCGAACGAATCAACCGGGTGCACACTTCGTCGACCGCGAGCCGCAGGTCCGCCACCGCATCGAAATCCAGGTCCTCGAAGGTGCCGATGGCACCGACCAAGGTGCGCAGCATTGCGAGGTTCTCCAGTCGCGCAGCAACGTGGAGCTCGACGGCGCGGTGGCCGCGCGGACGCTTGTTAGCGTGCAATCCAGCATCGTTCATATGGTCTCCCGGCAATGTTTGACCGACACTACTACTGCTTCGCAGTCCGCCGTCGACCTCGCGTTCGAGCCGGTTAGTCATGATCGCCGCCGGGTATTCGGCCCGATGCGGATGGGCCTGACACGACCGACACAGACGCGACGCGCCGGTATAGGCGCGTCGCGGTAATCGCCGGGGTCACGCTGGTCGTCTGGATCGTCGTCGCAGTAGGCATTTATGTCGGTGTGTTCGTGATGTTGTCCCCCATGATGGGGTGACCACGCAAACGCAACCGTTCCGGCACTCATCATGGTGCAGACCTGATACCCAGAAGTTCGCGCGCGTAACCTCCGAATTCGCTTTCATGCGAGATTTCACACAGTGCGGCGTCGGGCCAGGTCACCTGCGGAAAAAGGCCGCCCGCCGAAGTCGTTCGGCCCTCCCTAGCTGGCCGGCCACTGCCGGTGGACCTCGGGATGTTCGGTGTACCACCGATCAGCGATCCTGCGAATCCTGCGGTGCTCCACCGCCAGCCAGGCCAGCCCCAGCACCGCGGCGATCACCGCGACGATGCCCGCGGTCATGCCTTCGTGGTGATGTCCGCTGGCGAACGCCGCAAGACTTCCGCAGGCCCCGATCACGGCCGCGGCAACTAAGAGGTACCCGGGCCAGTGCAGGACGTCGATCAGCGACTCACCGGCGAGCGGTCGCGTCGTCCTCAGATGATCGACCGGGTCGTGATAGGTGTCTCCCATAGCTGCTCCTCACCGCATGATCAACGGTAGATCGCGGGAGAACAAACCTAAAGGGCCAGTACCGGACCGGCGATCGGAGCAACACCCATGGCAACCATCAGCGCCATGGCGGTCAGGAGGAACCAGCCGGCGCCGTGCCATCCCCACCAGGTTCCCTCGGCCTTCCACACCCGGTAAGTGCGGAGGAACGCCCAGATCCCGGCGACCAACGCGATCAGCGGACCCCCGAACGCCAACAGCGTGCGCTGGGGAGGACCACACGCCACCGTGTCCACACTCACTCCCGGGCACGTACTCACCCACACGGCAGCGACCAACAGGAAGCCGACGGCAGCAAGCGTGGCCAAGACGGCGAACCGGATGGCGGCGAGCACCTCGCCGTCCTCCTGCCCCAAGCGATCCCCACCTGATCGCGCGTCCGCTTTCTGCACCGTTGTCACCTCCCGATTCGTACCCGCGCTTGATTCATCGCGCGCCGCGTCGCATTAGTTACCGCACTAGGGCAGGTTGTCCGCCGAGTCATCCCACGGCGCTCCGGACGCCACGGGTACTTCGGCAGCAACGCCGCGCTGGTAGCAGCGGAAGGCGCACGGCTACAGATACCCCGCGGCAAACCCGGGTAAACCGGCTCGGCGCGAGGTCAAGCCCTAGTTCAGGTTCCTGAGCGCGGCGCGCACGGCGCCGATCGCGGCGTCGATCTCCGAGCGCGAGACGGTCAGCGCCGGACGGAACCGGACGCCGTCGTGACCCGAGGGCAGCACGATCACCGCGCGGTGCCACAGGCCGCGGATCAGCTCGTCGCGGTCGGCGGTGGTCGGCAGGCTGAACGCACACATCAGTCCGCGGCCGCGGGGCTCGAGCACCAGGCCGGGAAATTCGCCGGCGAGTTCGTCGAGACGGCCGCGCAGATAGGCACCCCGTTCGGCGGCCTGCTCGAACAGTTCGTCGGCCTCGATCACCTCCAGGATGCGGCGGGCGCGCACCATGTCGACCAGGTTGCCGCCCCACGTCGAGTTCACCCGCGAGGAGACCGCGAAGACGTTGTCGGCGACGTCGTCGACCCGGCGGCCCGCCATGACGCCGCACACCTGGGTCTTCTTGCCGAACGCCACCACGTCGGGATGCGCGCCCAATTGCTGGTAGGCCCACGGCGTTCCGGTCAGGCCGCAGCCGGTCTGCACCTCGTCGAAGATCAGCAAAGCGTCGTACTCGTCGCACAGCTCGCGCATGGCGGCGAAGAACTCGGGCCGGAAGTGACGGTCGCCGCCCTCGCCCTGGATGGGTTCGGCCACAAAGCAGGCGATGTCGTGCGGGTGGCATTCGAATGCCGCGCGGGCCTGTCGCAGCGATTCGGCTTCCAGCGCCGCCATGGCCGCCCCGTCCAGGCCCGGCCGGATGAACGGGGCATCGATGCGCGGCCAGTCGAATTTGGGGAAGCGGGCCACCGTGACCGGCTTGGTGTTGGTCAACGACAGCGTGTATCCGCTGCGGCCGTGGAACGCGCCGCGCAGGTGCAGTACCCGGGTGCCCAGCGCGGGATCGATCCCGTGTGCTTCGTTGAACCGGCTCTTCCAGTCGAAAGCCACCTTGAGCGCGTTCTCCACCGCGAGCGCCCCGCCGTCGACGAAAAACAGGTGCGGCAGGGCCGGGTCGCCCAGCACCCGGGCGAAGGTCTGCACGAAACCGGCCATCGCCACCGAGTACACGTCGGAGTTGCTCGGCTTGTTCAGCGCGGCCTGCGCCAGTTCGGCGCGAAACTCCTCGTCGTCGGCCAGCGCGGGGTGGTTCATGCCCAGCGCGGACGAGGCGAAGAAGGTGAACATGTCGAGGTAGCGGCGGCCGTCGCGGGCGTCGTACAGGTAGGAGCCGGCGGAGCGGGCCAGATCGAGCACAAGGTCGAAACCGTCGACCAGAATGCTGCGGGCCAGTACCTCGTGGACCCGGTCCGGCTCGGTGCGCCGACCGGCGCGGGCGAAGCGTTCCAGGGTGGCGGTCATGCCGCCTATGGTAGCCGGTTTTTACGGAATCATGAGGTGTGTGCCGTATATTTTATGGTATTCGTTGCCTATCAGCGTAAAAAGTATTCAATATGATGGTGCTTCGCGTCCTGACGTTCGCCGCGGTCCGGATCCGCTGCAGTAGTTCCTCCAGCGCCCGTGCGGACTCGACGCGTACCAACAGGACGTAGCTTTCCTCGCCGGCCACCGAGTGACACGATTCGATCTCCTCGATGTGCTGGAGGCGGGCGGGCGCATCATCGGGTTGAGACGGATCCAAGGGAGTGATGGCCACGAACGCCGACAGCAGGTGCCCGACGGCCTCCGGGTCGATGCGCGCCGAGTACCCCGAGATCACGCCGCGCGCCTCGAGCCTGCGCACGCGCGACTGCACGGCCGAGACCGACAGCCGGGCGCTGGTGGCCAGCTCCGCCAACGTCGCCCGTCCGTCGGCGACCAGTTCGCGCACCAGAATCCGGTCGACCTCGTCGAGCGTCTCACTCATGGCCGGAGACTATCGCAGGAACGGCCCGCGGTGAGCCGTACGAAATGGCTGCACACCTGGCAGCTTCGGGCGCAATTCGCCGCGGGCCTGTCGGCGATGTACGCCGCCGAGGTGCCGGCATACGGCACCCTGGTCGAGGTCAGCGGACAGGTCAACGCCGATTACGCAGCGCGCCATGCCAATGCCGAACGCTTCGGCTCGTTGCGGCGCGTCACCGCCGAGCGACACGGCGCGATCCGGGTGGGCAGCCCGGCCGAGCTGGTGGCCGTCGCCGATCTGTTCGCCGCGTTCGGCATGCTGCCGGTGGGCTACTACGACCTGCGTCACGCGGCCTCACCCGTCCCGGTGGTGTCGACCGCGTTTCGGCCCATCGATGCAAAAGAGTTGTCGTGCAATCCCTTTCGGGTGTTCACTTCGATGCTGGCCACCCGCGACCCGCGCTATTTCGACCGCGACCTGCGCCGCCGCATCGACACCTTTTTGGGCCAGCGCCAACTGTTCGACCCCGCGCTGGCCGCCCGGGCGCGGATGCTCGCCGCCGAGGGTGGCTGCGAGGCCGACCAGGCGCGGGCGTTCGTCGCGTCCGCGGTGGCGGCGTTCGCGCTGTCCGGCCACCCGATCCAGCGATCCTGGTACGACGAATTGGCGCGGGTCTCCCCGGTGGCCGCCGACATCGCCGGCGTCGGCACCACCCATATCAACCACCTGACGCCGCGGGTGCTCGACATCGACGATCTGTACCAGCGGATGAACCGGCGCGGCATCACCATGATCGACGCCATCCAGGGCCCACCCCGCACCGAGGGCCCGCAGGTCCTGTTGCGCCAGACCTCTTTTCGCGCCCTGGCCGAACCACGCCGCTTCCTCGGCGACGACGGCCGCATCACCGACGCGACGCTGCGGGTGCGCTTCGGTGAAGTGGAAGCCCGCGGGGTCGCGCTGACACCGAAGGGCCACCAACGCTACGACGCCGCCATGCAGGCCGGCGACCCGGCGGCGGTGTGGGCGAAGTACTTCCCGCGCACCGACGCGGAAATGGCCGCCGAGGGACTCGCCTATTACCGCGGTGGTGACCCGTCGGCACCGATCGTCTACGAGGACTTCCTGCCCGCGTCGGCGGCCGGCATTTTCCGGTCGAACGTCGATGCCCACGGCGGGTTCGAAAACGCCGACGCCGCCGACGATTCCGGCTACGACGCCCAGTGGCTGGCCGGGTCCATCGGCCGCGAGATTTACGATCCGTACCCGCTTTACGAAGCGCTCTCCCAGGAGGCACCACGATGACCATGCCCATGCCTTCAGCTGACGAATTGCGCGCGCGGGCGCGTGACGCCCTGCGGGCGATGGGGGCCGACGTCACACTGGGGGAGCCGGACGGCCACGGAATGCCGGCCAGCACACCGATCACCGGCGAGGTGCTGTTCACCGTCGCGCCCACCACGTCCGAGCGTGCCGAGCGGACGATCACCGAAGCCGCCCAAGCGTTTTCGGTGTGGCGCAGCACACCGGCCCCGGTCCGCGGCGCGCTGGTGGCGCGGCTCGGCGAGCTGCTGACCGCGCACCGCAGCGAGCTGGCCACCTTGGTGACCCTCGAGGTCGGCAAGATCACCTCCGAGGCGAACGGCGAGGTGCAGGAGATGATCGACATCTGCCAGTTCGCCGTCGGCCTGTCGCGCCAGCTCTACGGCCGCACCATCGCATCCGAACGGCCCGGCCACCGATTGCTGGAGACCTGGCATCCGCTCGGTGTCGTGGGGGTGATCACCGCGTTCAACTTCCCGGTCGCCGTGTGGGCCTGGAACGCCGCGCTGGCGCTGGTGTGTGGGGACCCGGTGGTGTGGAAGCCCTCGGAGCTGACGCCGTTGACCGCGCTGGCCACCGCGTCCCTGATGGCGCGGGCCGCAGCCGATGTCGGCGCCCCGCCGGCGGTGAGTTCCCTGGTGCTGGGCGACCGCGACCTCGGTCAGCTGCTGGTGGACGACCCCCGCATCGCGTTGGTGTCCGCGACCGGCTCCGTCGCGATGGGCCGGGCCGTCGGTCCCCGCGTCGCCGCGAGATTCGGGCGGGTGCTGCTGGAGCTGGGCGGCAACAACGCGGCCATCGTGACGCCGTCGGCCGACCTGGACCTCGCGGTGCGCGCGGTGGTGTTCGCCGCCGCCGGCACCGCCGGTCAACGCTGCACCAGCCTGCGCCGGCTGATCGTGCACCGCTCGGTGGCCGACGAGGTGGTCGCGCGCGTCGTGTCGGCCTTCGGGCAGCTGCGGATCGGTGACCCGTCCGCACCGGGCACGCTGGTCGGGCCGCTGATTCACGAGACCGCCTACCGCGACATGGTGGGGGCGCTGGAACAGGCTCGCGCCGACGGCGGCGAGGTCATCGGCGGCGACCGCACCCACCCGCAAGTCCCCGAACACCCGAGTTCCTACTACGTCGCGCCGGCGCTGGTACTCATGCCCGCGCAGACCGCCATCGTGGCGACCGAGACGTTCGCACCCATCCTCTACGTGCTGACCTACGACGAGCTGGATGACGCGATCGCGCTCAACAATGCGGTGCCACAGGGTCTTTCGTCCGCCATCTTCACCACCGACCTGCGGGAGGCCGAGCGGTTCCTCGCCGAATCCGACTGCGGAATCGCCAATGTCAACATCGGCACGTCCGGAGCGGAGATCGGTGGCGCGTTCGGCGGGGAAAAGGAGACCGGCGGCGGACGCGAATCCGGCACGGACTCGTGGAAGGCCTACATGCGCCAAAGTACCAATACCGTCAATTATTCCGGCGAGTTGCCGCTGGCCCAGGGTGTGAAGTTCGGATGAATCCAATGTGGCCGTCGTCTCATGTCGTATGAGTACTATCTGACACATGCCGACAGCCCGCAGGCGCTTATCCCCCGAGGATCGACGCGCTGAGCTGCTCGCTTTAGGGGCAGAGGTCTTCGGGAAGCGACCCTACGACGAGGTCCGCATCGATGAGATCGCGGAACGCGCCGGGGTATCGCGGGCCCTGATGTACCACTATTTCCCCGACAAACGAGCATTTTTCGCGGCGGTGGTCAAAGACGAGGCCGACCGCTTGTACGAGAACACCAACATGGACGACGCCACCGGCCTGACCATGTACGAAGAAGTCCGGACCGGCGTGATGGCCTACATGGCCTACCACGAGCAGAATCCCGAGGCCGCGTGGGCGGCCTACGTCGGGCTTGGCCGTTCCGACCCGGTTCTGCTGGGCGTCGACGACGAAGCCAAGAACCGTCAGCTCGAACACATCATGAGCCGAATCACCGACCTGGTGGCCAAGACGCCCGCGCGCAAACTGGAGCCCGACGTCGAACGTGACCTTCGGGTGATCTGCCATGGCTGGCTGGCGTTCACCTTCGAGCTGTGCCGGCAGCGCATCATCGATCCCACGACCGACGCCGATCGCCTTGCCGACGCGTGCGCGCACTCGCTGTTCGACGCCATCGCCCGGGTGCCCGAGATCCCCGGGGAACTCTCCCACGCGATGTCCACGGCTCGTATCGAAGCGCGCTAGCCGACGCGCTTTGTCGGTGCCCGTTGGCACCATGGACAGGTGAGCACTCGCGCTGATTCCGGGCCCTCCGGCCGCGCCGACCCACTGGGCCGGTTCAGCGCGATCACCCGTGAGTGGTTCACCAGCACATTCGACGCACCGACCACCGCGCAGGCCGACGCCTGGAACGCCGTCGCCGATGGCCACAACACCCTGGTCATCGCCCCCACCGGATCGGGTAAGACGCTGGCGGCGTTCCTGTGGGCCCTGGACAGCCTGGCGGGCTCGGCCGAGCGCCCGCCCGGCACCCGCGTGCTCTACGTCTCCCCGCTCAAGGCGCTGGCCGTGGACGTCGAGCGCAACCTGCGCACTCCCCTGGCCGGGCTCACCCGCATCGCCCAACGCCAGGGCCTGCCGGCCCCCGACATCAGCGTCGGGGTCCGCTCCGGCGATACCCCGCCGGCCACCCGTCGCCAGCTGATCAACCGCCCGCCCGACGTGCTGATCACCACTCCCGAGTCGCTGTTCTTGATGCTCACCTCGGCCGCCCGCGAGACCCTGGCCGGCGTGCAGACCGTGATCGTCGACGAGATCCATGCCATCGCCGCCGGCAAGCGCGGCGCGCACCTGGCGGTGTCGCTGGAGCGCCTGGACGCGCTGCGGGAGGACAAACCCGCCCAGCGCATCGGGTTGTCGGCCACGGTGCGCCCGCCCGAGGAACTCGCCCGCTTCCTGTCCGGGCAGGCGCCCACGACCATCGTCGCTCCGCCATCGGCCAAGACGGTCGAACTTTCTGTGCAGGTGCCGGTGCCCGACATGGCCAACCTGGCGAACAACACCATCTGGCCCGACGTCGAGAACCGGTTGGTCGACCTGATCGAGTCGCACAATTCGACCATCGTCTTCGCCAACTCGCGACGGCTGGCCGAGCGGCTTACCGCCCGCCTCAACGAGATTCACGCCGAACGCAGCGGCGTCGAACTGTCCACGGACGCCAATGCGAAGGTGGCCGGCGGGGCCCCGGCGCACATCATGGGCAGCGGCCAGACCTACGGCGCCGCCCCGCTACTGGCCCGCGCCCACCACGGTTCGGTGAGCAAGGAGCAACGCGCCCTGGTCGAAGAGGACCTCAAACGCGGGCTGCTCAAGGCGGTGGTCGCCACGTCGAGCCTGGAGCTCGGTATCGACATGGGTGCCGTCGATCTGGTGATCCAGGTGGAGGCGCCGCCGTCGGTGGCCAGCGGCCTGCAGCGCATCGGGCGGGCCGGCCACCAGGTGGGCGAAGTCTCGCAGGGGGTGCTGTTCCCCAAGCACCGCACCGACCTGATCGGTTGCGCGGTCAGCGTGCAGCGCATGCTGACCGGCCAGATCGAAACCATGCGGGTGCCCGCCAATCCGCTCGACATCCTGGCGCAGCAGACCGTGGCCGCGGCCGCGCTGGAACCGCTGGACGCCGATCGGTGGTTCGACACGGTGCGGCGGGCCGCCCCGTTCGCGACGCTGCCGCGCAGCGTGTACGAGGCCACCCTGGACCTGTTGAGCGGCAAGTACCCGTCCACCGAATTCGCCGAGCTGCGACCGCGATTGGTCTACGACCGCGACACCGGAACGCTGACCGCGCGCCCCGGTGCGCAGCGGCTGGCCGTGACGTCCGGCGGCGCCATCCCCGATCGCGGGCTGTTCACCGTCTACCTGGCCTCTGAAGCCGAAAAGCCTTCGCGGGTTGGAGAACTCGAAGAGGAAATGGTCTACGAGTCGCGCCCCGGCGACGTCATCTCGCTGGGCGCCACCAGCTGGCGGATCACCGAGATCACCCACGACCGGGTGCTGGTGATCCCGGCACCCGGCCAGCCGGCCCGGTTGCCGTTCTGGCGCGGCGACGGCCTGGGTCGCCCGGCCGAGCTGGGCGCCGCGCTCGGCGCGTTCACCGGCGAGCTGGCCGGCCTGAAGCGGGAGGCATTCGACACCAGGTGCGCCGGCCTGGGTTTCGATGCGTACGCGACCGACAACCTATGGCGACTGCTCGACGAGCAGCGCAGCGCCGCCGGGGTGGTGCCCACCGACACCACCCTGCTGGTCGAGCGGTTCCGCGACGAACTGGGCGACTGGCGGGTGATCCTGCACTCCCCGTACGGCCTGCCGGTGAACGGACCGCTGGCGCTCGCGGTCGCCAGGCGGCTGCGCGAACGCTACGGCATCGACGAGAAGCCCACCGCCTCCGACGACGGCGTCGTGGTCCGCCTGCCCGACACCTTTTCCGATTTCACGTCCGACGCGGGCACTGACGTCCCGCCCGGCGCCGACCTTTTCGTCTTCGACGCCGAGGAGATCGACCCGATCGTCACCGCCGAGGTGGGCGGCTCGGCGCTGTTCGCGTCGCGGTTCCGCGAGTGCGCGGCCCGCGCCCTGCTGTTGCCGCGCCGCCACCCCGGCCGCCGCTCGCCACTGTGGCAACAGCGCCAGCGCGCCGCCCAGTTACTGGAAGTGGCCCGCAAATACCCCGACTTCCCGGTGGTGCTGGAGACCATCCGCGAATGCCTGCAGGACGTCTACGACGTCCCGGCCCTGACCCTGCTGATGACCGGCATCGCCCAGCGCAGGGTGCGGGTCCTCGAAGTAGAAACGGCGAGACCGTCTCCCTTCGCGGCGTCGCTGTTGTTCGGCTACGTCGGCGCGTTCATGTACGAAGGCGACAGTCCCCTGGCCGAGCGCCGGGCCGCCGCGCTGTCGCTGGACAGCACGCTGCTGGCCGAGCTGCTGGGCCGGGTGGAGCTGCGCGACCTGCTCGATCCCGAGATCATCGCCGCCACCGGCCGCCAACTCCAGCACCTCTCGGCCGAGCGGGCCGCCCGCGACGCCGAGGCCGTCGCGGACCTGCTGCGGCTGCTGGGGCCGCTGACCGAGGACGAGGTGGCCGCCCGCGCCGGCGGCGCCGACGTGGGCGGCTGGCTGGAGGCGTTGCGCGCAGCGCGGCGCGCGCTGACGGTGTCGTTCGCCGGCCGCAGCTGGTGGGTGGCCATCGAGGACATCGGCCGGCTGCGTGACGGCATCGGCATCGCGGTTCCCCTCGGCGTGCCGGCGGCCTTCACCGAGGAGGTGGCCGACCCGCTGGGCGAATTGCTGGGCCGCTACGCGCGCACCCACACCCCGTTCACCACGGCCGAGGCCGCCGCCAGGTTCGGGTTGGGGCTGCGGGTGACCGCCGACATCCTGGGCCGGCTGGCCGGTGACGGCCGGCTGGTCCGCGGCGACTTCGTCGCCGTGGCGGAAATGCCCGCGGCACCGGGGGCGCCCGTGGCGGGCGGCGAACAGTGGTGTGACGCCGACGTGTTGCGCATCCTGCGCCGGCGGTCGCTGGCGGCGCTGCGGTCGCAGGTCGAGCCGGTAAGCACCGCCGCCTACGGCCGGTTCCTGCCGGCTTGGCATCGGGTGGGGGCGGCCGAGTCATCGCGCTCCCCAGGTCATTCGGGGCTCGACGGCCTGATGTCGGTGATCGATCAGCTGGCCGGTGTCCGGATGCCGGCTTCGGCGATCGAGCCGCTGGTGTTGGCCCCCCGGGTCCGCGACTACTCTCCCGCGATGCTCGACGAGTTGCTCGCCACCGGCGAGGTCACCTGGTCGGGGGCCGGGTCGATTTCCAGCGGCGACGGCTGGATCGCGTTGCACCCCGGCGAATCCGCGCCGTTGACGCTGCCCGGGCCCGCCGACATCGAGTTGGGCGACGCCCACCGCGCCGTCCTGGACACGCTGGCCCCGGGGGGCGCCTACTTCTTCCGCCAACTCACGCAAGGCGGATTCGGTGAATCGGAGCTCAAAGCCGCGCTGTGGGAACTGATCTGGGCCGGCTGGGTCACCGGCGACACGTTCGCCCCGGTGCGCGCCCTGCTCGGTGGCACCGGAACGCGCAAGCGCTCGGCGCCCGCGCATCGGTCGCATCGGCCACCGCGGCTGAGCCGGTACAGCGTCGCGCATCCGCAGTCCCGGCCCGCCGACCCGACCGTGGCCGGCCGGTGGTCGATCCTGCCGGCCCCGGAGCCGGATTCCACGCTGCGCGCCCACTACCAAGCGGAACTCCTGCTGGGCCGTCACGGCGTTCTGACCAGGGGCGCGGTTACCGCCGAGGGCGTGGCCGGCGGGTTCGCCACGCTGTACAAGGTGCTGAGCACGTTCGAGGACGCGGGCCGGTGCCAGCGCGGCTACTTCATCGAGTCGCTGGGCGGGGCGCAGTTCGCCGTCGCATCGACCGTCGACCGGCTGCGCGCCTACTCCGACGGGGTCGATCCGGAACGGCCCGAGTACCGGGCGATCGCGCTGGCCGCCGCGGATCCGGCCAACCCCTACGGCGCCGCGCTGCCGTGGCCCGCCTCCCGCGGCGAAGGTGCCGGGCCGGGGGCGCGCCCGGGCCGCAAGGCCGGCGCGCTGGTGGTGCTGGTCGACGGCGAGCTGGCCTGGTTCCTCGAGCGCGGCGGGCGGTCGCTGCTCACCTTCGCCGACAGCCCCGCCGCCCATCACGCCGCCGCGACGGCGCTGGCCGACCTGGTCGCCTCCCGCCGCGTCGCCTCGATCCTGATCGAACGCATCGACGGGGTCCCCGCCTTGGCGCCCCGCGCGGACGGACCCGGTCCGGTCGACGCGCTCTCCGACGCCGGATTCGCCCGCACCCCACGCGGAATGCGCCTGCGCTGACATGCCCGAAGGTGACACCGTCTGGCACACCGCCGCCGTGCTGCGCGAGCGCTTGCTCGGCGCCACCCTGACTCGCTGTGACATCCGGGTGCCGCGGTTCGCCACCGTCGATCTGACCGGGCAGGTCGTCGACGAGGTGTTCAGCCGCGGAAAGCATTTGTTCATCCGGGCGGGCGCGGCCAGCATTCACTCACACTTGAAAATGGACGGCAGCTGGCGGGTCGGCAATCGCCCGATGCGGATCGACCACCGGGCACGAATCATCTTGGAAACCGACGCCGTCCGGGCCGTCGGCGTCGATCTGGGCGTGCTGGAGATCCTCGAGCGCGAGCGTGACGGCGACGCCGTCGCGCACCTGGGACCCGATCTGCTCGGCGAAGATTGGGACGCCGTGCGCGCCGCCGCCAACCTGACGGCCGACCCGGACCGGCCGATCGCCGAGGCGCTCTTGGACCAGCGGGTGCTGGCCGGAGTCGGCAATGTCTATAGCAACGAATTGTGTTACCTCACCGGGCATCTGCCCACCGCGCCGGTGCGCGAGATCGCCGATCCCCATCGGCTGGTATCGCGTGCGCGGGATATGTTGTGGCTCAACCGCTTCCGTTGGAACCGATGCACCACCGGCGACACCCGGGCCGGACGCCAGCTGTGGGTCTACGGGCGATCGGGGCAGCCGTGCCGCCGCTGCGGCACCCGGATCAACTCCGACGACTCCGGGGAACGGGTGACGTACTGGTGCCCGTCCTGCCAGCGCTGACGCCCTGACCCTTCTCACGGGCCTAGTCGCGGGCGTGCGCGAGGAAGAACTGGGCGATGGCCTCGGACCCGTCGAGCGCGCGCGTGGTGGGGCCGATGACGGCCGCCGGCAGATATTGCTTGCCGCCCGGCCAGGTGTGCCCGCCGCTGTCGATCCTGTAGAACACCACCTCGGTGTTCGCCGTGCACGGCGTGGACTCGTAGCGGCGCACGACGGTGCCGTCGCGGGCATCGGGCAGCGCCTCCATCGCCGGATCGCCCTGGCAACCATCCGCCGAGCGCCACTTGCCCACCATGGTGTCCGCCGAGATGGAGTGGCTGACCCCGCCGCGTCCGCGCACCGCCCCACCCTTGAACGGCACCAGCGGGTCGGCCGTCCCATGGGCTTCCCAGACCGACACCGGCCGCGAGGGATTGCAGGCCACCCCCACACCCAGGGTGCCGGCCACCGGTGCGACCGCGGCGAAGACGTCGGCACGGTCGCACGCCAACCGGTTGCTCATGAAGCCCCCGTTGGACATCCCGGTGACGAAAACGTGCCCGGGCGCGATACCGTAGTCGTTCTGCAGCTTGTTCACCAGCCCGACCAGGAAGGCCACATCGTTGATGTGGCGGCGATCGGCGGGCGAGGCGCCACGTCCGTCGGCCCAGCTCTTGTCGTAACCGTCGGGGTAGACCACCAATAGGTTATGGGCATCAGCAACGGTGTCGAAGCCCGTCAGGCCGCGCTGCGAGATCCCGGTACCGCCGCCGCCGTGCAAACTGAGCACCAGCCCGACGGGGTCGCCCGTCGGCACGTGCAACATGTAGGTTCGGTCCATGCCGCCGGATCGAAAGGTGCCCGAAATGTCTCGAGCGCTCGCCGCCGACACGTGCCGCACACCGCAGCCGACCACGCATATCGCCACCACAGCGAGCCACAAACCCCGGGCGAATGCCATATCGTCAGATCACCGACGGCGCGTCGGCGAGGGCTCGCCGGTTACGCGCGTCCGACGGCGGAGCAAACCCTGGTGTGGCACACGCCGCATTATCGGCGATACGGGACCGGTTGGCACCGCGACATGCAAACATTCGAACTAGCCCCGCCTTCAGCAAGCAACGGCACTTCTGTTCCACGGGAGTATCAGAAATGACGACCACCCAGATACGCAAGCCCATCCGGACGCTGTCGCTCTTGGCGATTGGCGTTGTGCCGGTGGCAGGGCTGCTCGGCGTGCTGGCAGCATCCGTGACCGCGCACGCCACGTCTGCCGACGACGCTTTTCTGTCCGCGCTGAAGGCCAAAGGCATCAACTACGAGTCGCCCGACGCCGCCGTCAACTCCGGGCACACCGTGTGCCACGAACTTGACATGGGCCAGTCACCAGAACAGGTTGCCAACAGCGTGCTGTCCAGCAGCACGCTCGACAGCTATCACGCCGGCTATTTCGTCGGCGTCAGCATCAAGGCGTATTGCCCCAAGTACGCGGATTCGGCATCGGCTTCTGGGTCCTGAAATTTACAGATGGTTGACAGGTTCGTGATGCATCGCGGATAAAATTGCAGGTATCCGAAACTCAGAAGCTCAGGGCCAAAAATGATTCCGAAACTTTTGGTCGGTGTTGCGGGAATTGCCATCGCTCTCGGCGCTTCCAGCGGAGCCACTGCGTCTGCCAGCACCGACCCTAACCCCTTCAGTCATCTCAGCTGCGCCTGCGAGGATTCAGATCCGCCGGGCAGCCCGGCCCTGCGGGACAAGATCAATCAGGGGATTCACCAAGGCATTTCGGTCCCGCCCGCCGCGCGATAGCCCTCGTTGCTGCCCGGGAATTGTTGTGACCTTACCGACGGCTCGACCGCGCCCGCCAAACTCGTTGCCATACCCGAATGCAATCGCGGATCTCGTTGTTCACGATCGGTAAACCCATCAGCCACTCGTTAGCGCCGTGATCGCCGGTTACCCGTGATGACCTTGAGTTCGGCGGGGGTCAGGTCAATCCGGGAGTCGGCGAGCAGGTGGGTGAAATGGAGCAATCAAACCGGTTGCAACTCAAGCCTTATCGGGCTGTGTCCGAGCACGTCGACGGCGCCTGGTGGCCGCGGTCGACGAATCTGGTCGACGAGCTGCCGGGCCTGACGGCGTCGCTCTCCGACCGGCTGGGGCGGATCGTCATGGTGGGCTACCGGCGCAACGGCTGGCACAATACGCCGGCGCTCGCCGAAATCGACGGGCACGCAATCGAATTGCTGGGCTTCACCAGTGACGAGCCGGCCAGCGTCATCGTGATGGGAGACAACGGCCGCCACCTCACCCTGCATGTCCTGCGGCCGGACACCGAAGAGGACGTCGCCCGTCTGGCACTCGACGCGGCGCGAGCGCCCGCCGAGCCGGTGGTCTCGCCGGCCGTTCGGGCCACCGTTGGGCGATCGGTGGCGGACGTGGCCGAGAAGCTGGCCCGCCAGGAGGGGCTCGGTGACGAACGCCGCGCCGCTCAGATCAGGCGCTGGTGTGAAGAGACGACGCAACGATTCATCGACGCGCCGGTGCAGACCTTCGTCCCCATCCTCGTCGAACACATCGTCCGAAACCGGATGATGGAGTCGCGCAAGCAGCGCTATCCCGCCGACGGCGGCCTGTTCATCACGGTGCCCGGAAGCTCCGCGCCGTATTCAATATCGTCGTAGTCGCGTCCCTTGCCCCGCCGACCGCTCGCCGAGCCGCGCGTCGGGCGCATCGGGGCCATCGGGAGCATCGGCGTCTGGCCGGCCCCGGGGGGCAGCGCGGAGGCCGCTGACGCCAGTTGCACCGGCGCCGAAGACCCCAGCATCCCCACCGTCGCAGGCGGCATGGTCAGGTTCCCCAACGAGATGCCGATGCCCAGCGTCGCGCGGGGCGCCAACGACGATCCGGCGGCGCCGACCGCGCTGATGAGCTGCGTCTCCGCCGACGACAACGCGGCCGTGCCTTCGGCCAGGCCAGAGCTGACGTCGGCGCCTAGCGACTGAAAGCCGTGGGCGGTTGCCAATTGCGCCCACACACCGAGAATGTTGACCGGGTAACCGCCCGCGGCAAAGGTTTGGTTTGCCCAGTTGCTCCAGTATCCGAACCAGCCCGAGTTGGGATCGAAGAAAGCGTTGGAGGCGGATTGGAGGGTCCCCCCGATGCCGGTGGCGCTCTGCGACCCGGAATTGCTCGCGGCCGTAGCCGGAACCATGGCGGCCTGTGTCGTTGCGCCCGACGGATTGGCAACCTGCGGCGGCGGTGCGAAGGTCGGCGGTCGCACGGCGCTCGCCGAGGTGGCGGCGTAGCGGATCATCGCCGCCGAGTTGTTCACCCACATGGCGTGGTATTCGGCCTCGGTTTCGGCGATGGCCGGATAGTTGATCCCGAAGAAGTTGGTGGCCAACAACATTGCCAGCCGCGCCCGGTTGGCGGCGACCAGTGAGGGATGCACCACCGTCCAGTGCGTCAACTCGAAGGCCGTGGTCATGACCTGCACCGAGGTGGCGATCTGCTGGCACTGCTGGGCGGTGACGCGCAACCAGTCGAGGTACGGTTCGAGCGCCTGGGCCATCGCCAGGGCCGACGGGCCGTGCCACGTCGTCATCAGCCACGACAACTCCGCGCTGTAGCTGCTGGCGGATTGCTCGAGCTCGGCGCTGAGCTCCTGCCAGACGGCGGCGGCTTCGATCCATGACCAAGCGCCGGGTCCAGAATGGATCAGCGCCGAAGTGACCTCCGGCGGCAGTATCCCGAAATCCATGAACCTTTACCTTGGGGAAGAACGTGGGTTGGGCGAACGCTGCGCGTCGGCCCGTCCGGCAATTCGAGAGTGGGTGACGGCGGGGCACCGCGGTGTCCCGCTGCTGGTCGCCGTTGACCTGCCCGGCGGCGGTTTTCGGCGCCCGCAGTCGTGGGGCGCCATCGTCAACGTCATCCCGCCGATGGGTTTCGAGGCATCACTTTGCCCTTGACCTCCTGGCCGAGGGCGACGTCCTCGTACTTCTGCTGTTTACGTTTGCGCCAGCCGGTGCCCGCCGAGGCGGTCGGCGGCGGCACCATCATCGGCATCATCGGGAACCCCGGTTCCGCTCCGGGAAGCGGCGACGCCGCGGCGGCGAGTTGCACCCCGGTTTGCGTACCGGGCAGCAGCCCCACCACGGCGGGGGGTGCGGTCAGCTTGCCCACCGTCACCCCGACGCCCATCGCCCCCGTGGGCGCCATTCCCGCGCCGAGACCCTTGACCGCATTGGACAGGCTCGCCGTGGCCGCTCCCAGCCCTTCCGACAGACCGCTGCCGATGTCGCCACCCACGGACTGAACCCCTTGGGCGGTCGCCATCTGTGCCCACACACCCAGCAGGTTGATGGGGAAACCGGACGAGAGGAACTGGTTGCCCCAGGTGCTGAAGTAGCTGAACCAGCCGCTGTTGGGGTCGAATCCGAGTGGCATGTTGAGAGAGTTCAGGACCGACCCCGCCGACGAGCTCGCGTCGCCGGCGCTCAACATGGAGGCGTTGCTCACCGCGACCTGCTGATTGGCCGTTCCGGACGGATTGGCGATGGTCAACGGCGAATTGAACTGCGACAGCTGGGTGGTCGCCTGCGAGGACGACGCCTGGTAGCGGCTCATCGCCGCCGAGTTGTTCGCCCACATGGTCTGGTATTCGTTTTCGGTCTCGGCGATGGCCGCCGTGTTGGTCCCGAACCCGTTGGTGGCCAGCAACTGCGCCAGGCGCGTCCGGTTGGCGCTGACCACCGAGGGGTGCACCACCGTGGACCGGGCGACGGTGAACGCCGACGCGGCGGACTCGGCCGAGGTGGCCATCTGCGCGGATTGCTGCGCGGTCTCGCGCAGCCAGAGCAGGTAGGGCTGGACGGACTGCAGCATCGCCATCGCCGACGGCCCGTCCCAGGACTCGATGAGCGACGACAGCGTCGAGGCATAGGTGGAGACCGAATTCTCCAGTTCGACGGCCAGACGTTGCCAGGCGCCGGCGGCCTCGATCAGCGAGCCCGCTCCCGGTCCGGTGTGGATGAGCGTCGAGGTGACCTCGGGGGGTGCAAAAAGATCCATCACATCTCACAATGCCCACGCTGAGAACGCCTCAGCAAATTTGCGTTAACCAGGCCGCGAAGAACCTTGGAACTCTGCACGTCGAAGCCTGTCACCTGCGGTCGGTACCTCCCAGTTCGACTGCCCGGTGTTAGGACACCCTATACCCAAAACTGAGAGCGATTTGACATTTGCTGACCAGGCAACCCGCCCGACAGCGGCCGCCTTCCTACACGGTCACCGAGGCGCCGCGGTCCACCGTGATGATCCGGTCACCCAGTCCTCGGTGCTGCATCTCGCTGGTGAAGTCGGCCAGCGGCGACGCGAAGACCGCGTAGTCGTCGAAGTGCACCGGGATCGCTTTCGGCAGGGCCAGCATCGCGACCAGTTCGGCGCCCTGGCGCCCGTCCATGGTCACGGTCAGTCCGAACGGAAGCCGCGCGCCGGCCGGCAGTCGGGTGCCGCCGAGGTGCAGCATGCCCACGTCGATCGGGTCGAACCGCGCCGGGATCTCTTTGAGCTCCTCGATCAGCAGGGTGTCGCCGGAAATGTAGACCCGGCGCCGGGGCGAGCCGTCGGCGGCGGCGAACTCCAGCATGGTGCCCATCACCGGCGGGAGCAGCCGCTGACTCCACCCCGGCGCATGACGCCCGGGCAGCGACGTGAGGGTCAGCGTGGTGCCGCCCTTGGTGATCGTGTGCTGCTGCCAGGTCTGCAGGCCACGCGCCTGGACGAAGCCACGCCTGTGCAGCCGTTGGGCGGCATGCGGGGTGGTGACGACGGGAAGTCCGTGGTCGAGGCCCTGCTGCGACACCCTGTCCCAGTGATCGCCGTGCATGTGTGACAGCACGATCGCGTCGAGGGGTGGCAGTTCGCCCAGGCGCATCGCCGGCTCCTTGAGCCGCTTGGACACCAGCCCATGGCCGAGGTAGGCGCGTTGCCCCCGGTGCAGGAAATTGGGGTCGGTCAACAGCGTCACCCCGCCCGCGGAAATGAGCGTGGTGGCGTTGCCGACGAACGTAACGGTGATGTCCATGGCCGCGGGCTACCCGGTCCCGCGGCGTCCATGCCGCTAGAAGGGCGGTGGATCGTCGTCGGGCCCGTAGGTGGTGGGCCACGAGTGGCTCACCGACGGGGCGTGGCTGGCCAGGCGCGCTTGGCGGTTGCGGCAGCGCTCGGTGGCGACCCGGGTGGCGCGGTCTTGGGCGCGGGTGCGGCGGCGTCGGGGCATCATCCCGGTGCGTTCGGCGCAGTAGTCGGTTCTGGCCGCCGCCGGGGCGATTTCGCCCGTGGGCGCGCACAGGGCGGGGAACAGCAGCGCGCTGCCCGGGGTGGTGATGTACGTATGCCCGTCGGGCAGGGTCCAGATGACAGTCCCGTCGGGCAGCTGTCGGTCGCGCCAGCCCCAGAAAGTTTTGAGCAAATGGTGAAGCCGGCACAGACATTTCAAGTTCGACGGGTGCGTGGCCCCACCGTCGGCGTAGGGGATCGTGTGGTCGATGTCACAGTGGCTGGCGGGGCGGTCGCAGCCGGGCGCCCGACACGTCAGATCCCGGCAGCGCACGAACTCGGCCAACTTCTTCGACGGCACGTAGCCCTTCTCCGGCTCGTCGGCGGGGCGGGTCAGCGGCACCAGCTTGGCCGACTGCGCGAGTTGGGCCACGAGTTCGGGCGGGATGACCCCGTCGGCTCCCACCTCCGAGGCTGGTGCGCCGCCGCGTCCCTCCAGGGAGGCCGCCTCGGCGATCACATGGATCACCACCGGCCCGGCGGTGGGACGTTTGCCGGCCGCGCAATCACGCCGCCCGCAGCGACACCCGAGTCGGTCTGCTCCGGCGGCCAGCGCGCCCAGAGCGTCGGCGCGGCGCTGCTCGCGCGTGCGCGGGTCATTAGCGCACACCGAGGCCGCCAGCGCGCTCAATCGCTGTTCGAGCGCGTGAGCGTCCGGCCCGAGCAGGGCGCCGCTGAGCTCGGCCAACCCGTCGTGCACCTCACCGATCCAGATGGCGCGGTCGCTCACGCGCTGCCGGCGCCGCCGCACCGCGTCGATGTCGGCTTTGGCCACGATTCTGTCCACCTGGGCGCCCAGCCGACCCTGCGTCATCGACGGCCAACGCAGCACATTGGCCGCCAACTGGGCGTCCACCACCGCCAGCACTTCGGGATCGGCGATCAAGTCGGTGCGAAATACGATGGTCTGAAACATCCGATAGTCGATGTCCCCGGTCCGGAACACCTCGCCTACCCTGGGCAGCCGCTCGACCAGCGCGCGCGCATACCGCAGCCTGCTGAGGGCCAGCGCCTGGCCGATTCGCAACGCAGCGGCCACCTCGGCGGCCACCGCGTCCATCGTGTCGATCGCCCAGTCCTCGGTCTCCGAACACCGCGACAGCCGATAGGTGAACAACTCGTGGATCGCGGCCAGCTGCGCGGCCACCGCCCGATTCTGAACCCGGGAGGAATCGCAGATCGATTCCACCAGCTCTGTCGAGCGCGCCGTCGTCGACGGGTGCTGCCGCTCGACAAGCTCATCAAAGCGGGCAATCACCTCTGCTTGCCGCGCTGTATCGAACATGTGTTCGAGTCTACCGCGCCGGTACGACAAGAGTCGGTCAGCGCCCGGGCTCAAAGCTTCCCAACACTCACGGCTCCGCCCGGCGGCTGACGAACTCGCGTCGCACACCGGTGAGCGGATCAGTGAACTCGATGCGTTGCGCCAAAAGCCGCAGGGGCGTGCTGAAGTCGTCGGCGGCAACGTCAACGATGTTGGGATACAACGGATCACCCTCGATCGCTATCCCCAGCGAGGCCATGTGCAGGCGCAGCTGGTGGGTGCGTCCGGTGCGTGGCGTCAGCCGGTACAGACCGTCCGGTGACAGCAGCTCCACGCGCGTCTCGGCGTTGGGCGCACCCGGCTCGCAGACCGCCTGTAAGTGGCCGCGGCGCTTGATGATTCGGTTCTTCACCACGCGGGGCAACTCCAGCCCCTGGTTGACGGCGGCCCGGGCCAGGTAGGTCTTTTTCACCAGCCCGCGGGAGAACAGCGTCTGGTAGGCGCCGCGGACCTCGCGCCGCACCGTGAACAGCAGCACCCCGGCGGTCAGCCGGTCGAGGCGGTGTGCCGGGCTGAGCTCGGCCAATCCTGGTTCGCCACCCAGTTCCCGACGCAGCCGCACCAGCGCGGTCTGCACGACGTGGCGTCCGCGCGGCATGGTGGCCAAGAAGTGCGGTTTGTCGACGACCACGATGTCGGAGTCGCGATGCAGCACCGGGATGTCGAACGGGACGGGCACCTCATCCGGCGGCTCGCGATAGAGGTAGACGCTCGCGCCGGCGGGAAGGGCTGTGGCGCCATCGATTACCGCGCCGTCCGCGTCGACGACCTCGCCCGCGAGCACCTTGGCGCGGGCCCGCGCGCCGAACCGGTCGGTGAGTTCGGCCAGCACCGGCCCGCCCCGCAGCCGCACCCGCGCCGGGCCGAGTCCGTCCCGCACGGGCAGTGGCGCCGCCCTTAAAGCCATATCAGGGCGTGCTCAACTGAGCGGGACCGGCTCGAGGATCTCGGCGCGCGCCTCGGGCGCGCTGGCCCGCAACTCATCGGCGGACACGTCGTCGGGCTGAGCCTGGGACAAGATCTCGGCCTGAACCCGCGCGGTGTAGTTCGCGACCTCACCTTCGATGTCCTCGGCCGACCAGCCCAGCACCGGCGCGACCACTTCGGCGACCTCGCGGGCACAGTCGACGCCGCGGTGCGGGTATTCGATGGAGACGCGCATCCGCCGCGCCAGGATGTCTTCCAAATGCAATGCGCCCTCGGCGGTGACCGCATACAGCGCTTCCACTCGCAGGTAGCCCGGCGTTTCCTTGATCGGGTTGAGCAGGTCGGGGCGTTCGGCCGCCAGCGCCAGCACGTCACCAATCAGCGAGCCGTAGCGGTCCAGCAGATGGCGCACCCGGTAGGGATGCAGGCCCTGCAGCTCGGCGACGTGTTCGGCCTGGTTGATCAGCGCGAAGTAGCCTTCGGCGCCCAGCAGGCTCACCTTCTCGGTGATCGACGGCGCCACCCGGGCCGGAATGAATTGGGCCGCAGCATCAATCGCGTCGGCTGCCATCACCCGGTAGGTGGTGTACTTGCCGCCGGCGATGGCCACCAGTCCCGGCGCGGGCACCGCCACGGCGTGCTCCCGGGAAAGCTTGGAGGTTTCCTCGCTCTCCCCGGCCAGCAGCGGCCGCAGCCCCGCGTACACACCGTCGATGTCGGCATGGGTCAGCGGGATGGCCAGCACCGTGTTGACGGTCTCCAAGATGTAGTCGATGTCGGCCTTGGTGGCCGCGGGGTGCGCCAGGTCCAGATTCCAGTCGGTGTCGGTGGTCCCGATGATCCAGTGGCTCCCCCACGGGATGACGAACATCACCGACTTCTCGGTGCGCAGGATGATCGCGACGTCGCTGACGATGCGATCACGCGGTACCACCACGTGCACGCCCTTGGACGCCCGGACCTGAAAACGCCCGCGCTGCTTGGACAATGCCTGGATCTCGTCGGTCCACACGCCGGTCGCGTTGACCACCACGTGTCCGCGGACCTCGGTGATCGCGCCGTCCTCGGAGTCGCGCACGCGCACACCGGTCACCCGATCACCTTCGCGCAGCATGGCGACCACCTGGGTCGAGGTGCGCACCACCACGCCGTAATGTGCGGCGGTGCGCGCGACGGTCATGGTGTGCCGGGCGTCGTCGACAATCGTGTCGTAGTAACGGATTCCACCGATCAACGAGCTCCGTTTGAGTCCGGGGCTCAACCGCAACGCACCGGCGCGCGTCAAATGTTTTTGTGCCGGAACCGATTTCGCACCGCCCAGCCGGTCGTACAGAAAAATTCCGGCGGCGATATAGGGACGCTCCCACATGCGATTGGTCAACGGGAACAGGAAGGGCATCGGCTTGACCAGATGCGGCGCCAACGTGGTCAGCGACAGCTCACGCTCGTAGAGCGCCTCGCGCACCAGCCCGAACTCCAGTTGTTCGAGGTAGCGCAGGCCGCCGTGGAACATCTTCGACGAACGGCTCGAGGTGCCCGAGGCGAAGTCGCGCGCTTCGACCAGCGCCACCTTGAGCCCGCGGGTCGCGGCATCCAGCGCGCAGCCCGACCCCACCACGCCGCCGCCGATCACCACCACGTCGAACTGCTCGGTGCCCAACCGTTCCCAGGCCGCCTCGCGCTGGCGGGGTCCCAGCACCGGCGAGCTGCGCGTCGTCGGCGCGTGGATCGAATCAGTCACGACCAGGACTCCTCATTGCACTGCGCACTGGGGAAACTCCTCCTCGGTTACTGGTCAGTAGGACGCGCTGCACCAAGGCTAACCGTTAGTCCAGATCGTCGTGCGCCATCAGCCGCCGCGCGGCCTCGGTGATCGAGCCGGACAACGACGGGTAAACCGCCAGCGTCTGCGCCAACTCGTTGACCGTGATGCGGTTGGTCACCGCGACGGCGATCGGCAGGATCAGCTCGGAGGCGATCGGTGCCACCACCACTCCCCCGATCACCACGCCGGTGGCCTGCCGGCAGAAAAGCTTGACGAAACCCTGTCGCAGCCCCGACATCTTGGCGCGTGCGTTGGTGCGCAACGGCAGCATGACCGTGCGGGCCGGCACCGAGCCGTCGTCGATCATGGTTTGCGGCACACCGACGGCGGCGATCTCGGGCCTGGTGAAGACCGTCGCCGCCACCGTGCGCAACCGGATCGGGCTGACGCCTTCGCCCAGCGCGTGATACATCGCGATCCGGCCCTGCATGGCGGCCACCGAGGCCAACGGCAGCAGACCGGTGCAGTCACCGGCGGCGTAGATGCCGGCCACCGAGGTCCGCGATACCCGGTCCACGGTCAGGTAGCCGCCGCGGCCCAGCTCGATGCCGACCCGGTCCAGGCCCAGGCCTGCGGTGTTGGGGACCGAGCCGATGGTCATCAGGGCGTGGCTGCCCTCGACCGTGCGCCCGTCGGCCAGCGTGACCAGCACGCCATCCCCCGTGCGGGTGACCGATTGCGCACGCGCGTTCTTGACCAGCGCGACGCCGCGCTCGGAGAATGCCTCCTCCAGGACCAGGGCCGCGTCGGCGTCCTCGTAGGGCAGCACCCGGTCGCGGCTGGCGACCACGGTCACCGGGACGCCCAATTCGGTGTAGGCGTGCACGAATTCGGCGCCGGTGACCCCGGACCCGACAACGATCAGGTGCTCGGGCAGGGCCTCGAGGTCGTAGAGCTGGCGCCAGGTCAGGATCCGCTCACCGTCGGGCGGGGCCGACGGCAGCACCCGCGGGCGGGCGCCGGTGGCGATCAGCACGACATCGGCCTCGTACTCGCTGGTGGTGCCGTCGGTGGCGGTCGCTTTGATGCGATGGCACGCCAGGCCGGGCGCGGGGTCGATCAACTCGCCGCGGCCGGCCACCACGCGCACGCCCATGCCGAGCAGCTGGTCGGTGATGTCGGCCGACTGCTCGGTGGCGAGTTGCTTGACCCGGGCATGGATCTGCGGCAGCAAGATCTTGGCGTCGTCGATGTCGATCTCGAATCCCAGCCGCGGTGCCCGGCGCAATTCGGTGCGCAGCCAGGTCGAGGCGATGAACGTCTTGGACGGCACGCAGTCGTCCAGGACGGCCGCCCCGCCGATGCCCTCGGAGTCGATCACCGTGACGTGGGTTGTGTCGGGATGCGAGGTCGCGGCCACCAGCGCGGCCTCGTAACCGGCGGGGCCTCCACCGAGGATCACGATGCGGGTCACCACAGCCCTAACCTAACGAAGTCGGAGAAACCCCGCGCCGCGGCGCCGATGCAGCCCGCGCAGCGGCGTGCATCGGGGGAAGACCGGCCAGCACCGGACGTCTAAGCTTTCCCCGTGCCGCTCTACGCCGCTTACGGGTCGAACATGGATCCCGAGCAGATGCAGAAACGCGCGCCCCATTCGCCGATGGCCGGAACCGGCTGGCTGCACGGGTGGAGATTGACCTTCGGCGGCGAGGACATCGGCTGGGAGGGCGCGCTGGCCACCGTCGTCGAGGACCCGGATTCGAAGGTGTTCGTCGTCCTCTACGACATGACGCCGGCGGACGAGAACAACCTGGACCGCTGGGAGGGCTCGGAGTTCGGCGTCCACAAGAAGATCCGGTGCCGGGTGGAGCGCATATCGTCGGACACCGATACCGACCCGGTCCTGGCGTGGCTGTACGTCCTGGACGCCTGGGAGGGCGGCATGCCGTCGGCCCGGTATCTGGGGGTTATGGCTGACGCCGCCGAAATCGCCGGTGCGCCAAGCGAATACGTGCACGGTCTACGAACCCGCCCGGCCCGCAACATCGGCCCGGGCACCGGCGCCTGAGCGATGCTCTTGCACCACGGAAGGAAAATCGGCTGTCAATCCTGTCCGTACCGCTAATCGCCGACGCGGTGGCGCGCACGTTCGCCGCCGCGATCAACCCCGCCCCCAAAGCCGCCGTGCGCTTCCCGGAGTTCGCCAGCCGAACCTCCGAGGTCACCATCGGAACCCGGCACGGCCCGGTATCGGCAACCGTCTACCACCCGCCGGCCCAGACGAACCCGCCGGTCTACGTCAACGTGCACGGCGGCGGCTTCGTGATCGGACACCCCGAACAAGACGATCCGTGGTGCCGCTACCTGGCCGCCAACGCGGGCGTGCTGGTGATCAACCCCGACTACGTCCTGGCACCGCGGCACCGCTTTCCCGCCGCGGTGCACCAGATTTACGACGTGGTGTGCTGGGCGGCCGGCCCCGAGCGGGACTGGGACGGCACACGACTGTGCGTCGGTGGCCAAAGCGCGGGCGGCAACCTGTCCGCCGCGGCGGCCCGGCTCGCGTTGGAGAACGGTGGCCCCGAGATCGCGCTGCAGGTGCTGCACTACGCGCCCCTGGACTTGGTCACCCCCGGCCGCGACAAGCCCTCCACCATCGGCCACCGGGCGATCATGAAGCCGTGGATGAGCGAGGTTTTCGACACCGCCTACATACCGGAGCCCGCGCAGCGGCGCGACCGCCTGGCCTCGCCTGCCTGGGGCGACAACGCCGACAACATCGCCGGCATCGCGCCCGCGCTGGTCGTGGCGGCCGAGCGTGATCGGCTGCGCGACGAATCCCGCAGGTACGCAGAGAAACTCGCCGCCGCTTCAGCGTTGGCGGAGTACCACGAGGTTGCCGGGGTCGACCACGGCTACAACATCATGAGCGAGGCCGTCGACGTCACGCGGCGAACATACGCCCACATCGCCGACCACGTCGTCCGCGCCACGGGCGCCTAGAACGGACCGAACGCGGACGACTGCTCGACGATGTTGGTCATCACGCGCACCCCGATCGGCAGGGCCCGCTCGTCGAGATTGAACGTCGGCTGGTGCAGGTCGAGCTGCGGTCCCACACCCGGCCACACCCCCAACCGCGCCATCGCACCGGGGATCTCCTCGAGGTACCAGGAGAAATCCTCGCCACCGCCGGACTGACGGGTGTCGGCCAGCGCGTCGGGGCCGATGACTTCGATCGCGTGGGTGAGGATGCGCGTCGAGATGTCCTCATTGACCACCGGCGGCACGCCGCGCCGGTATTGCAGCGTGTGTTCGATGGCCAGCGGCGCCAGCAGCCCGGACACCGTCTCGCGGATGATCTCCTCCAGGCCCACCCAGGTCTGCCGGCTCGCGGTGCGCACGGTGCCTGCGAGCACACCGCTCTGCGGAATCGCGTTGGCGGCCACACCGGCGTTGACCGCGCCCCACACCAGTACGGTGCCGTTGCGCGGGTCGATGCGCCGCGACAACACCCCGGGCAGCCCGGTGATCAGCGTGCCGAGCCCGTACACCAGGTCGGCGGTCAGATGCGGCCGCGACGTGTGCCCGCCGGGCGAATACAGCGTGATCTCTATCTGGTCGGCCGCCGAGGTGATGGGACCGTGCCGGACCGCGATCTTGCCGACTTCCAGCCGGGGGTCGCAGTGCAGGGCGAAGATCCGCGACACCCCGGTGATCGCGCCGGCCGCGATGGCGTCGATCGCCCCACCGGGCATCAATTCCTCTGCGGCCTGGAAGATCAGGCGCACCCCGACCGGCAGTTCTGGCACCGACGCCAGCACCAGGGCGGTGCCCAGCAGGATCGCGGTGTGCGCGTCATGACCGCAGGCGTGCGCCACGTTGGGCATGGTGGAGGCGTAGGGGGCGCCGGTGCGCTCGGCCATCGGCAGGGCGTCCATGTCGGCCCGCAACGCGATCCGGGGTTCGTGCTCGGGGCCGATGTCGCAGACCAGTCCCGTTCCGCCCGGCAGCACCTTCGGGTTCAGCCCGGCTCCGGCCAGCCGCTCGGCGACGAACTGGGTGGTGGCGTACTCCTGGCGGCCCAACTCGGGGTAGCGGTGCAGGTGCCGACGCCATTCGACCAGGTCTTCGTGGTGGGTGGCCAGCCAGGAGTCGGCGGCGGCGGCCAGGCTCATGACTGCGCCCCACCGCGTCTGCGCTCCCGCGCGTCCATCACCCTGTCGCGCTGGTCGGGCGTCTGGGCCAGCTGAACCACCGTGCGGGCCAGCATGATCGCGCCCTCGACGACCGCGCGGTCGGCGCTGGGACCGGCGGCGGCGTCGGCGAAGGCGCGCTGGTGAACCATCGCGCCGCCGGCGTCGACCCCGACCACCGGATGGATCCCCGGCAGCACCTGCGTCACGTTGCCCATGTCGGTGCTGCCCATGGGCAACGTGGCCTCATACTCGCGGGCCACCGGCTCGCGGCCGAGCCGGCACATTTCCTCGCGGAAGATGTCGGCCAACCATTGGTCGGGCCGCAGTTCGTCGTACGCGGGCGCGGGATTGCCGATTTCGTATTCGCAGCCGGTGGCCAGCGCACCGGCGGCGAAGCAGGCGTACATCCTGCCCTCCAGCTGGCGCAGCGAATCCGACTCGACCGCGCGCATCGCGTACTGCAGCGCCGCGCGCCCGGGGATGACGTTGACCGCCTGTCCGCCGTTGGTGACGATCCCGTGCACCAGCTGCCCCGGCGCCAGTTGCTGCCGCAGCAGCCCGACGGCCACCTGCGCGACGGTCACCGCGTCGACGGCGTTGATGCCCAGGTACGGCGCGACGGCGGCATGGGATTCCTTGCCGCGGTAGTCCACGGTCGCCTCGGACAGGGCCAACGAGCGGGCCGCGGCGATGTCGGCCGGCCCGGGATGCAGCATCACCGCCGCGGCGATGTCGTCGAACACCCCGGCCTTCAGCAGCAGCGCCTTGCCGCCGCCGGCCTCCTCGGCCGGCGTCCCCAGCAGCGACACCCGCAGGCCCAGATCGTCGGCCACCTCGGCCAGGGCCAGCGCGGTGCCCACCGCCGACGCCGCGATGATGTTGTGGCCGCAGGCGTGGCCGATCTCGGGCAGCGCGTCGTACTCGGCGCACACCCCGATGGTCAGCGGCCCGCTGCCGAAGTCGGCGCGAAAGGCGGTGTCCAGCCCGCCGGCGGCCGCGGTGATCTCGAAGCCGCGCTCGGCGACCAGCGCCTGCGCCTTGGCGCAGCTGCGATACTCGGCGAAGGCCAGCTCAGGCTCGGCATGGATGGCGTGGGACAACTCGATAAGGTCGGCACCACGCTGCCGCACGACATCCTCAACGCGACCTAACGGGTTGTCTAATGGGCGGGTGGACACTCTCGCAGTATGTCACCGCGGCCCGACCCGTTCGGCTACACCAGTCCGGCGATGAACCCCGCCGCCTGGCCGGGGTAGGGCGGCACCTCGTAGACGTGGTGCGCATCCCGGTCGCGACCACCGACGACGCAAACGGGATCGCCGTCGCTGCACAGGTCGATGGCGCGACCGGCGAACGCACCCGTCGACGAAAGGGGCGTGTTGAAGCGGTTGCCGGGGTTGCCGAAGACCGCGACCGCCCTGATCTTGCCGGCCAGTCCGGGATCCAGCGCGGGAGCCGATCCGAAGTTGCCGATGCGCTGGCCGACCGGCGGCACCCCCGCGAGCATCGAGACCGCGGCGGCGCCCTGCGAGAAGCCGCCGAGCACCAGGCGCGTCGACGGGCACTGGTCGACCATCTCGGCGATGTGATCGCGCGCGTCGTTGGCGCCGTCGGCGGTGGTCAGGAAGTTGTAGCTGGCGGGATAGTTCACCGCATACGAGTCGATGTTGCGTGACCCCAGCGCGGGCTGCAGCGCGGCGAACAATGCGTCGCCCACGGCCCCCAGGCCGGGCGGCTCGGCGGTACCGCGGGCGAAGATCAGTTGCACGTCTGGACAGTCCGCCTTTGCCGACGGCGCGGGGCCGAATGTGATCGAAACCACCGACAGCACAACAGCGACGGTTACTCCCATGACCGGGCCAACCACCGGCCACCTACGAAGATTCATACGGCAGATCCTGACATATACCGGGGACACCACCCCACCGCTATCCTCGATGGCCCGGCTCCTCACTCGCGCCGCTATCGGCGCTCGCCGTCGCCGGGCTAGGCTCCCGCACTGTGACCCAAAACCCGTCCGACCCAGGCGACCTCGCGCGCCGGGCGGCCGAGGTCATCGCCGAACGCACCGGAATCACCGAGCATGACGTCGCCATCGTGCTCGGATCGGGCTGGCCGCCGGCCGTCGCGGCGCTGGGTACGCCCACCGCCGCGCTGCTCCAGGCCGAGCTGCCCGGGTTCTCCCCGCCCACGGCGGTCGGACACACCGGCGAGCTGTTGTCGATGCGCATCGGTGCCCACCGGGTGCTGGTGCTGGTCGGCCGCATCCACGCCTACGAGGGCCACGACCTGTGCCACGTCGTGCATTCGGTACGCGCGGCCTGCGCGGCCGGCGTGCGTGCCGTCGTGCTCACCAACGCGGCGGGCGGACTGCGCCAGGACATGGCCGTCGGCGAACCCGTGCTGATCAGCGACCATCTGAACCTGACCGCTCGTTCCCCGCTGGTCGGCCCGCAGTTCGTGGACCTCACCGACGCCTACTCCCCGCGGTTGCGGGAACTCGCCCGCCAGGCCGACCCCACGCTGACCGAAGGCGTCTACGCCGGGCTGCCCGGCCCGCACTACGAGACGCCCGCCGAAATCCGGATGCTGCGAACGCTGGGCGCCGACCTGGTCGGCATGTCGACGGTGCACGAGACCATCGCGGCCCGCGCGGCCGGCGCCGAGGTGCTGGGGGTGTCGTTGGTGACCAACCTGGCCGCCGGCATCAGCGGCGAACCGCTCAGCCACACCGAGGTGCTGGCCGCCGGCGTCGCGGCGGCCACCCGAATGGGGGCGCTGCTGGCCTTGATCCTCGAGCAGCTCCCCCGGTTCTAGAGCGATGACGCCCGAGGAGTGGATCGCCCACGATCCCGACCCGGCGACGGCCGCCGAGCTCTCCGCGTGCGGCCCGGACGAACTCGCCGCGCGGTTCGCCCGCCCCCTGAAATTCGGCACGGCCGGCCTGCGCGGCCCGGTGCGCGCCGGACCCGACGCCATGAACGTCGCGGTGGTGTCACGGGCCACCTGGGCGGTGGCGCAGGTGCTGATCGAGCGTGGCCTGCAAGGTTCGTCGGTGATCGTGGGCCGCGACGCCCGGCACGGGTCAGCGGTATTCGCCACCGTAACCGCCGAAGTGCTTGCCGCCCAAGGGTTTCCGGCGCTCCTTCTACGCGGTCCGGTGCCCACTCCGCTGGTGGCGTTCGCGGTACGCCGCACCGGCGCATCGGCCGGGATCCAGATCACCGCATCGCATAACCCGCCCGCCGACAACGGCTACAAGGTGTACCTCGAGGACGGTATCCAGATCGTCTCCCCCACCGACCGCGAGATCGAAGCCGCGATGGACGCCGCCCCGCCGGCCGATCAGATCGGCAGAATCCCCGTCGAACCCGCGCGGCCCGATCTGGTCGAGCGCTACATCGAGCGGGCGGCCGGATTGCGGCGCGGCACCGGTTCGGTGCGGGTGGCGCTGACCGCGCTGCACGGGGTGGGCGGCAAGGTGGCCGTCGAGACATTGCATCGCGCGGGATTCACCCAAGTGCACACCGTCGCAACCCAATTCGCGCCCGATCCGGACTTTCCCACGGTCACGTTCCCCAACCCCGAGGAGCCCGGCGCCACCGACGCGCTGCTCGCCCTGGCCGCCGACGTCGGCGCCGACGTGGCCATCGCGCTGGACCCCGACGCCGACCGATGCGCCGTGGGCATCAAAGACGGGTCGCGATGGCGGATGCTGTCGGGTGACGAAACCGGTTGGCTGCTGGGCGATTACATACTGTCTACCGATCAGACCGAGACACCGGTGGTGGCCAGCACGGTGGTGTCGTCGCGGATGTTGTCGGCCATCGCCGCGCGTTATGGCGCCGTCCACGTCGAAACCCTCACCGGTTTCAAGTGGCTGGCCCGTGCCGACGCGAAAGTGCCGGGCGGCACCCTGGTCTACGCCTACGAGGAAGCGATCGGGCACTGTGTCGACCCCGCGGCGGTGCGCGACAAGGACGGCATCAGCGCCGCGGTGCTGGTGTGTGACCTGGTGGCCCAGGCCAAACGGCAGGGCCGTTCGATCCCGAGCCTGCTCGACGGGTTGGCCGTCCGGTACGGGGTGCACGACGGCGCCGCGGTGTCGCGCCGCGTCGCCTATCCCGGCGAGGCGGTCGAACTGATGCAGCGCTGGCGGGCCGCCCCACCGAAAGCACTGGCCGGGTACACCGCGAACCTCACCGATATCACCGATGCGCTGATCTTCACCGGCGGCGACGACGACACGTCGATCAGGCTGGTGGTGCGGCCTTCCGGGACCGAGCCGAAGCTCAAGTGCTACTTGGAGGTTCGCTGCGCGGTTAACGGCGACCTGGAGTCTTCGCGGCGGCGCGCCGGCGACCTGCGCGAGGAGCTGGTCGCTGCTGTGCAGAGCTGGTGAACAGGTTGGGTCCGAATTGGCGGTCACCGGCATCGCCGAGGCCCGGCACGATATAGGCCGACTTGTTCAGGCCCTTGTCGACCGCGGCGGTGAACACTCGCGCGTTCGGCGCCGCTTTCTCCACCGCCGCAAGGCCTTCCGGAGCGGCCACCACACAGAGCACGGTGATATCGGTTGCGCCGCGGCGCTGTAACAGCCCGATGGTGTGGACCATCGACCCACCGGTGGCCAGCATGGGATCGAGGATGATCACCGGCCGGCCCGCGAGCTTGTCGGGCAGCGCCTCCAGATACGGGACCGGCAGGTGAGTTTCCTCGTCGCGGGCGACACCGACGAATCCCACCTCCGCCTCCGATATCGCGGCGTGCGCCTCGTCGACCATGCCGAGCCCGGCCCGCAGCACCGGGACCAGCAGCGGCGGATTGACCAGGCGCGTCCCGACCGCCGAGGCGACCGGGGTGCGGATCCGCACCGACTTTCGCGGCGCGTCGCGGCTGGCTTCGTAGACCAACACCAGCGTGAGCTCGCGCAGCGCGGCGCGAAAACCGGCGGTGTCGGTGCGTTCGTCACGCAGCACCGTCAGCCGGGCAGCGGCCAACGGGTGGTCGATGACGCACACTTCCATGGCATCGAGGGTATATAACGATCAGGCAAAGCCCTTCTGACACGCTTGCCTTCGTCCCGGAAAACGCCTACTGCCGTTCATATACTCCGGTCGTGTTGCGCGAGATTCGAAGTCCCAGAAGGCTGCTCGGGAGGGCATACCGGAGTCTGCGGCTACTGGGCGCATGGGCGTTGGTGGCACTGGCGGCCAGCCCGCTGACCCCGCGCATAGGCCTTGCCGCAGCGGCCATTCCACAACCCGCGCACATCGTGATCGTGGTCGAGGAGAACCGCTCCGAGAACGGCATCATCGGCAACAGATCGGCCCCCTTCATCACCTCGCTGGCCGCGGGCGGCGCCAACATGACCCAGTCGTTCGCCGAAACCCACCCCAGCGAACCGAATTACCTGGCGATGTTCGCCGGCAACACATTCGGGGTGACCAAGGACCTGTGCCCGGTCAGCGGCGGCGCCGCACCGAACCTGGGCTCCGAATTGCTCGCCGCGGGCTACACATTCATCGGCTTCGCCGAAGGCCTGCCCGGGGTCGGCTCACCGGTCTGCAGCGCGGGCAAGTACGCGCGCAAGCATGTGCCCTGGGCCAACTTCACCAATGTGCCGGCGGCGAACTCGCTGCCGTTCTCCGCGTTCCCGATGGGCAACTACGCCAGCCTGCCGACCGTGTCGTTCGTCATCCCCAACAACGACGACAACATGCACGACGGCTCGATCGCGCAGGCCGACTCCTGGCTGAACCAGCAGTTGTCCGGGTACGCGAATTGGGCGGTGGTCAACAACAGCCTGCTGATCGTGACGTTCGACGAGGACGACGGTTCTGGTCCCGGAGGCCGCAACCAGATCCCCACGGTGCTCTACGGCGCCCACATCCGCCCCGGCAGCTACAGCGAACAGATCAACCACTACAACCTGCTTTCCACGGTGGAGCAGATGTACGGATTGCCCAAGACGGGCTACGCCGCCAGCGCCGCGCCCATCACCGATATCTGGGGCTAGGCCCCGATGGTCGCGACCCGCCTCACCCCGCTGGGCCGCGCTCGCAATCGCCACTGCCTGATGAGCGCCTCGGGTGGTCGTCGCTATTGTGTGCCGCATGGTTGCTGACCTCGTGCCCATCCGCCTGAGCCTGTCCGATGGTGACCGCTACACCGTGTGGGCGCCCCGCTGGCGTGACTCCGGCGACGAGTGGGAGGCGTTCCTGGGCAAGGACGAGGACTTGTTCGCGTTCTCCTCCGTCGCCGACCTGGTCGCGTTCGTACGCTCGGACGACGACCACGATCTGGTCGACCACCCGGGGTGGAAGGAGCTGCGGTCGGCGCACGCACACACCTTCGAGCCCACCGAAGACAGGCAGTTCGACCTGATCGCCGTCGAGGAGCTGGTGGCCGACAAACCCACCGAGGAGTCGGTGTCGGCGCTGGCCGGCACGCTGGCCATCGTGTCGTCCATCGGATCGGTGTGCGAGCTGCCGGCGGTGTCGAAGTTCTTCAACGGCAACCCCAGCCTGGGCACCGTGTCCGGCGGCATCGAGCACTTCACCGGCAAGGCCGGCACCAAACGCTGGAATGCGATCGCCGAGGTCATCGGCCGCAGCTGGGACGACGTGCTCGCCGCGATCGACGACATCGTCACCATCCCCGAGGTCGACTCCAAGCTGTCGGACAAGGCCGCCGACCAGCTGGCCGAGCAGCGCGACGAAGACGAGGCGGACGAGGACACCGGCGACGAGGACGCCCCCGACGAGACCCTCGAGGAATCCGCGGCCGACGACCCCGAGGCCGAAGCCGACGATGAAGACGAAGACGAGGACGAGGACACCGAAGACGCCCAAGACCCGGCGACCGGCGACACCGTGGTGCTGGGCGGCGACAAGGACTTCTGGCTGCAGGTGGGCATCGACCCGATCCGGATCATGACGAGTTCGGGCACCTTCTACACGCTGCGCTGCTACCTCGACGACCAGCCGATCTTCTTGGGCCGCAACGGACGCATCAGCGTCTTCACCTCGGAGCGCGCGCTGGCGCGCTACCTGGCCGACGAGCACGACCACGACCTGGCCGACCTGGCCACCTACGACGACATCCGCACCGCCGCGACCGACGGCTCGCTGGCGGTCGAGATCACCGACGACAACATCTACGTGCTCAGCGGGCTGGCCGACGACCTGGCCGACGGCCCCGAGGCGGTAGATCGCGAGCAGCTGGAGCTGGCCGTCGAGGTGCTCCGCGACATCGGCGACTACTCCGAGGATCGCGCGGTCGACAAGGCGCTCGAGACCAGTCGGCCGCTGGGCAAGTTGGTGGCCGCCGTGCTCGAGCCCGACTCGGTCGCCAAGCCGTCGCCGCCCTACGCCGCGGCGGTTCGCGAGTGGGAGAAACTGGAGCAATTCGTCGACGGACGGCTGCGCCGCGAGTAGTGCCGTCGTTTGACGGGTCACCGAGTCTGCTCTTTACTGGCGGCAGCAGGGGCTAGACGGGAAGGTTGGGTGACGTGTCGCTTCCCGGTATCGGCCCGTTACCGCTCTACGGGTTCCAGCGTCCCGGCTTGTTGTTGTTCGGGTTGGTGCCGCTGGCCCTGCTGGCCGTCTACGTCCTCGTCGCGGCCCGGCGCCGCCAACGCCTGCACCGCTACACCGACACCCCCGTGCCGCAGTCGCCGTGGCGGCACCTCCCGATCGCGGTGTCGCTGCTCTCCCTGGTGCTG
>NZ_LZTA01000063.1 GCF_001665875.1 Mycobacterium sp. 852002-40037_SCH5390672
GATGTGTATACGATGGAGGTGTCATGCTGACTGCGCGGTTGTCGCCGATTGAGGCGGTGGGAAGAGCCGAAATCCGGCGCCTTGACGAGTTTGTCCAGCCGTTGCGTGTACCGGTGGGAGCCGTTGGCGCAGTGCTCATTGCGGGGTCTATGTATGGTGCCTTGCGCTTCCATGACGGTCGGGCCCTTGGAGCCTGCGTCGGGTTCATTCTTGGCGGGCTGGGTCTGTGTTACGCGTTCGCGGGCACACTCGTCGCCGTTGTCGTCTTTCTCGCACACTGGTTGGGTCGTGGCGGAATCATCGCCTCATCGGTCCTCGCGCGCGCACGTGGCCGGGTATGGGTGTGTACGATGGTCGTAATTGTCGCTGTCGCAGTGGGAATCACAGCTTCTGGGGCGATGAGCAATCTGATTTGGACTGTCTCCAAGCTCGCTGAGCCGCTGAGAAGCGTACCCCTGTTTGTGGCTTCTCCAGATGCTGAGCAGATCCCGACTGGCCCGGTGCTTCCGGCGGGCCTGGACAGCCGTCTGCGTCAGATACCCCAGGTGTCAACGGTGATTGCCGGGCAGTACGCCTATGCCACATACGCTGGCCGGCGCATCCTGGTGCAGGGCACTATGCCTGGTGGGTTGACGGCGGGCCTGGATCGGCTCCCTGCGTCGACGCGCACCGCATTTTTCCGCGGTGATGGTGTGCTGATTTCACGGCAGTTGGCTGGAACTGCCGGCGACAGCATCACATTAGCTACGCCGAACGGGCCCAAAACTGCTCGGATCATCGGGGTGGTGGACTTTTTGACCTTCGACGCTGGAATGGTCGCGATGCCGCTGGCTGATTTGCAGAACTGGTTTTCACGACCTGGCGCGACCTACCTCGAACTGCATCTAAGACGTGGTGCGAACGTGGCTGAGACTCAGCGCGCTATAGCCTCCGTGCTGGGCAGCGGTCTTCACGTCTATGGTGGTGATGCAAGTTATTCTGCGGCGATGCGGGCCGTCGCGCAGGTGGGGGCGCTGTCGGTGGCCGTTCAGCTCATCATCGCCGTCGTAGTGACAGTGGGCATCTTCAATACGTTTTTGCTATCGGTGATCGAACGACAGAAGGAAATCGCCGTGTTTCGTGCGATTGGTGCCCGACGCGGTCTCATCTACCGCGCTACGTTGGCCGAGGCGATGACGATTGGCGTGGTGGGCGGGGTAATCGGGACGGTCATCGGTCTGCTTACTCAATTTATCGGCGTGACGGTCCTTTCCACGTCGATTGGCCTGATCATCGATTTTCGGGCTCAACCAATCTTCTGGGCGTATCCCGTTGTGGCGGTGCTGCTCTGCGCGGCGGCGGCAGTGGGTGCCGCGATGCGCGCCGGCAGGACCAATATCATCGACTCGATTGCAGACCAGTAACTCTTATGGCAGTGGGCCGATCTTTTCGGAAACCAGGGCGTTCTATTTTGCCGCGGCAGAAGACTTTTGGGCGGCGGTGACCCAACCGCGTTCGGGTCGCGCTGGCCTGTTGATGGTGTGCCGTTTGCGCGGCCCGCAGATCGTTCCTAGCGTGCGGCCCTAGGATTTAATCACTTGCGCGCGCGATGGCGAGGATCGCCAGTCGAGCGTGACGGGCAATCCACCGGATAATCCGGTGGCCCCACGAAGTACATGTCGCGGTAGCCAACCGGGCCGGAAATTGATCTCATAGCGCTGTAGAATTGCCGCCAATGTGAGCACGCCTTCGATATTGGCGAGGCGGTATCCCATGCACTTGCGCGGCCCGATGCTGAACGGTAAGAACGCATTTCGGCGGATTGAGTCGTCCAGGAATCGGCTTGGCCGAAACTTCTCGGGTTCGACCCAATACCGTGGATCGTGATGCAATCCGTAGGGGGAAAATAGGACCTGTGAGCCTGCGGGAATGAAGTAGCCGCCTATTTCGTCATCTTCTCTCGCCGTTCGTAGGTTGACCGGGGTGACGGATTGGATGCGCTGGGCCTCGTCGAAGCAGCAGCGAAGATAGGTGAGGTCTTGCAGGTGCCGGTATTCGAGGGGTTCGCCATCGAGGGCATCGACCTCGGCGCGCGCTCGGGCGAGTGCTAGTGGGTCTGCGTACAGTAAGGCCACTGACCATGCGATTGCTGCCGCTGTAGTCTCCACGCCGGCGAGCACCAAATCGAGGAGTTCTGAACGCACTCGCGCTTCGTGTGCCTGCGCAGAGCCTGTAAATGGCATGGCCAGCAACACGTCGAGGACGTCTTGGCTTTCTCGCGGCCCTTCGGCCTTGCGGCGCGTAATGAATTCGTCGAACTGGGTCAACATGAAGTGCTTTGCGGCCTCTCCTCGCGCACGAAAGGGCTTGGGAAGAGCCTGGGGTAGGAAGTAGGTGGCCATGCGCACCATCACGTAGCGCCCATAGTCCTGTGTTGAGGCGACGAACTTGTCCAACTGCTCGGTGGACAAGGGCCGGCTCAGGATCGACCGCACCAAGCCGTCGGCGACGACCACTCCGAGTTCGTGTTGCAGATCGATCACCTTTGCTGACCCGACATGTGTGGCCCAGGCTGCAACGCGTTCAGACAATCCTTGCAGTGTTTGGTCACCGACGGCGTCGAGAGCCTTCTGTCCAAAGTGCGGATTAAGCCATCGGCGTGTTCGCTTCCACTCCTCGCCTTCAAGGATTGGCAGCGCCGGGGGCTGGTCGAAGAACAGCTCACGGGTCGATTTATGTTTGGGATATCGCGTGTGATTTCGTGTCAGGATGTGTTCGATGTGGTCGGGGTGGCTGACCAGAGTCATTGTCATACCTGGCAACGGCACAGGTACGTTGGCGACATCGCCGTACCGGCGCGCGATTTCCGGCAGGAGGGTGTAGACGGGATTTGGCAGTCTGACAACGCAAGCGGCAACTTGGGCAAGGTTGGGACCGGGTGGGCGGCTGCTTGGCCGATAACTGCTCCGGCGTTTTGTCATTCCGGCGATGTATTTCATCTCAAGGTAACACCTCGTGCATATGACCAGACGTCCAACCATCGGTCGTCACGCACCAACCGTGTGGACCTGATCAGACATTGGGTGCATCGGCGATTGATTCTTTGGGGGACTGTCTGTTTCCACAGAGGACTGCGCGGGGCTAGCGGGATGGTTTTCCGTTTAAATTTGCCAGTTTCACTATTGCCGAGCGGATCTCGCCATTGCTGTCGGCACGACGCGTGACGGTTATGCCTGCACCGAATCCCGGTGCTGGTAAATGCAGCATCTTTCGCGATTGGGCTGTCAGATGAGTTACTAGTGCGACCATTTGGCAGTTGGTCGTGCAGCCCGGCTCTGGCGTGGCCGCACGAATGTGCTTGCGTGATGCACGCGTTGGTCGAGGTTACAACCTGGAAGCTTGCAGGTGGTAAAGGCTGTGTTTTACGAATGTTCTTACCCTGTGTTGGGCACGCGCCTGTCATGTGAAAGGAGATCTCCGCTCGGTGCGGGCGGACATTGCCCCGGCCGTGCGCCAGGTTCTGCTTATCCAATCGGCGTCGTCCTCGGTGATGAGGTTGCCCATTATCCGTAGACCAACTGCCATCAGTATCGATGAGCGCATGCCCAGCGGACCGAGGGTCGTGAGAAAGGTTGGGTGGGTCAACAGGCGCGCCAACCGCCGTGCCGCGGAATGGCTGCGGCCGTAGTGGTGCCGCAACACGTTAGGCCAGTGCTGCACGTCATCAGCATCGAGCAACTCGGCCGCGAGACGTCCTGATTCCAGTGCGTAGTCGATGCCTTCTCCGTTGAGCGGATTAATAAGTCCCGCTGCGTCACCGACAAGCATCCAATTGGGGCCCGCTACGCCTGTTACTGCACCGCCCATCGGCAATGCCGCCGAAAGCGGCGCTCGTACGTCACTGCTGAATCCCCACTTCTGGCGGCAAAGTGCGACATAGTCATCGAGTAGAGGCCGTAGTGCCATGTCGGCATGTCGCTTTGGAGTCGACATGGTTCCCACGCCAATGTTGACTTCTCCGTTCCCGAGAGGGAACACCCATCCGTAGCCGGGTACCGGCCTGCCGTGCCGTGAAGTGAATAAGTCGCCGCTCACCCAATCCTCGCTGTGGCGTGGTGAGGATGCGTAGCAGCGAATCGCCACGCCGTAAACCGAATCCCGACACCATACGCGCCCGAGTCTGCGCCCGAGCGTCGACCGGGCACCATCGGCGACGATTAGCCACCGACAAGGTATCTCGTCTCCGTTATTGAGTATCAGTGCTTCTACTGCGCCCGTTGAGTTATGCCGCACTGAAACAGCTTTCGTGCCGAGAATCATTTTTGCGCCCCTGCTTGCGGCGACCCGACGAATCTGATCGTCGAGTTCTCGGCGTGGAACGGCCGTGCTCGTTGAGGGAAGTGAACACGTCGGCCATGGAAGAGCACGTTGCGCGCCAAACCCGGACATCACTAAGCCGCGGTGGCATGCCCGCGTGGTGAGCCAACTGCTCATCCCGAGGCGGCGAAGTTCGGCAACTGCTCTGGGGGACAGTAGGTCACCGCATGGCTTGTCGCGTGGGAAGGTCGCCGCGTCGATGACCGTCACATCGTATCCGGCCTGGGCGGCCCATGCGCCGGCCGCCGAGCCAGCTGGACCAGCACCGACGACGACAACCTCTGTGCTCGTGGCCATCGCCGCACTATTGCATTAGGTGGCGGCTTAAGGCCAGTGGGCAAAGAACATCACGCAGCCGTGTTAAGAGTGACGTCATTTGTCCACGGGCGGAGTGGAATCGGCATCTTCAGTGACCGTTAAAGGGCGTCTCGGTTGCTCCTGGATTGCCCGGCAACGAGACTGCATTATCGCGTTTCCGCGCATCTGGGTGGGTTAGCTATGAGCAGTCCATGCGTCGATGCGCGCCAGGATGTCGGCTGTGCTTAAACCAAGCTCGCTATGGATTTGAGCGCGTGAACCCTGTTGCAGGAAGCATTGTGGCACGCCAATGTTGCGTACCGGGGTATCTATCTGTGCATCGCGCATGCGCGATGCGACGGCAGACCCGACACCGCCATGTAGTCCTGACTCCTCGACGGTGACTACTAGGTGGACATCGCTGGCGAATTTGACTACCTGGTCGGGGACAGGCTGTACCCAGCGAGGATCAACCACCACTGCGTTGGTGCCGCGGCGATGCAAGGCGGTGGCGACCTCAACGGAGATGGCTGCCATCGTGCCTACGGCAACTAGGAGGATATCCGGTGCTGGTTGATGGTAGAGAATATCCACTCCCTCAATACGTTCGAGCGCGTCGATGTCTGCGCCGACAGGTCCTTTCGGGAAGCGGATCGCGGTCGGACCGTCCTGGATGGCTAGAGCTTCGGCAAGCTGTTCACGCAAAGCGTGTCCGTCGCGTGGCGCCGAAACCCGCATACCAGGCACTACACCAAGGATCGATAGATCCCACATGCCGTTATGGCTGGCGCCGTCTGAGCCGGTGATCCCTGCGCGGTCCAAAACTAGGGTCACGGGCAGACCAAGAAGGGCGACGTCCATCATGACCTGATCAAACGCTCGATTCAGAAAGGTGGAGTAGATGGCGACTACTGGATGAAGGCCGCCAAGTGCGAGTCCGGCAGCGCAGGTTACGGCATGCTGTTCGGCGATTCCTACGTCGAACATGCGATCTGGGTATTTTGCGCCGAATTCTGCAAGACCGGTCGGGCCAGGCATAGCTGCGGTGAGGCCCACGATGTCCGGACGTTGTTCGCCCCAATGGAGCAGTTCGGCGGCGAAGATGTCGGTCCACTGTGTGGCGGCGGCCGCCGTCCTGGGTGTCCCGGTGAGAGGATCGATTGGTCCGCAGGAATGCATCCGGTCCGCCGGATCAGTCTCTGCGGGCCCAAAGCCCATGCCCTTGACCGTGACAGCGTGCACGATGACCGGACCCCCGAAGCTTTTGGCCTGTTGGAGGGCACGTTCTAGTGCGGCAATATCGTGTCCGTCGATCGGCCCCAAGTATTTAATACCTAGATCGGAGAACAGTGCTTGCGGGGCCAGCGCATCCTTTAGGGCAGCCTTAATGGCGTGGAGTAAGGCGTATAAGGGCCTTCCCAACACCGGAAATTCGGAGAGCTCACGCTTGATAGCCCTTAACGCTCTGTCCCATCCAGGTTTCGTCCTTAGCCGTGAGAGCCGCTGGGCGACACCGCCAATCGTCGGTGCATAAGATCGGCCATTGTCGTTTACCACGATCACGATGGGATGGTGGCAGTTGGTAGCGATGTTGTTGAGCGCCTCCCAGCACATCCCCCCGGTGAGCGCGCCGTCGCCCACCACCACGGCGACATGACGGTCCGACATGTTTGACAGCGTGAAGGCTTTTGCCAACCCGTCGGCGTAGGAGAGCGCGGCTGATGCGTGTGAGGATTCGATCCAATCGTGGCAACTTTCGGCACGTGAGGGGTAACCGGACAGTCCGCTCGCCGTGCGTAGATGATCGAAGCGATCACGGCGACCGGTGAGAATCTTGTGGGTGTAGGACTGATGGCCTGTGTCGAAGAGGATCGCGTCGTGGGGGGAGCGGAAGGCGCGATGCAAGGCGATGGTGAGTTCGACGACCCCGAGGTTTGGTCCCAGGTGTCCGCCGGTTACTGAGACCTTCTCAATTAGGAAAGCCCTTATCTCGGCGGCCAAGCAGGCCAAGTCGTGTGTCGTCAGTCCTTGGAGATCACACGGGTCATTGATGCGGTTCAGCAGTGTCGTCATGGCCGGTTCCCGGCCATGGCAGGAGAGTGCATCATCGGTATAGCTGTCCAACTGTCGCATACCTCCGAAGTCGCTGCGCTCCACTGTGATCCGCTCGTTGGCAGTCTTGACCCGGAAGTAGACCATTGCCTCTGGTGAGGCATCCATTCGCGTTCACCCCCGTGAGGGCGGCTAGCAGAGCTACCGATTGCGGAAGGCTGTTTGGCAGATGGTGTGCAAGAACGTAACGTGAGCGCGCGCTGCGAAGCAACCACTGGAGGGTGCCATATACCTGTCACGTCCGCTTCCTTTCGATCCGTCACAACTGTGAAATCTTCGAATGGGCGTAGGTAGGAGGCCGGGCGAGATCCGGTGCGGCATTGTCCAATTGGAACTTATTGTTTGCGATCCGGCTTCGTTGGCTTGCTCGTAACGTTAGCCATGGCGATCGATCGCGAACTTTAATACCGTGGCCAAAGCGGCCCGACCGGCGCACTCCGGAAGCGCGGCTAGCTCCTCCTCGGCACGCGTTGCATATTGGGCCACCATGTCCTTTGCCCTTCTTATCCCGTCGGAGAGGCGCAGCAGGGCGAGGCATTCGGCGAGTTTGTCATCGGAATCGACTGGTGTGGCTAGGAGGTTGCGCAGCCGCTCAGCGGCCGGGCCCTCTTCTTGGAGGGCATAAAGCACGGGAAGCGTATGTACACCCTCCCGTAGATCAGTCCCTACGAGCTTTCCGGATGTTTCTGGGTCAGAGTCGATGTCGATGATGTCGTCGGTGATTTGGAACGCAGTACCGATCAAACCACCCAAGCGTTCGAGGCGCTCTACTTGATCGTGTCCAGCGCCAGAGAAGGTGGCCCCGAATCGCCCCGCTGCGGCGATCAGGCACGCTGTCTTCTCATGCACTACCTTCAGGTAGTACTCGATGTCGTTGATTCGATCGGCCGTACCACGTGTTTCACGGATCTGGCCGGTGACGAGTTGGGCAAACGTGTCGGCAATGATTGTGACGGCTTCAGGGCCCAAGCGTGCAACCAGACGTGACGCGGTCGCAAAGAGGTAGTCGCCGGCGAGGATCGCAATCCGATTGCCCCAGAGTGTATTTACGGTCGGTACTGTCCGGCGCATTCTCGCTTCGTCCATCACGTCGTCGTGGTGAAGCGTTGCCAGATGGACCAATTCGATGACGGCTCCGGCCGTTGTTACCTGCCAGGCATCTGGGTCTGGCCCTAGTTGAGCGGACAACACGGTAAACAGAGGCCGAAATCGCTTGCCACCCGCTCGAAAGAGGTGAAGGACTGCGTCGCGCAGAAGCACATCACCGTTTGTAAGTTCGCCCTCGATGAGGTCTTCGATGCGGGCGACGCCGTCGTGGACATTCAAGGCGACAACCGGGTCATCGAATTCGACTCCCGCTACCACCGTTACCGGTATGTTCACGCGGTCAACATACTTGCTCGCCGGCGAGCGCGAAATCCCGTTATCGCTACCCGCGTTGGTGCGCGATGGATGCGGCGCCGGCCGCTTACCTCTGGCGTGTCATGTACAACTGCGGAGCGTGTGCAGTTGTACGGCCTCGTCATCGTGGGCGGAAATCTGGACATGGTTGGATGGCCCGAAAGCGAGGCTCTGCCGCATCTAATGCGACGGCTTAAAACATACCTGGTGCGCAATGCATACGTTGTATTTGACTTAAACAACGGCGGTGCGGACGAAGCATAAGTAGAGTCTTAGACTATCGTCGGTGCGGTGGGTGGTCGACGAAGGCTCGATTGGTCAGCGAAGCAATGCGCTTATTTGCTGAGCAGGGGTACCGCGCGACCAGCATTACCCAGATCGAAAAGGCGGCCAGATGAGCGGCGCCGGGAGATGGATGACTTCACGGTCTTGTTCGATGGTCAAGGCGAACCGCACACAGAATTGACGTTGCTGTGTCGCTACCTGTTGGGCGTCTTTTAGTAGGGAGAGCGAATTCCTCCGTGTCGCAGCTCGAACACCGGCCGACGTGTCGCCCCGTCTTAACGACCCCTACGCCGCGCTCATCACCAGCCTGCGCTCGCAGCTCGCGGCGGGGTTCAGGGGGTGCGCTGTGCAAATTTCTGATTCTGATGCGCGAAGACTCGCGAGTGTCGGAATCACCGCACTGCTTGGCAGACAGCTTGAACAGACCGTTCTTCCGGTGGTGCCTGACGACACCACCAGCGACGACTACATCCTTGAATGGACGGCGTTGCTCGCTGGACGGATTGAATCAATTTCCTAGTGCCAGCGCGCCTCATCATGTTTGATGTCGGCCGATAGCGGTCCGAAATCCTCGGGCGAGCGGCCACCCTTGGTTGAACCAATCAACCCAGCGCCTCCCACCCGGGAAGGAGTGGGCAGCCGAATTGTGCCGGCGCAACAGCGCCTTTGTGCACATCAATTCGGCGTGGCTCCAGTCCGACTACCTTCCACTCAGTGAGTTTCGAGCGCGAGTTCCACAAGCGGTCATCGGCAACTAGGACTGCGGTAAGCCGCTCGATCAGTATCGGGCGACTGTCGAACGGCAGAGCCGGTGGGATCCAAAGCACGTGCGGCGGTTATCTATCGGGGTACGCTTCGACTGCACATTTCGAAACGGCGTCCCCGAAGGTGCACGGCTGCGTCTGAAAGGCAAGTTGGCTATACCTGGAAAGCTTTTGCCTATATCCAGCCCGCATACATTAGCCCAAAGACACCGAGAAAGACTATGGCGCAGAGACCGACTATTGAGAGGCCACGCCAAATCGCTCGTTGGTCGTGTTGGCGATGGAGCAGGATGTGGTAGAGCGTCATCATGATTAGCCCGCCCGTGACTTGGATCGGTAGCATCCGGCGCGGAACAATCGAATCCATGCTATCGAGGGCCGTCGTGACGAGAAAAACGACGACATTGCCGCCAAACCCGATCCAGTAAGCCTTATCCCGGCCGAGCCGAACTGCGACCGTCTGTACACCGTTGGCCCTGTCTGTTTCGTAGTCGCTGATCGTGGCCGGTATGTAGATTGCAACGATGGAGGCGACGCCGAGCACAGGTATCGCCCACGGCAACTCAGCGAGCGGTTTGGCTGCGGCCCATCCCAGGGCTGGCGCGAAGGCCCCTACTGCGATGGCGCAGGCGAAGGTGTCCAACCCGGGGCGATTCTTCAGGCGTAGCGGGGGTGCACTGTAGGCCCAACCGATGAACAGCCATGCCGCGGCGACAATAACAAAATCACGTCCGCAGGCTACTGCTCCGACGATCGCCAACATCGCGGAGAGCGCCGCGATCGTGCGCGCCGCCCGAGGCGAGATCCATCCTCTGACGAGTGGGGATTTCTGTCGTCGAGGGTTGTCACGGTCGGCAGGCAAGTCGTAGATATCGTTGAGAAGGAAGCTGAACAACCAGCACATTGACCCGGTAACGCTGAGGACGATCAGCATGCGCCAATTTTCCGACCAGCATCTGTGCACATCGAACGAGACGCACCCAGCGGGTACTATCTGCCTCGTGGCAATGACGTAGCCGAGGTAGAACGGCGGAATGGCCGCACCCCAAATCCAAGGGCGCATCACCATGACGACACCGATAGGTAATCGGCTCAGCTGCTTGTACTTCTGTAAGGACGCCTGCTGAATCATCAGCTTCGCTCCTGAATCGTTTTAAGCGGTTAAGACAACGCGCACTGGTGCGGCACAATGAACGTTGATCATGCCGGACAGTCTCCGCGATCCCAAATAATCGCCTTACCAACGGCTTTCACCCGCGCGGTGGCCCAGTTGGCTGGGGATATGCCCCGATTCGGGCAGCTACGGGTCATTCAGCTTCGGTGCGCTCACCATCCCTGTCCAACCGACCAAAGTCTGCAGTTGGACGCCGCGAGAAGACGTCGGGCCCTGAGGCGGCGTGAAGTGTGGGCGTCGACAATTCCTCATCGTCAGAGGCGCACACAAACTCTGATCCATTAGACAGCCGCCTCGAGTCGTCATGCGCACAACGTGACCCGTTGCTAGATCACGGTTTTCGATTGATGATGTCTTGACTGTTGGCTTTCGGTCGTCGAGGCCGGACGCTGGTCGAATGCAGCGTGGCTGTGCGGCAAGGCGCAAGTGGTTCAACTCCGTTGGGCAGCAGAGAAACCGGGAAGGGTTGTTATCATCACTACCCTCGACAACACAGAATCGGAAGCCGTCCTTCGGCCCGCTTCCCCTGCGCACGTGCCAGATATCCAGGCCATCATCGTTGGCGCCGGATTTAGCGGGCTGGGCGCCGCTATCCAACTTAGCAAGATCGGCATCGACGATTTCATCATTCTCGAGCGTTTTGATGGCGTCGGTGGTGCGTGGTATGCCAACCGATATCCAGGGATAGCTGTCGACACAACAGCGCCAACTTACTCGTATTCCTTTGCCCCCAACCCAGATTGGTCTCGGCTGTACGCCCCGGGGGCGGAGATTCAACAATACGCTGATCGCATTACCCGCGATTACCAATTGCGTAACCGTATTCGGTTTAACATCACGGTGTCTGCTGCTAGATGGGACGAGAAGCAACAACTCTGGCGCGTCTCGACGCACGCAGGCGTGTCAATGACATGTCGGATTCTGATCATTGCGACGGGCCTGCTGTCGCAGGTCAAGGAACCCGATATCGCGGGGCTGAGCTCGTTTCAAGGCAAGGTATTGCATACCGCGGCGTGGGACGGCGAGTACGACCCCACCGGCGCACAGATCGCCTTGATAGGAACCGGTGCTACCGCGGTGCAACTCTTGCCGGAGATTGCTGCGAAAGCGGCGCGCGTGGATGTTTATCAACGTCGCCCCATTTGGGTGGCGCCAAAGATCGACTTTCCGTTCCCTCGATTCATCCGCGCGCTATTCAGGGCGTTCCCTCTGACTCAAAAGGTAATTAGACACCTTAGCGCCGCCGTAAATGAAGTGCTGGCGTTGGCGTTTCTTGTGCATCGGTACTTTCCCGTTGGGATCCAGGCTTGCCAGGCGTTATGCAAGGTGCACCTTTGGCTACAGGTACGTAGCCCTGAGGTACGAGCGAAACTTACGCCAGACTACACATTTTGGTGCAAACGTCCTACCTTCTCTAACGCTTACCTGCGCGCATTCAATCGTAGTCACGTCAAGCTGATCACCACGCCGATCGAAAGTGTGGTCGCGGAAGGTGTCGTCACCAGTGACGGCGTCACACGCCCAATAGACACATTGATTCTTGCAACAGGTTTCGCTCTACAAGAGCGGGGGAATTTTCCACCTTTCCCTGTGGTTGGCGCACATCACATTGAGATGGGGGAGGCTTTTCATCAGCATGGCTATGACTCGTATGAGGGCATTACAGTAGCCGGATTTCCTAATCTTTTTTATCTCAGCGGGCCATTCTCCTTCGCCGGGCTGTCTTACTTTTTTGCGGTCGAGTCACAAATGACCCATATACGGCGAGTACTTCTTGAGATGCGTAGGTGTGATGCAGCGACGTTCGAAGTGAAAGCAGCCGCCCAGCAACGATTTGTCACGGAGATGGAGAAGTTGCTAGGTGCCAGTGTGTGGAGGGACGGGCGCTGCCAGACGGCGAACAGTTATTACTTCAACGAGCATGGACTTCCTCGGCTTGTACGTGTCAGGCCCACCGTCCAAGCGCGTTGGCGTGATCGCCGGTTCCCCATGGCTGACTATGAATTCGGGCCTCGTGCTGCCTCTTTCGTTGCTCGAAGCGCAACAGAATGATGTCCCGCGCCGGGGCACTAGGCATCGCCTCACGATGCAGTTGCCGGGGAGGGGCACTACGCCCCGGAGGATACACCTCCAATCCTCACGGTCGCGGAGGCGTTGAAGTACCTTTCGACAAGGTGGCGAGGGAGGGCATGTGGTGGGCCTAGCGCTTCAGCACGATGAAATCGTATTGCGTCTCGTCGCCAGTGTGGCCCCGATGGCCATTGTTTGTCTTTTTCTTCTCTGGTTGAGGCCGACTCGGCGTGTCCTCTGCGGGGTGATTCTCGCGACTGTTTGGGCCTGCGTAACAATCTTGATCGTCAATGTGGTGGCCATTGCCGTGGGATGGTGGTCATTCGGTGCCAACGGTCAGATTGCGGGGGTGCCAGTAGACCTCATCTTCGGATGGGCGCTGCTGTGGGGCACTACGCCATCGATCGTGGCGTCTCGATTTCCGAGTGTGCGACTGATTCCCACTCTCATCGCCACAGTGATAACCATGGTGACGATAGATGCGCTGTTTATGGGTCGCTTCGAACCGGTCGTCACGTTGCATAAGAGCTGGCTGATTGGGGAACTTGTCAATGTGTTGGTAGTGCTATTGCCCGCAACGACTCTCGGAATCGCGACCGCCCGTGACAGTTACCTGTACTTGCGGGTGGCGATCCAGGTAGTTGGTTTCACCTTGTTGATGGGGTACGTGGTCCCGACGATTGTGTTCAGCGTCGACGGAGGAGGCTGGACTTCGCTGGTGCATCGACACTTTTGGGCGTGGGTTGCTTGTGGTGTATTCGTAGTATTGGGCGGAGCTATTGGTCTGCAAGCGGTCGCAGAGTGCGCGATCAGCGGCCGGGGGACGCCAGTACCGTTTGACCCACCGAAACATCTTGTATGCTCGGGGCCTTTCGCCTATGTCAGTAATCCCATGCAGCTCGGTGGTTCAGCGGTGGTGTTTACATGGGGTTTGATGATTGGCGACGGTTGGGTCCTCGCAACATTATTGCTTTTGTTTGGCATCGTTATGTTGATGTCAACATTGACTGAGCACCGAGAGCTCACAGAGCGATTCGGAGCAGAATTCGCCATGTATCGTGGTCAGGTACGAGCATGGTGGGTGAATTGGCGGCCATGCTGCGTGTCGGTTGATCCGGATCAGTGCGCGGTGCTGACGGTTTCACCAGGCGTGATCTCGTCTATCGTGTGTGCGTTCTTATCGCGACTTGCGCTGGGTGGGTTGCGGTATGTCGTTGGGCCGGAGCGGGTTCCGGTACGTAGCGGGGTTTTTATCTACGAGTCGCTGGTTGTGAGGGCTATTGGTGTAGCGGCATTGCTAAGGGCATTGGATCACGCGAACCTGGCGCTGGCCCTTCTTGGGTGGATTTTCAAGTGTGGTCCGGCTGGGTTGCCGCAATGGTCATGTCGGACGACCATCACTAATAGGGAAGAGCCGGCGAACGAATCGAAAGCTAGTTATGGGTATAGTCTTTCGCCGTAGTGTCGTCGGTAGCCGGATGCGCTTTGCGCGGATTTTGCATGGTTGAACTTGGGAGATCGTGGTGGCGTTACGCTTCGACATAACGAGGGTCTGCCCTCCGCTGGTCTGGTGGCTGTATGACCAGGTGATTGCTGATCGGGTGGACGGCCTCAGCGCTGCTTTCATCGAGGAGTTGGCCGACGTCATGCCGAATGAGTCGGCAATCCTTGATGTCGGTTGCGGCGGTGGCCAATTCGCGATCGCGCTGGCGCGGCGCAATCCGCAATGGTGTGTCGTCGGCGTGGACGTTGATAGCGGCCAAGTCCGACGTGCTAGCCGCCGTGCACGAGCGCAATCGCATCCGGTGCGCTTTCAGCAGGCTAGCGCAGAAGATTTGCCGTTTAGGTCTGAATCATTTGATGCGGTAGTGAGTGTGGGATCGCTCAAACACTGGGCGGTCCCACAATTGGGCATGGCTGAGATGACCCGCGTGCTCAGGTCCGGTGGTCAGTTGCGTGTAGTCGAAGCATCTCTCGGTTGTAGCCTGGCGGATTCGCGTAAGACCGTCGAGTGCCTGCGGTACCCGCGTCTTCTGCAGGGAGTCGGTGCGCATTTCTTTCGCACCTGCGTTGCGGGGGCGGCCATCAGCGTGGACGAGGCGGGCGATTTAACCCAAGATTTGCAGTTGGAGGGTGTCACGGTCGGCTTGATTGCAGAAGCGCCGGCGTTTTGGCGGATTGCGGCCCGAAAGCTGCCCGCATGTTCAAAGAGCGTCGTTTAGTCAGCGACATAGCATCTCTCCCAGGCGGATTCCGGCGTCTAGGGTGCGTGTTTGTGATGCTCTGCTGACCAATGCCCGCAATACGGAAGGGGCCAGTCGCCGCAGCGCGTAAACGGCGTAGGCTTCTGGTCGGACAAGCGTTAGAGCCCGATTGCGAAGGACGGCCGTTTCGATTGCTTGTGCGACCTTGTCGGGGCCTGCCAGAAGACCCAGTGAGTGAAACCGATCGGTGATGGTGACTGCGACCTGAGTTCGGCGGCGTGCTGCTCCCGCTGCGATAGTGGGATGAGTGGCAGTGGCGAACATATCGGTCTTGATGACTCCTGGGCAAATCACGCTGACGCCTATTTGGTGAGTGGCCAATTCAGCGCGCAGACAGTCGGACAGCATCTTTACGGCTGCTTTGGTGGTGGCGTACAACGCAAGGTTCTGGGTTGGCATGAATCCCGCTGCGGATCCGACGTTTACGATGTGTCCGGGCTTGTGCGCGGCGATCATCTGATGGGCGAAGATTCGGCTGCCATGCACTACGCCGAGTAGGTTTGTTCCGACGATGCGGTTCCAATCGGCCTCTGTTGTGTCGATGATTTCCCCGACGACCCCGATACCCGCGTTATTGATTACAACATCGCAGATGCCGTGCTCCTCGCGTACGCGTTCGGCGAATTGTCCGTAGGCCTCAGGGTCGGTAACGTCCAAGGTGTAGGCGAAGGCATTGCCTCCGGCAGCGCTGATCATGGCAGCGGTCTCGGCGGCAGCGCGGCCGTTGATGTCGCTGACGATTATCCGTGCGCCCGTGCGTCCGAAGCGGACTGCGGTCGCACGTCCGATGCCGCTCCCAGCGCCAGTGACCGCGAGGAGTCGGATGTCTTTCTTGTTCACGATTCCGGCCGTTGTAGGCAGTGACCCATCAGCTCGGCCAGCTGGCCTGGGCTGACATTTAGAAGAGTCCGTGTCGACGTCGGCCAGGCGCTCGAAAGTGTTCGCCGCTGCTGGACTTAGGCGCGAGAGCGCATAGCTGATATGCGCTCTCGCGGTGACGGGCTGAATCGCCCGTTTGTTGGTTAGTGATCGCACAGCGGCCGTCGCCACCGTTTCCGGGTATCGCCGTGAGTGAGCGGTCGGTTGTCGTGGGCGCGTGGACTCGGTGCCGGGTAGCCGGCTGGCGTCCGCGCGAGTGAGGTTGAGGGCAGGGCAGACGGCGGTCACGTCGATGTGGTGTTGGCGCAATTCCATTCGCAGAGATTCGCTAAACATCAACACCGCGGCGTGGACGGTGCAATACGGCGCGTTGAGCGGAACGGGAACGTATCCGCCCGAGGAAGCGACGTTGATGATGTGACCTCGTGTCCGTGCTGTGATCATCATGTGCGCGAAAAGTCGGGAGCTGGTGACGATGCCATAAAGGTTCGTGGCGACGAGGTCGGCCCACTGCGCGGCGTCGAAGTCGATGAAGGGCGCAGCAGCGTTGATGACTGTGTTGTTGACTAGCACGCGCGGTACGCCGTGACGGCGATAGACGTTGTCTGCGAACCTATTCCAGGTGTAAGGGTCGGTCGCGTCGAGTCCGTGAGCTTCGCAGCGACCTCCCTCTGAAGTGAGCAAGTCTGCTGTGGTTGCGGCCGCCGGTAAATCGTAATCAGCCGCGATCACCGTCGCTCCCTGGCGGCTGAACTCCCTAGCGGTGGCTCTGCCTATTCGGCTGCCTGCCGCGGTGATGACCACAACGTGTCGTTGTATTTGCATGGCCTTCGATCGCTAACGCTGTTGATGGTGTTGCCGGTCGAGTGTTGTGTTGACTCTGATGGGGCAGATCGACCGCGATTTCTTCGTCGAGCAAAAAGGTCGCAGCCATCAGGGTGGAAGGTTTGCAGGAGAGAAGATCTGGCGCACTTGATTATGCGGCTGGCGATGGGGAACGCGAAACGTCGAGCACTTACGTGGGTGCGGGGACGAACTCGGCTAACGTATTAGCGCGACGGCATTGTCCGGATACGTGGCAATGTCGTTGGTGCATCTACGGGCGTTTCGCATAAAGTCCCGCGTCGTTACGCTGGCCTAGCACGTATGCAGCCTTCCTACGCTGTGGCAATTCTGCAGAATTCGGGCCGAGACCTTATCGGACTGGTCTCCCAGCGGTCTTCAGTCTTCAGCGCTTGCCCGGCGGGCGCGCGCCGCGTGCGATGCCCAGTCCCTTGACCGGCGCCGCGGGTGCCTTAGCTTCTTCCTTGGTCGCCGTCTCGGCTGCGGGGGCCGCCTCGGCGGTCGCCTCGGCCTGGGGCGCGTCGGCCTTAGGGGCCGCCGGTGCGGCCTTCTTGGCGCCGGGCCGCTTGGCGCCCGCGGCCAGGCCAAGCCCCTTCACCGGCGCGGCCGGTGCCTTGGCTTCGCCGCCGGCCTCGTCCGGTGCCTCGGCCTTGGCGGTCTCGGCCGCCGGTGCGGCCTTCTTTGCGCCCGGCTTCTTGGCGCCGCCGGCGATGCCCAGCCCCTTGACGGGGGCGGCCGCCTGCGTCGTGGTCTCGCCGGCGGGTTCGGCCGCAGCCTTCTTCGCGTCGGGCTTCTTGGCGCCGCCGGCGATGCCCAGGCCCTTGACCGGAGCCGCGGGGGCCTCGGACTTCGGGGCGGCCTCGGCCTGGGCGGGTGCCTCCTCGGCCGGCGCCTCGGCGGGCGCGGTCGCCGTGGCGGTCGAGGCCTTGGGCGCTGCAGCCGCCCGCGCTTCGGCCCTTTCGGAGGCCTCCTTGGCGGCCGTGCCCTTCTCGGGCAGCGTCGCCTTGTCGTACTCGAGGGACCCGAGCAGGATCTGCGCGACGTCGAGCACCTCGACACCGCTGCGACC
>NZ_LZTA01000064.1 GCF_001665875.1 Mycobacterium sp. 852002-40037_SCH5390672
CGCATGGTGGCGATGATGATCCGCCGGCGAGTCTCCTCGCCGCTGGCACCTACCGGACGCCCGCGTTGCGTCCGCGTCACGGTGCTGTCCCCACTGGTCGCATCCTGTCCGCCGGCCGCCGATCCGACACACCGAATATAATCGGACGATCAATTTCCTTGACGTTGTTGGCGCGAGGTGCGCGGTGCGTGACGAACGGACCGGTGGCGGGGACTGCGCGGTATGACCGTCAAGGCGTCGCAGTTGGGCCGGCCGGTGGGGGCCGACGGTGAGCAGACGCGCGCCCGGATCATCACCGCGGCGATGCGCTGTGTAGCCGAGGCGGGCTACGCCCGGGCGACGATTCGTGAGATCGCTCGCGCGGCCGACGTGACCAGTGCGAGCCTGTACAACTACTTCCCGAACAAGTCCGAACTGATGAAGGCCGCGGTGGCGGCGCGAACCGACGTCGCGGTTCCCCGACTGCGGCGGGCGGCCGCCCGCCCGGGCACCGCGGTCACGCGAATAGAAGCGGTCCTCGACGAATCGGGCCGGTTGATGCGCGAGTACCCCGACCTCGCGGCGTTCGAGTGGGTGATCCGGGCGGAGAATGCGATCGCCGTCGATGACACGGCGACGGGCAACTCGGGGTTCCAGGTATTCCGCGAAATCATCGACGGCATCGTCCGGGACGCTGTCCGCGAGGGCGGGCTCGCCCGCCGTGCCGATCGGCACGGCGCCGTCGAGGCGATCTATGCGCTGGCGCGCGGTCTGACGGAACGGGCGGCAAGTCTGGGTCCGGACGAGTACGCCGCAACGCTCGATTCGGCC
>NZ_LZTA01000065.1 GCF_001665875.1 Mycobacterium sp. 852002-40037_SCH5390672
GGGGCGCGCCGGGGGGCGGTGGTGCCCACAGTGGGGCTCCATCGGGCCCGAAAAGCCGTGCGCCGTAAGGCGGTCCACCGGGATAGGGCACGGGGCCGATGGCCGGTGGCCCCGCACCGTAGATGCGCGGCGGTTCGGGCACAGCCTTGGTCACCGGGAAGTAGTTGAGTAGCCACGGGTGAGCGATGCCGGGATTGGGCCGCAAGTCCATACCGGTCCCAAATCCGGTGTCGGTCACCAAGTATCGGATCGGCATGTTCAGGTCCGGACGGGGTAGGCCGTTACAGCCCGGCTTGCCGTCGGGGCCGCCCTTGGCCCTGATGATCGGAAGGTTGTCCGGGTAGCGATAAGGGTCGGTGGCGAACCCCAGCAGCGAGGCGTCGGTGACGGTGCTAAACCCGTTGGAGTCTGGGCTGCCCTTGGTGGCCAGCCAGTCGAGTCCTTGTAGGAGGCAGGTGTAGGACGGATGGTACTTGTTGAGCAGGTCCGTGGTCGCCGGTAACTTTGTGTTCGCTGCGACGAAGTCCGATTGGGTGCGCCCGAATAGATCAATACCGGTGTCAGCCAGTCCAATCGCGGCCAATAGTGCCTCGTTAAGATCCTTGGCTTGTCGTGTGATGGTCGAACTCGTGGTCGTCGTCGCGGACAACGCAGAGATGAGGTCCTGGCTGGCGGCGCCATAGGTGTCGGTGACGGTGGCCGCCGCCTCGAGGTCGCGGCGCAACGTGTCGCTGCGGTCGTTAAGGGCGGTGACCACGTCCAGAGCGGCGGTGGTCGCCGTCCCCAGCCGCTCGCCTTTGCCCCTTAGAGCATCAGCCAGCGTGGTCAACACCGCATTGATCTTGGTCGGCTCAACCTGAGCGAGTACGCTGGTCAGGTTCTCGAAGACGGTGTTGACCTCAGTGGTGACGTTTCGAGATGGAATGACTGACCCGGCGCTGATGGTGCGGCGTTCCGGCATCGCGGGCGGTATGAGGTCGACGAACTTCGCGCCAAATATCGTGGTGGCTCGAATCTGCGCCTGGACGTTGGCCGGAATGAATCGGACCTGATCGGGATCGAGATCCAGCCGGAGCGAAACCCCGCCGGGCCGCAAGGCCACCGATGCCACCCGCCCCACCTGAATGCCTCGAAGTTTGACCTTTGCACCGGGATCCATGACGAGGCCCGCGCGATCGGAGGTGACGGTGATCGGGACCGAGGACACAAGTTTCCCCGAAAATGCCAACCCGACCGTGGTGGCGAAGGAGGCCACAATGAGTATGAGAATGAGAGCCCACCACCCCGGGCCCAGCCTGCGACGACGGTTTGTCATGTCCGCTGCCGACAGTCGACGTTGGCCACCACACTGTCGTTCAGCCGCTTGTTGTCTGCTGCAACCACGGGTGTCAACGAGACTGCGGCAAGGGGTGACCACGCGTGCGAAGGCAGGCTCGCCGGATATCGAAGAAGCTGAATCACCGCCATGTCAGATGGGCTCGAATCCCGATATCAGCCAGTGGCCATCGACCTTATCGAGACTGACCTTCGCCGCAAAAGAGGTGTCGGTGGGCGGTGTCGTGCCCACGGTGACGTTCTGATTGACGAACACGAGCGTCTGCACATGCGTGGGAGCGGCCTGAATGACCGCGACCGCACGCACGTTCACCAGCGTCGAGACTTGATAATGCTTCGCGCCGGGGATCGCGACGTCATTAATGAGCTTGGTGTACTCGTCACGAAACTCACCGGTGAGTCGGCTGCGTGCGGCCTCAAGGTCCCTGTCGACGGAACTCGCCTGGTACTGGAACAACGCGACCGTCCCGTCGCGAGCGACGCCGGTTGCCTCGATGCGGGCTTGCTGCGTCGCGGCTGCGGTATCGCCGACGAACTTGAAAAATCCAGCGGCACTGCCCACACCAATGGTCAGTAGGGGCAATGCGGTAAACACGATCAGCCGGTAGAGACGCTCTCGGAGCGCCGATCTTTTGGCACCGTCGGTTTCGGCCTCGGCCTCGGCCTCGGCCTCGGCCTCGGTGTCGGTGGGCGTGGCGGATTCTGCGGACTCGTCGCTGTTGGACTCATCGAGACAGGCCGGCTCTTTGGCTTCGTCGTTCGAAGCATCACTTGTCGCAGCGGAATCTTGGTCCAAGCGTGCAGAGTCCGTAGCAGTTGACTGGCCAGCGGTCATGGGACGAACTCCACATTCGAAATCTTCAAGCCCCCATCTGGCATCTTCTGTACCGAGAGCCGCACACGCCAAGAGCGGGGCTGCTGCTCGGGCGGGGCGTTGGCAGCGGTAACGTCCACCGACATCGCGACGATGACTTTTGCCACGTGACCGTCGTTAGATTCCAGGCCCGCAGAACGGATCGTGGCCACGGATTTCGATTGAGCCTTGTGCACGAAGTCGCTGAACGCGGGTGACCGCTGCTGAAAGTCATTCAAGAAGGCGCCTGTCGACGAGTCGACGATGCGCTGGACGTCGGCTTGAACGTGCGTCCAGTCGATATTCGCCAGGTTGAGGGCTGACTGGCGAGCGACGTCTACGATCCGAGCTTGCTCCTGCTCGATCCGATGTGTGTCATAGGCTCGATATCCGGTCCAGCTAGCCGTGGCGGCGACCGCTGCGAAAAGGATGACCGATACGAGCGAGGCGACGCGCAGCTGACGTCGTCGTTGTTGACTCGCCTCGGTCGCCCCGGCCGAGGGGCTCTCATCGTCGACGAGGTCCGATTCATTTGTCGGCTCGTCGGTCTGATCGTCTGAGGTGGAGGTGGGTTGCGGCGCGGACACCATCTTGTCGGCGGCGCCGTCCGTAGCGGTGGGATCGCCAGCGGCGTTCGACGGGTCCGACGCAGCGTCGGTTGAAGAGCCTGCGGCGGAAGGGTCGCGTGACGCTGCGCAGTCGGCGTCCGCCGTCGCGACGCCGAGGTCTTCCCCGCCAGACGGGCTGGTCACCCCGAGCGGCCGATTGCGGCGCCACTTTGCCACTTGCCCCACCTCCTTTGGTTCGGGCTCGCACATCTGCGCGACAGGAGACGACTCCCTTGGCAGCGCTCAGGAAGGCCGCGGAGCAGTTTATACAATATATTATTTGGCGCAGGTCGACGACACCCGAAGACCGCGTCGAGCTCTTGAGCTACGTATCCCCCGTCGATCGGGAGTAACACGCCGGTGATGTTTATGGCCTCGCCCGAACAAAGGAAAACCGCTGCCTCGGCGCAGTCCTCAGCGGTGATGACGCGGCCCAGCGGGTGAACTGACGCGAGATAATCCACGACGCCTTGGTCGGGCGGCGCGAACTTCCTGTTGTCGGCGGCGGAAAAATTGGTCAGAGGCATGCCCGCAGGGCATATCGCGTTGACCCGGATGTTGTACGGTGCACATTCGATCGCTAGGCCGTTGGTCATCTGGTTGATCGCGCCCTTGGTCGACCCGTAGAGCACGCTGCCGAACCCGACCATTGGTGTCGTCGTGGTGTCCATCAGAGGTCCCAGAGCGCCGGCACGCCGGGGGCCACGATCGTACATTCCTATGATCCGGGGTGCTTCGACCGCTGGATCGAGCCGGAGACCGGGCAACCGCTTAATCAATATGGTTATCCCAGCGCAGATTTTAGCGCGCGCGACGTGTTGCCCCAGGCAGACGTGGGGTACCGCCCCCGAGGTCGAGATTTGGTTGCAGCGGACGGTTCGGGTCGAATTCATCCGGCCTGTCCAGCGCAGCGGGTCTCGGTTGGCGGCGGCGAAGCATGCATGGACGACCGAGCCCTTGGAATCGTGACTCCGCCGAGTTCAGTCTCGCGCGTCGCGAGCCGCGCGAACGCCGGGTCGATCGGCATCCAACGCACCGTCTCCCCGACGAAACCGCGCACCAGCATGGGATCGGCGGTTAACCGGGCCAGCCAGTCCGGCCGTTGCAGCAGAGTGAGCATGGTAATGAAGCTTTGCTTCCAGGTGGTGCCTGAACCGGCGGCCAGAAGAAGTAGCGAGAACAACTGCACCTCGCCATCGGAAAGGCGATGCCGGCTACCGTCATCATCGGCGTATTCCTCGGTGACGAGCATGCTGACGAGGTCGTGGTGGGGTTCGGCACGGCGGGCCTCGACGATCGGCGCGACGATACCCATGATGGCGGCGACAGTTCGGACAGCAGGTATGCCTGGTCGATCGCCATGTCGTCCTGCGCCAACCTCGCTAGCGTGCGTACTGCGCTGACCTCGCGGACAGCGGTCTCGACGAGTTCTTCGCGGTGGTCGGCCAGCCACTGCGCCATGGTCATCAGCATCGAAATACGCTGCGTGCGTGAGCGATTCGCCCATACGTCGGTATCGAAGGAGTTGCGCGCCGCGGCGGTGGCCGTCTCGATCTGCCCGTCGTCCGCGGTCGGAACGCGCGTCAAGACCTCTTCGGTAGCCGGGTTCTCGACCGGAAGCGGGGAGCCTCGGCAGACCGTCGATCACCAATCGGTCGGTTTCGAGAATTCCTGCCATGAAAGCGTCCGGCCCCTCCAAAGTTCATCGCTGCTGGTATTTCAGCGTACAAGATGTTATTTGAGCACAGTAGCTGCCGGAATGGCTCTGTGCAACAAGATTCGAGATGCCGATAGATGGTCGGCCTTAGCTCGCCAGCATCCGCGGTGAGTGCCCCCGATCGCTGCTCGCCCGACAGGTGGTCGCGTCCTCTTCTTTCTACAATTTCCGTCATACTGATCTGACTGCGGGGCAACAGAGGTGGGGAATTCGGCGATTTCTTACTCGCGTCGATGGCCGTCGCCCTACGCGGTGCGGTCAATGGCGTGGTGGAGAAGGTCCTGCGCGAACCCGGCTTCGACGTTCGTGCGTGCGGTGAAGACCTGGTCGCCATCTTCGGTCGTGCCGTGGCGGTGAACCGATGCGCCGGATTGTCATCATCGCGGTGGGTAGCCGTGGCGATGTCGCTCCTCTCACCGGGGTGGGCGCGGGCCCTGCGGCAGGCTGGACACGACGTCGCCATCGCCGCCTACGCGCCCAGGGCGATCGTCCATTAGCCGTTGGGCGCCGGGCCTGCGCGTGAGGCGTCCGCGCCGCTAGAATCCAGTCGCCGTGCCGCGCAATGAGCGCAGGCACTGTCCAACGGTGACGGTGAAAGCAAGGGGGTCTTGGATGTCGGACCCCGACAGCTCGGCGTCGCACATGATTGATGACCTGCCCGGCGCGCGCCGAAATCTTTATCGACAGCAGATCCTGGCGGCCGCCGAGCTGGAATTCGCGAGGTCCGGCTTCGACCAGGCCAAGGTCAATGCCATCGCCGAGACAGCCGGGGTGGCGCTGGGCACCCTCTACAAGTATTTCCCCAGCAAGGCGGCCATCTGGGATGTCCTCACCTCGCAGCGGATGGATGAGTTCCGCAGCGCCGTGATGACGTTGATCGAACCCCTGGAATCTCCCTTCGAGAAACTTCTGGCAAGCGCGCGAGCCGAGGTCATGTTCCTTGCCGACCATCCCAACTTTCTCGAGTTGCACCTGACCGGAGGTCTTAGCTGGGGGACTGCGGTCCGCGGTGAGCACGCGCGGCGACATGCGTGGCAATCTGGCATGCACCTGCTCGGCAACCTTGCCGACGAAGCTCGGTGCAGAGGTGAGATCCGAGACCTCAGACCCTCAATCGTCGCCTCGATGATCATCTCGACGCTGCAGATCTGGATGACGGAGTGGGTCAACTCGAATCGAGATCGACGTGCCGACGCCGTCGCCGACGAGGTCGTCGAACACCTGCGCATTTGCCTAGCAGCGGGTGGCTGAGGACGACGTCTTCGCCGGCCCCGGCGAGGCAGTACGACGCCGGTCGCTGCTGGGTTCGGCCGACGACCTTCTCTGCCGCGAAGCATTGCGTGCAGCGGAGCGTCGCTCTATATTCACTAGAACGCGATTATAGTTCCAAGAATCGTGTTCTACAGAGTGAGCCCGCGGACCTGCGCGGCCCAGTGAGCGACGGGCCGTGAACACGTAAGGAGACCCATGACTACGAGCGCGTCCCAGACGAAGGCTGGAGTGTTCGACCCCAAGCTAGAGTCGACCAGCCCGATCGTGACCGTGCCGCGCTCAAGGCCGCTGCGGCTTACGTGGCTCCTGTTATTCGGATCCTTCGCCATCAGCTTCCCGCTGTGCATGGTGTTGGTCTTCAACCTTGGCTTCGACCGACGCCTGGTCGGCAGCATCATGTCGGTCAATGGCTGCATCGCGTACCTAGGGGGATTCGCCGCGGCGTTCCTGCCCTACCGTTCGTTGCGAAACTGGACTCCTTTTCAGCGACTGACCGCAGCTGTGCTCACCTTCATGATCTCTGCGCGGGTGACGAACCTGACGTGGGAACTGCCTTGGTTGTTCACCCACCCATACCTGCCGGGCCACCAGAAGGACATGTGGGCCTACCCGTGGTACGTCTACATCGACGGCGGCGACACCAAATACCTCACGGCCCCAGCGAATCTCGTGGCGCTCGAATGTATTTCCGTCACCAACGCCTGCATTGCGGTCACCGGCTTGATACTGCTCTTCCGGTCGAAGTTCACCAATCCCCGTGGCACCCTGTTGCTCATGTCTGCAGCGGTCGTCGACCTGACGATCACCATCTATTACTACCTACGCGAAATCATCGGCGGCTTTCCCTCCGTGAACACCAGTAACTTCGTGGACCTGTGGGTGAAGTTCATCGTCCTCAACGGTCTATGGCTCGTTGCACCGTGGTTTACCTTGATATGGGGATGGAAGATGCTCAACAGGCAGTTCGACTTCATGCTGACCGGACGCCGATTCACGTGAGTGATTGACGTCAGTGGTGTCTTCTACGGCAGTAAGTATGCGATCCGCCCGTTCAAGAAGCAGGGGAGTGGCGGGGTCATCCTCAACACTGGTTCGGTGGCGGGCATGGTGGGCTTCGGCAGCGTGCTCTACGTAGCTTGCTGTGAGGCTAAGCGCGATGAGGCTTCCGATCGCCCAATGGAGAAGGACCGCAGGAGAGAAATGGCGCGGACAGACGACGACACCTGGGATCTCGCGTCGAGCGTCGGCACAACGGCGACTCTTGTCGCTGCAGCGCGTGCGCTAGCCAGCAAGCAGCCCGAGCCGCTGATCAATGACCCGTACGCCGACGCCCTCGTCAAGGCTGTCGGGCTGGATTCCTGCAGTCGGTTCGCCGACGGCGTGCTGGGTGAATCGGGGGTGGACCTGCGCCGCTTGTGTGAACCGATTGTCGTGCGCACAAGGTTTTTCGATGACTTTTTCACTGTGGCCGGCGAGTCCGGTATCCGCCAAGCGGTTATCTTGGCCTCCGGTCTCGACACTCGGGCCTACCGCCTGAAGTGGGCCGCCGAGTCCATCGTCCTGGAAATCGACCAGCCACGGGTCATTGAGTTTAAGACCGCCACGCTCGCCGCTCTGGGAGTCACGCCGGCTGCCGATCTGCGCACCGTCGGCGTCGACCTGCGCGGTGACTGGCCCCAGGCGCTGCGCGCCAGCGGATTTGACGCGACCCGACCGACGGCTTGGATCGCCGAAGGCCTGCTCATGTATCTGTCGCCGCAGGCTCAGGACCGGTTGCTGGACAACATCACCGCCCTGTCGGCGCAGGGAAGCCGCCTGGCAACCGACGATATCGATTCGACGGCCATGAGCGGTGACTGGGCCAATCAACTCACCGGGCGTTTGAACCGGGCCGGTAGCAACGTCGACCTCACCGAATTGTTCGACCCGGCCGAACGGAACAGCGCCCGGGAGTACCTGGCCACCCACGGCTGGCGCGCATCAGTCATCTCTGCCATAGATGCGCACGTCGCCAACGGGTTCGCGCCGCCGGACGACGAACCGGGCCCACCGACCGGTCCGGGATACGTCACTGCCGTGCTGGACTGCTGATGCGACAGGGCTGCGAAAACGCAGGTGCTTAAGACCGTGAACGACGCTCCTATGAGAAATTCTAGTTTCGGGAGTCGTCACTACGGTGCAGTAAATTGCAACGTATTCAAGACGGCACCGCGAATCAAAGCAGGAGTCACCAGAAGCCCTCTGGCCTGACCCCGATCGGTTGATCCGGGTGATCTGTCTCCGCCGTTTCGAGCCGTGGTTATGCGAGTTGAGGTCTTCGGCCCAGTCGTCGCCGATGAAGATCACCAGCGTCACACCTGTGCGTGGAGGTTGGTGAACACGCGGGAGT
>NZ_LZTA01000066.1 GCF_001665875.1 Mycobacterium sp. 852002-40037_SCH5390672
GGCCGAATCGAGCGTTGCGGCGTACTCGTCCGGACCCAGACTTGCCGCCCGTTCCGTCAGACCGCGCGCCAGCGCATAGATCGCCTCGACGGCGCCGTGCCGATCGGCACGGCGGGCGAGCCCGCCCTCGCGGACAGCGTCCCGGACGATGCCGTCGATGATTTCGCGGAATACCTGGAACCCCGAGTTGCCCGTCGCCGTGTCATCGACGGCGATCGCATTCTCCGCCCGGATCACCCACTCGAACGCCGCGAGGTCGGGGTACTCGCGCATCAACCGGCCCGATTCGTCGAGGACCGCTTCTATTCGCGTGACCGCGGTGCCCGGGCGGGCGGCCGCCCGCCGCAGTCGGGGAACCGCGACGTCGGTTCGCGCCGCCACCGCGGCCTTCATCAGTTCGGACTTGTTCGGGAAGTAGTTGTACAGGCTCGCACTGGTCACGTCGGCGGTGCGGGCGATCTCACGAATCGTCGCCCGGGCGTAGCCCGCCTCGGCTACACAGCGCATCGCCGCGGTGATGATCCGGGCGCGCGTCTGCTCCCC
>NZ_LZTA01000067.1 GCF_001665875.1 Mycobacterium sp. 852002-40037_SCH5390672
TTTTTGACGCGGTTTGCTCGCAGTGTGACCCTGGTGCATCGGCGTGCGGAGTTTCGGGCGTCGCGGATCATGCTGGACCGCGCCCAGGCCAACGAGAAGATCACTTTTGTGACCGATAAGGCGGTTGAGGCGGTCGAGGGTGAGGCGACGGTGACGGGTTTGCGGTTGCGTGACACCCGCAGCGGTGAGGTGTCGACGTTGGCGGTCAGCGGGGTGTTTGTGGCCATTGGGCATGATCCGCGCTCGGATTTGGTGCGCGATGTGCTGGACACCGATCCCGAGGGTTATGTGCTGGTGCAGGGCCGCACCACGGCCACCTCGATTGAGGGGGTGTTCGCCGCCGGGGACCTGGTGGATCGTACCTACCGCCAAGCCGTCACCGCCGCGGGCAGCGGCTGCGCGGCGGCCATCGACGCCGAACGCTGGCTCGCCGACCACGAAGAAACCAGCGCCGCCGCGCAAGGCGATGCCACCGAATTTCCTGGCAGTACCGACACATTGATTGGAGCACCACAATGACCGATGCCGAAAAGGCCGGGGCCACAATAGAAGTCTCTGACGCGTCGTTCTCTACCGACGTGTTGTCCAGCAATAAGCCTGTGCTGGTGGACTTTTGGGCAACGTGGTGCGGCCCCTGCAAGATGGTGGCGCCGGTCCTCGAGGAGATCGCCAGCGAGCGGGGCGAACAGCTCACCGTCGCCAAGCTCGACGTGGACGCCAACCCCGAAACAGCGCAGAACTTCCAGGTGGTCTCCATTCCCACCCTGATTCTGTTCAAAGACGGGCAGCCGGTGAAGCGGATCGTCGGCGCGAAGGGCAAGGCGGCATTGCTGCGTGAGCTCTCGGACGCGGTTCCCAACCTCGGCTGATCTTCATTTGATTCGTCGCACCACGCCCCGCGCATAGCCTGGGGTTTTCCCGAATTTACGAAGCGTCTGCGACAATACGGTTAGCTGTTGCCCATTTCTGAGCTTGTCAGTTAGTCCCGGAGGGCCCCCTGCATGTCGAGTCCGCGCCGCGAATACGGCGACGCGCCGCGCTGTGGTGACCGCAGCGCCGCTGTGACCGAGATCCGGGCGACGCTGGCCTCCCTAGGCCTGCTGGACGGCTCCGAGGAAGATCTCAACACCGGCCGGCCCGTGGCCCTCGAACTCTTCGATGCCGAGCTTGACCAAGCGGTTCGCGCCTTCCAACAGCATCGCGGTCTGCTGGTGGACGGCATCGTCGGTGAGGCCACCTACCGTGCGCTCAAGGAGGCGTCGTACCGGCTGGGCGCACGCACGCTGTATCACCAATTCGGCGCCCCGCTGTTCGGCGACGACGTGGCCACGCTGCAGGCGCGGCTGCAGGATCTGGGTTTCTACACCGGCCTGGTCGACGGATACTTCGGGCTGCAGACCCACAACGCGTTGATGTCGTATCAACGCGAGTACGGGCTTTCCGCCGACGGGATCTGCGGTCCGGAAACGTTGCGCTCCTTTCATTTCCTGAGTTCACGGGTCACCGGCGGATCTCCGCACGCACTCCGCGAAGAAGAGCTGGTTCGCTCATCCGGTCCCAAATTGTCGGGCAAGCGGATCATCATCGACCCGGGCCGCGGCGGCGCGGACCACGGCACGATCATGCAGGGCCCGTCGGGACCGGTCAGTGAAGCGGATGTGTTGTGGGACTTGGCCAGCCGGCTCGAAGGACGGATGGCCGCGATCGGCATGGAGACCTTCCTGTCGCGACCGGTCAACCGCAGCCCCCTCGATGCCGAACGAGCCGCCACCGCCAACAACGTCGGCGCCGACCTGATGATCAGCCTGCGCTGCGAAAGTCAGATCAACGCCGCTGCCAACGGCGTGGCTTCCTTTCACTTCGGAAACTCGCACGGTTCGGTCTCCACCATCGGGCGCAATCTCGCCGACTTCATCCAGCGAGAAGTGGTGGCCCGCACCGGTTTACGGGACTGCCGCACGCACGGCCGGACGTGGGATCTGCTGCGCCTGACCCGGATGCCGACGGTGCAGGTCGACGTCGGCTACATCACCAACCCGCGTGATCGCTCGATGCTGGTCTCCACCCAGACCCGTGACGCCATCGCCGAGGGGATCCTCGCCGCGGTCAAGCGGCTTTACCTGTTGGGCAAGAATGACCGGCCCACTGGCACTTTCACGTTCGCCGAGTTACTCGCCCACGAATTGTCGGTGGAGCGCACCAGCCAACTGGGCGGTTCCTAACCGCTTTCTCACCACCCACGGTGGTTTTCAACGTATTCAACCCATTCCCGGCCGTAGACCCGGCGCCGACCGGCTGCTCCAAGTGTGCGCTCTCCAACAGACGGTCCAGGGCCGCCTCCACTTCGGCCTTCCACCCCAGACCCTTGTCGAGCTCGAGCCGCAGACGCGGGAAGTACGTATGTGGTGCCACCACAACGAAACCCGCGTCTTTGAGGAATTCTGCATCCATGACGCAGTGATCCACCGAGCAATCACCGACGGCTTCCAACACCGGCCGCACGTCGGGACCGACCAGGCGCGGATCCTGCAATTCCGACGCCACCGGTGTGCGGCCGAACGCCTCGAGCGCCCGCACACCGCGCCGCACCAGCTCGTCGATCACCCGGGCGATCAAGCCGTGCGGTAGCTCGTCGGCCGCCGGCCCGGGCTCTATGCCCATCGAGGTCAACAACACCGCGTCCGCGGACACGGGGCCGGTCGGGAATCGCTGTGCGCGCGGCACCGCCCGCGGCGGGGCGTAGAACACGTAGCCCAGGCACGGTGGCTCGGATTGGCTTCGCTCATCCGGGACCGCGGTCGCGACCTGACCGCATGAGCCCCACTCCAGCATCACCATCGACAGCCACGCTTCTTTTTCGAATTCGGGGTCGGCGAGGTGGTCTTGGTTACCGAGGGTCGCCGGATCGACTTCCCAGAAGACGCACCGGCGTGCGTGCTTGGGAAGCTGCTCGAATGCCTCGAGCCGTAACGGCGTGATTCGAGCGGACACTAGCCTCCTGGCTCCTGTGCGGTACTGCAGCCATCTGCACCGGCAACCCCTCCAGAATAGGAGAGGTGGTCGTGATCGGGCCAGCTTTGGCTTGGCCACCGGGGTCGGCACGGCCTAACGGACGGCACTATCCGGCCGTGGCGCGCCCATTGTCGAAAGTTGTTGATGCGCATGCCGTTTCATCGAACTGGAACGCCAGGGGTACACGGATGTCCCGCGAAAACCGCCGGAGTGTCACAGTGACGTAATTACAGGGTGTCCTAGTTCATGACTTTGGCGGGGACATTACGTCGACGATCCGCTGTAGATCGTCCACCGAACCGAACTCGACCACGATCTTGCCCTTGCGTTTGCCCAGGCTGACCGTCACCCGGGTGTCGAACGCGGTCGAGAGCTGATCAGCAACATCTTGCAGGCCCGGCATCTGGATCGGCTTGCGTCGCGGGGCCGTCGGCGTGACCGGACCGCTCCGGTTGGCCAACGTGACCGCCTCCTCGGTGGCCCGCACCGATAGCCCCTCGGCGACGATCCGGGTGGCCAGCTCCTCCTGTGCTTCCGCGCCGGCCTCCAGCGACAGCAGCGCCCGCGCGTGGCCGGCGGACAGCACTCCGGCGGCCACACGCCGCTGCACCGCGATCGGCAGCTTGAGCAACCGGATCATGTTGGTGATCAACGGCCGCGACCGGCCGATGCGCGCCGCAAGTTCATCGTGGGTGACGCCGAATTCGTCGAGCAGCTGTTGGTAGGCGGCCGCCTCTTCCAACGGGTTCAACTGCACCCGGTGAATGTTCTCCAACAGGGCGTCGCGCAGCAGATCGTCATCACCGGTCTCGCGCACGATGGCCGGGATGGTGGCCAGGCCGGCCTCTTGGGCCGCGCGCCAGCGCCGCTCCCCCATCACGATCTGGTAACGCGCACTGCTCGCCGAATCCTTGACCGCCCGCACCACGATCGGCTGCAGGAGGCCGAACTCGCGAATGGAGTGCACCAGCTCGGAGAGTGCTTCTTCGTCGAAGACCTGTCGAGGCTGACGCGGATTGCGCTCGATGTCGGCCGGCGGGATCTCGCGATAGACCGCGCCCATCGGCGACGCGTCCTGCGGCGGGGGTCCCCCGATCAAGACGTCGGCGGCGGCGTCGCCCATCCGTGGACCTAGCGTCGCCGGTCCGGAGTCACCCTCCGCGGGGCCGGTCGGAATAAGCGAAGCCAGGCCCCGGCCTAAGCCACCCTTCTTGCGTAATGGCTGCGTCATGGTCGTCCCTTCGCGGATGGTGGTCAATCGCGTTCGGCGAGTTCGCGGCTCGCATCGAGATAACTCATCGCCCCACGAGAACCGGGGTCGTAATCGATGATCGTCATGCTGTAGCCCGGCGCTTCGGAAACCTTGACGCTGCGCGGAATCACCGTGCGCAACACCTTGCTTCCGAAGTAGCGGCGTACTTCTTCTGCGACCTGGTCCGCGAGCTTGGTGCGGCCGTCGTACATGGTCAGCACCACGGTGGTCACCTCGAGCTTCGGGTTGAGGTGGGCCTTCACCATCTCGATGTTGCGCATCAATTGCGAGACGCCCTCGAGCGCGTAGTACTCGCACTGGATCGGGATCAAGACTTCCGGCGCGGCGACGAGCGCGTTGATGGTCAACAGCCCGAGCGATGGCGGACAGTCGATGAAGACGCAATCGAAGTCCAGGCTGTCGAGATCGGCCAGGGCGGTGCGTAACCGGTTCTCGCGCGCCACCATGCTGACCAATTCGATTTCGGCACCCGCCAGGTCGATCGTCGCCGGGATGCAGAAGAGGCGCTCGTTGTGCGGGCTCTGCCGTAGCGCGTCGTGCACGGCGACCTCGCCGAGCAGGACCTCATACGAGGAGGGTGTCCCCGATTGGCGGTCGGTGATACCCAGCGCCGTGCTCGCGTTGCCCTGGGGGTCCAAGTCGATGACGAGGACCTTGAGCCCCTGCAGCGCGAGGGCGGCCGCGAGGTTGACCGCCGTGGTTGTCTTGCCGACGCCGCCCTTCTGGTTCGCGACCGTGAAGACGCGCCGATGAGACGGGCGGCGTAGGGGCGGGTAGGTGGTGTGCAGCACCCGCATCGCGCGTTCGGCTGCCGCCCCGATCGGGGTGTCAAATTCGTCCGTTGTTTCACGTGAAACATTCGCCGCCGGCGCCGGCGCCGGCGCGGGCGCTACCGCTTCGCGAACGTCTTCCGGCGCGTGAGCCACCGGCCAATCTCCTGAAGAAGTCATCGGGTTCCGGCCTTCCCGGTCCGTGCCGGCTTGTGGTGTGGCGGGTTTCTGCGTCGCGCTGACACTACGGTTGCGGGTGGACGCAAATAGGTCGCGCCACATGTCACCACCCTGACATCAGCGGCGCCCGATGCTGCCATCACACGCCGGTACTGTTCAACTTCATCGAAAGCCCGCTCCCCCTTGATGGCGAGCATCCGTCCGTCGGGCCGCAGTAGTGGCAAACTCCACTTCGTCAGCTTGTCCAACGACGCAACCGCTCGCGACACCGCAGCATCCCTCTCCCCGAACCGGTTGCGCACCCCCGGCTCTTCCGCACGGCCACGGACCACCTCGACGGCTAACCCTAGTTCGTTGATGACCTCGTTGAGAAATTCGCTGCGCCGCAGCAGCGGTTCCAGTAAGACGATGTCGAGATCGGGCCGCGCGATCGCCAGCGGTATGCCCGGCAAGCCCGCCCCACTGCCGATGTCGATGATGCGCTCGCCCGCGTCGAGGAGTTCAGCGAGCGCCGCGCTATTGAGTACATGGCGGTCCCAAATGCGGTCCACCTCCCGCGGGCCTAGCAGCCCTCGCTTCACCCCAGCGGTGGCGAGAATCTCCGCATATCGGCGTGCGCTTCCCAGCCGCTCGGCAAAGACCGCGCCCGCGGAGTCCGGGGCGGCACCGGTCCCGGCGCCCTCCCCCGCCGGGCCCGCCGCGGGGTCGGCGGGGCCGACATGTTTCACGTGAAACATCCTCTAGTTGTAGCGTGCACTTTCAACCTTCGGAGGCCGGGCGGACGACAGGAACTACACGGCTGTAACTCTGCGGGGTCAGTCGTGCAGGACGACCACGCGGCGCGACGGCTCAACGCCCTCGCTTTCGCTGTGCACTCCGGAGACCGCGGCGACGGCGTCGTGAACGATCTTGCGTTCGAACGGCGTCATCGGGGCAAGCTCCTCCCGTTCGCCGGACTCCAGCACCCGGTGCGCGACCTTGTCGCCCAGTGCCGCCAGTTCCTCCCGGCGCCGCAGACGCCAGCTCGCGATGTCGAGCATCAACCGGCTTCGCACTCCCGTCTTCTGGTGCACCGCCAGCCGGGTGAGTTCCTGGAGCGCGTCGAGAACCTCGCCGCCACGGCCCACCAACTTGTTCAGGTCGTCGCTGCCATCGATGCTGACGATGGCGCGGCTGCCCTCGACGTCCAAGTCGATATCGCCGTCGAAGTCCAACAGGTCCAACAACTCTTCGAGGTAATCGCCGGCTATCTCGCCCTCGGCAACCAACCGATCCTCCAAGTCATCGATTTCCTCGGAGCCGGATTCCGCGGCATCCTCGACCGCCGATTGCGTGTCGAGATCTGTGTCAACGTCGCGCTCGGTGGTGTCGGCGTCTGTCATGTCTTCTCTCCCTCATTCCATGGGCCCCAGCCCAATTGGGGTCGCCCTGTGGGGGCGGCCCCGATAGCTATTCCGCCCGTATCAGCGTTTGCGTTTTTTCGGTCGCGCCCCGGGACGCGGCGTGCGGTTGCTCGGACCGTCGCCCGCCTCCGTCGCTGGGCCATCGGCCACATCGGAATCCGTGTTTACGGACCCGGACGCATCGGTGTCATCCTCGACCGTCGACGAACCGTTCCCGCCCGGGGATGCCGCCTTGGGATTCCGCTTCGGCTTGGCTCCCGGCGCCGGCGCATGCGCAGCCCGGCGTTCGATCGCTTCCTGCTTCTTGGCTTCGTCCTCTTTTTCGATCATCCCGAAGACGTAGTGCTGCTGCCCGAAGGTCCAGATGTTGTTGGCGAACCAGTACAGGATGATCGCGAGCGGAAGGAACGGCCCACCGACGACGACACCGAGCGGGAACACGTACAGCGCGAGTTTGTTCATCATCGCGGTCTGCGGGTTGGCCGCCGCCTCAGGGCTCTGCCGTGCCACCGACGCCCGGCTGTTGAAGTAGGTCGCGACGCCGGCCAGGATCATCACCGGCAGACCCACCGCGATCACGGCCGGCCGGCTGAAGAAGGTGAATGCGTCCAGCCCGGTGCGCTGCGTCATGAAGGCACCGATCGGTGCGCCGAACAAGTTGGCGTCCAGGAAGTGCCCGACGTCCGTGGGGGTGAAGACATAGTTTCCGGTGAGCCGGTTCTGGGCCACCGACAGGTGGGGCTGACCGAAGCCGCCGGTGGTCCGGTTGAACGAACGCAACACGTGATACAGACCGATGAACACCGGGATCTGCGCCAGCATCGGCAGGCAGCCCAGGATCGGGTTGAAGCCGTGCTCGCGTTGCAGCTTCTGCATCTCGAGCGCCATGCGCTGGCGATCCTTGCCGTACTTCTTCTGCAGCGCCTTGATCTGCGGCTGCAGCTCCTGCATCTGGCGCGTGGTGCGGATCTGCCGCACGAAGGGTTTGTAGAGCAGTGCCCGCAGGCTGAAGACCAAGAACATCACCGACAGCGCCCAGGCGAAGAAGTTCGAGGGCCCCAGCATGGAGGCGAACAACTTGTACCAAACCCACATGATCCACGACACCGGGTAGTAGACGAAGTCGAGACTGAAGAAATCAAACAAAAGATTCACTCTCCCCTCGCGCCGCTCGGTCAGCCCGGGCGTCGCTGGCATCTTGGCAATTCACGTGGCATCCGGTGCGGGCCGGGATCGGATCCCATCCACCTTCATGCCATGGTCCGCACTTGGCGAGTCTGGTCGCAGCCAACCAGCTCCCCCGAATCAGGCCGTACTCGTTGAGCGCATCGACCGCGTACTGGCTGCAGGTCGGAACGAAGCGACACGTCGCCGGACGGAGCGGCGACACCATATGCCGGTATAGCTGGATCAGGGAAATCAGTCCCCGCACGGCCATCCTTGCGGCCGTGCCGATGAATGCGCGAGGCCGCGTCGTCGCGTTCACGGCTTGCTTCCCGGCGCCGGCACGCGTCGTAAGCACCGGCGCAGTTCCTGCTCGAGTCGGGCCGAGGACGCCGTGCGGCTACCGGGTAGCGCGCGGATCACCAATCGATCGGATTGGCCGAGCTCGCCCAGCAGGGTGCGGGCTACGTGCCGCAGGCGGCGAGCGACCCTGTGACGTTCGACGGCGGATCCCACGGGCTTGCCCACAACCAATCCGACGCGCGGCGGGCGGGCTTCGTCGCGGTCGGGTCCCGGACGAAAGTGCACGACGACATCGGGCTGTGCCATGCGAATCCCGTGCTTCACCGTCGCGTCAAAGTCAATTGAGCGCGTCATGCGGTTGCGTGCGGGAAGCACCGCCGAAGGACCTGACTAGCGATCAGGCAGAGAGTGCGCGGCGACCCTTGCGGCGCCGACCGGACACGATCGCACGTCCGGCACGGGTGCGCATCCGCAAGCGGAAGCCATGCACGCGGGCTCGGCGCCGGTTATTCGGCTGGAAGGTCCGCTTGCCCTTGGCCACGACGTTCTCCTCGTTGTGTTGCCATCCGGCCGCTCAGACGTTTCGCATCGGGCTCGTCCGCGGTTCGACCGGAGGTGGTCTTGGTGCTGCTGGCCGGCGCGGTCCCCAGGTGGTTCGGGTCGCAGCCGTATCGCCGACTTTCGGGCGACTGTTTGAGGGTACTGACGAGGCTTCGCCTGGTCAAACCTGGCCTGCCGCAACGAAGCCGCGCGGTCGCGTCGAAAAGATCTTCTGTTTCGCTCACACTCGCCGTGGACGTCGCTACCATAACGACCCGAAGCAAGCCCCACGTACCCTAAACGACCCGATTGGAATGCAGCGGAACGGTTGGCAGCCGAACGGAAAACTGTTAGCTTCTGCGAAGTCGATTTAGACTGAAGCAGCGCTCGACAACGAAGCGAGGATGGTGGATCGACTAGCTGCCTAGACAACCTTCCGGGGTTTTCTTCCAGCGCGGAGATCGCGAGCCGTCGCCGGTAGGTTGTGGCTCGCCTACGATCATCCTGTCCACACCTGTGTATAACTATGTGGACAGTTGTTTCGACGCCAAGCGTTGTGTAACTCGGGTCGGGACGTTCGAGAACCAGGGAGATGCGTCGTTGACCGATGACCCCGGTTCCAGTTTCACGGCAGTGTGGAATGCGGTCGTCTCCGAGCTCAACGGGGAGCCCACCGCAGACGGCATACCCGCCAACCGCGTAACTCTGGTCACGCCGCTGACCCCTCAGCAAAGGGCGTGGCTGAATCTGGTTCGCCCGCTGACCATCGTCGAGGGATTTGCTCTGCTGTCGGTGCCGAGCAGTTTCGTGCAGAACGAGATCGAACGACACCTTCGAGCCCCCATCACCGATGCGCTCAGCCGCCGGCTTGGACAGCAGATCCAACTGGGCGTCCGCATCGCTCCCCCGCCCGACGATGTCGAGGACGCCCTCATTCCGCCGGCGGAACCGTTCCCCGGATCCGACCCGTCCTTCCCCGCCGGGGATGCGGCCGTCGACACCGAGGAAGCTTTCGAAAACAGCGAGACCGTCACCGACAACCAGCCGGGCTGGCCCAACTACTTCACCGAGCGGCCGCACACGATCGATCCGGCCGTCGCCGCCGGAACGAGCCTCAACCGCCGCTACACCTTCGACACTTTTGTCATCGGCGCCTCCAACCGGTTCGCACACGCCGCCGCCCTGGCCATCGCCGAAGCGCCGGCCCGTGCCTACAACCCGTTGTTCATCTGGGGCGAGTCCGGTCTCGGCAAGACTCACCTGTTGCATGCCGCCGGCAATTACGCGCAGCGGCTTTTTCCGGGGATGCGGGTCAAGTACGTGTCCACCGAGGAATTCACCAACGACTTCATCAACTCGCTCCGCGACGACCGCAAGGTCGCCTTCAAGCGCAGCTATCGAGACGTTGACGTGCTGCTGGTCGATGACATTCAGTTCATCGAGGGCAAGGAAGGTATCCAGGAAGAGTTCTTCCACACCTTCAACACGCTGCATAACGCCAACAAGCAGATCGTCATCTCATCGGATCGGCCGCCCAAGCAGCTGGCAACCCTGGAAGATCGCCTGAGAACGCGGTTCGAGTGGGGCTTGATCACCGATGTGCAGCCCCCGGAGTTGGAAACCCGCATCGCCATCTTGCGGAAGAAAGCTCAGATGGAGCGGCTGGCGGTCCCTGACGACGTGCTGGAACTCATCGCCAGCAGTATCGAACGCAATATTCGGGAGCTCGAAGGCGCCCTGATCCGGGTGACCGCGTTTGCGTCGCTGAACAAGACGCCCATCGACAAGGCGCTGGCCGAGATCGTGCTTCGCGATCTGATCGCCGATGCCAGCACCATGCAGATCAGTGCGGCCACCATCATGGCGGCCACCGCTGAATACTTCGACACCACCGTGGAAGAGCTCCGCGGGCCTGGAAAGACTCGGGCGCTGGCCCAGTCGCGCCAGATCGCCATGTATCTGTGCCGGGAGCTCACCGATCTCTCACTGCCCAAGATCGGGCAGGCATTCGGCCGCGACCACACCACCGTGATGTATGCGCAGCGCAAGATCTTGTCCGAGATGGCCGAGCGACGTGAGGTTTTTGATCACGTCAAAGAGCTCACCACTCGTATCCGCCAGCGCTCCAAGCGCTGAGTTCTTCGTTCCCTTGGGCTCCGGGCGCTGATTTTCAGGCTGGGATGCCCGCGTTTTGGGATTTTTTCGAGAAACTTCACGCGCGTCTGTCACACCCGCCACACCGTGGGCATGTGCGCAGGGCTGTGCACAACGCAATTAAACGCCGGTGTAGTAACAAGGCCTGCGTGCACAGTCGTCGTTCGTCCCCACCCGCCCAACACCTCACCCACAGGTGTTCACGCCACGATGCACAACCCGATCGCGGCGCTAGCTGCGCCGGGACGTTGCTGTCCCCAGAATGCACAGGCCTTAATACTGGTACTGAGATCTCTTCATCGGTTCTTCTTTGAAATACAGGCTTGGGGACACTCGGTGCACACTCGTCGTCTGAGCCTGCGTCAGGTCGGGTTGTCGGGCTTTGCGATTAGCTTTCAAGATGACGTCGAAAGATCTACGGTTGATCTTCGACCGCCGTTACGGCCGTCCTTGGCATCACATGTCATCGGCGTTCGTGGCGGGGCCCCGTGCTAGCGGGTGCAGGCTAGCCAATGGTTTCGAAAACGCTGAGTAGGTGAAGGGACGCTATGGACGCGGCGACGACAACGGCTGGCCTCAGCGACTTGAAATTTCGTTTGGTGCGGGAGTCTTTCGCCGACGCGGTGTCGTGGGTGGCGAAGAATCTGCCGTCCAGACCTGCGGTGCCGGTGCTCTCCGGTGTGCTGCTGTCCGGCACCGATGAGGGCCTGACGATCTCCGGATTCGATTACGAGGTTTCCGCCGAAGCACAGGTTGCAGCCGAGATAGCTTCTCCTGGAAGCGTTTTGGTGTCCGGCCGGTTGTTGTCCGACATCGTGCGGGCGCTGCCGAACAAGCCCATCGACTTCTACGTCGACGGTAACCGCGTGGCGCTGCACTGCGGAAACGCCAGGTTCTCGTTGCCGACGATGGCGGTTGAGGATTACCCGACGCTACCGGCGCTCCCGGATGAGACCGGGACGTTGCCCGCGGATCTGTTCGCCGAGGCGATCAGCCAGGTGGCCATCGCGGCCGGCCGTGACGACACGTTGCCGATGTTGACCGGAATCAGGGTTGAGATTTCGGGTGACACGGTGGTTTTGGCGGCCACCGACAGATTCCGCTTGGCAGTTCGCGAGCTGACCTGGTCGGCGGCCTCGCCGGACATCGACGCCGCCGTCCTGGTGCCGGCCAAGACACTGGCCGAAGCCGCCCGGACCGGTACCGACGGCTCCGACGTTCGGCTGTCATTGGGTGCGGGTTCGGGCGTCGGAAAAGACGGATTGCTCGGCATCAGTGGAAACGGCAAGCGCTCCACCACCCGTCTGCTGGATGCCGAATTCCCGAAGTTTCGTCAGTTGTTGCCGGCTGAGCACACGGCGGTCGCCACTATCAACGTGGCGGAGTTGACCGAGGCGATCAAGCTGGTGGCGTTGGTGGCCGACCGGGGCGCCCAGGTGCGGATGGAATTCAGCGAAGGGTCGCTGCGGCTGTCCGCCGGTGCCGATGACGTCGGCCGGGCCGAAGAAGACCTGGCCGTCGATTTTGTCGGCGAGCCGTTGACGATCGCCTTCAACCCGACGTATCTGACCGACGGATTGGGATCGGTCCACTCCGAGCGGGTGTCGTTCGGTTTCACGACTCCGGGCAAGCCGGCATTGCTGCGTCCGGCGATCAATGACGACAGCCATCCGACTGGCACGGGACCCTACAGCGCCCTACCGACCGATTACGTCTACTTGTTGATGCCTGTCCGGTTGCCTGGCTAGGTGTACGTCCGGCATTTGGGACTGCGCGACTTCCGGTCCTGGGCACACGCCGACCTGGAATTGCAGCCTGGTCGGACGGTCTTCATTGGAGCCAATGGGTTTGGGAAGACGAATCTCCTTGAGGCCCTGTGGTATTCGAGCACCTTGGGTTCACACCGAGTGGGAACGGATCTGCCGTTGATCCGCGCGGGTGCCGACCGCGCGGTGGTTTCCACAATCGTGGTCAACGAAGGCAGGGAGTGCGCGGTCGATCTGGAGATCGCCGCGGGCCGGGCGAACAAGGCGAGGCTGAATCGTTCACCGGTGCGCAGTACACGCGAGGTGATCGGCATCCTGCGTGCGGTGTTGTTTGCTCCTGAAGACTTGTCGTTGGTGCGGGGCGACCCGTCCGACCGGCGCCGGTATCTCGATGATTTGGCGACGGTGCGCCGCCCGGCGGTGGCCGCGGTGCGTGCCGACTACGAAAAGGTCCTGCGGCAGCGCACCGCGCTGTTGAAATCGCTGTCCGGGGCGCGCTACCGCGGCGACCCGAGCGCACTGGACACGCTCGACGTGTGGGACAGCCGCCTCGCCGAACACGGTGCCCAATTGATGTCCGCCCGTATCGATTTGGTGAATCAATTGACGCCGGAGGTCGAGAAGGCCTATCAGCTGTTGGCTCCCGGATCGCGTGCCGCGTCCATCAGCTATCGATCCAGCCTGGGCGCCGAGGCCGCGGCGGATATCGGTGGTGCCGACCGGGAGTTTCTGGAAGCCGCCTTGCTGGCCGCATTGTCGGCGCGCCGCGATGCCGAACTGGAACGCGGCATGTGCCTGGTCGGCCCGCATCGCGACGACCTGGAATTGTGGCTCGGGGACCAACCCGCGAAAGGCTTTGCCAGCCACGGGGAGTCGTGGTCGTTGGCGTTGTCGCTGCGGCTGGCCGCTTACGAATTACTGCGCGCCGAAGAGAGTGAACCTGTGTTGTTACTCGACGATGTCTTCGCCGAACTCGATGCCGCTCGGCGCCGTGCGCTGGCCACCGTCGCCGAATCGGCCGAACAGGTGTTGGTCACCGCGGCGGTGCTCGAGGACATTCCGGCGGGTTGGGAAGCTCGACACGTGTACGTGGACTTGCGCGACAGCGACTCGGGCAGGGTATCGGAGATGAACTCATGACCGGTACGGATGAGGGCCCGCAGCCCGGCGCACGTACGAACGCCCTCAGTGGGATCGATTTGGTCAGGCGCACCCTCGAAGAGGCCCGGGCCGCGGCCAGGGCCCAAGGGAAAGACGCCGGCCGCGGCCGCGCGGTAGCGCCCGCCCCGCGCCGGGTGGCGGGCCAGCGGCGACGATGGTCGGGACCTGGACCCGACGCTCGAGACCCCCAACCGCTGGGCAGTCTGGCGCGGGATCTGGCGAAAAAAAGGGGGTGGTCCGCGCAAGTCGCCGAGGGCACCGTGCTCGGTAACTGGGTGGCGGTGGTCGGCCACCAGATCGCCGACCACGCGGTGCCGACCGCCCTGAACGAGGGTGTGCTGAGCGTGGCCGCCGAATCGACGGCGTGGGCCACCCAGCTGCGGATGATCCAGTCGCAGTTATTGGCCAAGATCGCCGCCGCCGTCGGCAACGGAGTGGTGACGTCGTTGAAAATCACCGGCCCCACCGCGCCCTCCTGGCGTAAGGGGCCGCGTCATATCGCTGGAAGAGGACCGCGCGACACCTACGGTTAGGGAGTTGGATGGCATCTGCGGACCCCCAGACGGGGCTTTGTCCACAGGCCCCTGAAATCCGCCAGGACGACGCGGACCCCCTCGACGTACGTCGGGACGCGGCAAGAATAAAGAAATCGTGCGCACGGCGCGGTTAGCTGGGCAGAAACGCGGCCAGAAAATCGGTGCGGATGGCTGATCACGCTAGACTGGCGGGATGCGACTGTTGCGGTGAATGGAACCGCCCGCATGAAACCCCAAGGAGAGCATTCCGACCGTGGCTGCCCAGAAGAAGAAGGCGCAAAACGAATACGGCGCCTCAGCGATCACCGTGCTCGAAGGCCTGGAGGCCGTCCGCAAACGCCCCGGTATGTACATCGGGTCTACCGGTGAGCGTGGTCTGCACCACCTCATCTGGGAGGTGGTGGACAACTCGGTCGACGAGGCGATGGCCGGCTACGCCGACAAGGTCGACGTCCGCATTCTCGACGACGGCAGCGTCGAGGTCTCCGACAACGGCCGTGGCATCCCGGTCGCCATGCACTCCACCGGTGCCCCGACCGTCGACGTGGTGATGACGCAACTGCACGCCGGCGGCAAATTCGGCGGTGAGAACAGTGGCTACAACGTCAGTGGTGGTCTGCACGGCGTCGGTGTGTCGGTCGTCAACGCGCTGTCAAAGCGGCTCGAGGTGGACATCGCCCGTGACGGCCACGAGTGGTCGCAGTACTACGACCGTGCCGTGCCCGGAACCCTCAAACAGGGTGAGGCCACCAAGCGGACCGGAACCACGATCAGATTCTGGGCCGACTCCGACATCTTCGAGACCACCGACTACGACTTCGAGACCGTGGCGCGCCGGCTGCAGGAAATGGCGTTCCTCAACAAGGGTTTGACCATCAACCTCACCGACGAGCGGGTGACCAAAGAGGAGGTCGTCGACGAGGTTGTCAGCGACACCGCCGAAGCCCCCAAGTCCGCACAAGAGAAGGCCGCGGAATCCACTGCGCCACACAAGGTCAAGCACCGTACCTTCCACTACCCCGGCGGCCTCGTCGACTTCGTCAAGCACATCAACCGCACCAAGAGCCCGATTCAGCAGAGCATCATCGACTTCGACGGGAAGGGCCCCGGCCACGAGGTCGAAATCGCGATGCAATGGAACGGCGGCTACTCGGAATCGGTGCACACCTTCGCCAACACGATCAACACGCACGAGGGTGGTACCCACGAAGAGGGCTTCCGCAGTGCGTTGACGACGGTGGTCAACAAGTACGCCAAAGACAAGAAGCTGCTCAAAGAGAAGGACGCCAACCTCACCGGCGACGACATCCGCGAAGGGCTGGCCGCGGTGATCTCGGTCAAGGTCAGCGAACCGCAGTTCGAGGGCCAGACCAAGACAAAGCTGGGCAACACCGAAGTCAAGTCGTTCGTGCAGAAGGTCTGCAACGAACAACTGACTCACTGGTTCGAGGCCAACCCATCCGAAGCCAAGACCGTTGTCAATAAGGCGGTCTCGTCGGCGCAGGCCCGCATCGCCGCGCGCAAAGCACGAGAGTTGGTGCGCCGCAAGAGCGCTACCGACCTGGGCGGGCTGCCCGGCAAGCTGGCGGACTGCCGCTCCACCGATCCGCGCAAGTCGGAACTGTATGTGGTGGAGGGCGACTCGGCGGGCGGCTCGGCCAAGAGCGGCCGCGACTCGATGTTCCAGGCCATCCTGCCGCTGCGCGGCAAGATCATCAACGTCGAAAAGGCCCGCATCGACCGGGTTTTGAAGAACACCGAGGTGCAGGCGATCATCACAGCGCTGGGCACCGGCATTCACGACGAGTTCGACCTCACTAAGCTGCGCTATCACAAGATCGTGCTGATGGCCGACGCGGACGTTGACGGCCAGCACATCTCGACGCTGTTGTTGACGCTGCTGTTCCGGTTCATGCGACCGCTGATCGAAAACGGGCACGTGTTCTTGGCACAGCCGCCGCTGTACAAGCTGAAGTGGCAGCGCAGCGAGCCCGAATTCGCCTATTCCGACCGCGAGCGTGACGGCCTGCTCGAGGAAGGCAGGAAGGCCGGCCGCAAGATCAACGCCGAGGATGGCATCCAGCGCTACAAGGGTCTCGGCGAGATGGATGCCAAGGAGCTGTGGGAAACCACTATGGACCCCACCGTCCGCGTGCTGCGCCAGATCACTCTCGACGACGCCGCCGCGGCCGACGAGTTGTTCTCCATCCTGATGGGTGAGGACGTCGACGCCCGCCGCAGCTTCATCACCCGCAACGCGAAAGACGTGCGCTTCCTGGATGTTTAGCGATGTCTGGCGCCCATACACGTATCTTCCCCACTGAAATCTCACCGATGAGGAATAGATGACTGACACCACGCTGCCGCCCGGCGGCGATGCCGCAGATCGCATCGAACCGGTAGACATCCAGCAGGAGATGCAGCGCAGCTACATCGACTACGCGATGAGCGTCATCGTCGGCCGCGCGCTACCGGAGGTGCGCGACGGTCTCAAGCCGGTGCACCGCCGGGTGCTCTACGCGATGTTCGACTCGGGCTTCCGCCCGGACCGTGGCCACGCGAAGTCGGCGCGGTCGGTGGCCGAGACGATGGGTAACTACCACCCGCACGGCGACTCGTCGATCTACGACACCCTGGTTCGGATGGCCCAGCCCTGGTCGCTGCGCTACCCGTTGGTAGACGGGCAAGGAAACTTCGGCTCGCCCGGCAACGACCCGCCAGCGGCGATGAGATACACCGAGGCGCGGCTGACGCCGCTCGCGATGGAGATGCTGCGTGAAATCGACGAGGAGACAGTCGATTTCATCCCCAACTATGACGGCCGGGTGCAAGAGCCGACCGTGCTGCCCAGCCGGTTCCCCAACCTGCTGGCCAACGGCTCCGGCGGTATCGCGGTCGGAATGGCGACCAACATCCCACCGCACAACCTGCGCGAGTTGGCCGAGGCCGTCTACTGGTGCCTGGACAATCACGAGGCCGACGAAGAGGCCACGTTGGCCGCGGTCCGCGAGCGAGTCAAAGGCCCCGACTTCCCCACCCACGGTCTGATCGTCGGATCGCAAGGCATCCACGACGCGTACACCACGGGCCGCGGGTCGATCCGGATGCGCGGAGTCGTTGAGGTAGAAGAGGATTCACGCGGCCGCACCTCGCTGGTGATCACCGAGCTTCCATACCAGGTGAACCACGACAATTTCATCACCTCGATCGCCGAGCAGGTGCGCGACGGCAAGCTGGCCGGCATCTCCAATATCGAAGACCAGTCCAGCGACCGCGTCGGTTTGCGCATCGTGGTGGAGATCAAGCGCGACGCGGTGGCGAAGGTGGTGCTGAACAACCTCTACAAGCACACCCAGCTGCAGACCAGCTTCGGCGCGAACATGTTGTCGATCGTCGACGGGGTGCCGCGCACGCTGCGGCTCGACCAGATGATCCGCTACTACGTCGCGCATCAACTCGACGTCATCGTCCGGCGCACCACGTACCGGTTGCGTAAGGCCAACGAACGCGCGCACATCTTGCGCGGTCTGGTCAAAGCGCTGGACGCGCTCGACGAGGTCATCGCCTTGATCCGCGCGTCGGAGACCGTGGAGATCGCGCGGGCCGGCCTGATCGACCTGCTGGACATCGACGAAATCCAGGCCCAGGCAATCCTGGACATGCAGCTGCGGCGGCTGGCAGCCCTGGAGCGCCAGCGCATCGTCGACGACCTGGCCAAGATCGAAGCCGAGATCGCGGACCTGGAAGACATTTTGGCCAAGCCCGAGCGGCAACGCCGGATCGTGCACGACGAGCTCGCCGAAATCGTCGACAAGCATGGCGACGAGCGTCGTACCCGGATCATCGCGGCCGACGGTGACGTCAACGACGAGGACCTGATCGCCCGCGAGGACGTCGTCGTCACCATTACCGAGACGGGCTATGCCAAGCGCACCAAGACCGACCTGTACCGCAGTCAGAAACGCGGCGGCAAGGGCGTCCAAGGTGCCGGGCTGAAGCAGGATGACATCGTGCGGCACTTCTTCGTGTGCTCCACGCACGACTGGATCCTGTTCTTCACCACGCAGGGCCGCGTCTACCGCGCCAAGGCCTACGAACTGCCGGAGGCGTCGCGGACCGCTCGCGGTCAGCACGTTGCCAACCTGTTGGCGTTCCAACCCGAGGAACGCATCGCCCAGGTGATCCAGATCCGCAGCTACGAGGATGCCCCGTACCTGGTGTTGGCCACCCGCAACGGTCTGGTGAAGAAAACCAAGTTGACCGATTTCGACTCCAACCGTTCGGGCGGAATCGTGGCGATCAACCTGCGCGACAACGACGAGCTGGTCGGCGCGGTGCTCTGCTCCGCCCAGGAGGACCTGCTGCTGGTGTCGGCCAACGGCCAGTCCATCCGGTTCTCGGCGACCGACGAAGCACTGCGCCCCATGGGCCGCGCCACCTCCGGTGTGCAGGGCATGCGGTTCAACGCCGACGACTACCTGCTGTCGCTCAACGTCGTCCGCGAGGGCACCTACCTACTGGTGGCGACGTCGGGCGGATACGCCAAGCGCACCGCCATCGAGGAGTATCCGGTGCAGGGCCGCGGCGGCAAGGGAGTCCTAACGGTGATGTATGACCGCCGGCGTGGCAGGCTGGTCGGAGCGTTGATTGTCGATGACGACAGCGAGCTGTACGCAATCACCTCGGGAGGCGGCGTCATCCGCACCGCAGCGGGCCAGGTCCGCAAAGCGGGACGGCAGACCAAGGGCGTGCGCCTGATGAACTTGGGTGAAGAGAACACGCTGTTGGCCATCGCCCGCAACGCCGAGGAAAACGCGGACGAAGTCGTCGAGCAAATCGAGGGTGCCGCGGAGTCGGACGGCTAGTCGGCACCGAGCCACTAGACTCAGCCCGATGACGCTGCGGGCCGCGGCGCGGCCCGAGGAAGAATCGGACAAATAGACTCAGCGCGACCAGACATAATGCGACTGCCACCGCGTTTGCGGCCAGGGTAGAAGACCTAAGGAGTCGGGGTGACCTCACCGAACGAGCCGGGCGCCCCCAAAAAGGGGGACGGCCCCAATGGGGATGGTTCGGTCGAGCGTGCCGGTGCGCGCCGCGCGGTGCCGCCCGCACAGGGTGGCCGCACCCAAGAGGGCGGGGATGGACCACCGTGGGAGCGCGCCGGCGCCCGGTCCCAGCAGCCCGGGCCTCGGCAGAACGAGCCGTCCACCGAGAAGCGGCCACCGGGCCAGCCCAGCGGCGTTGAGGCACGGCTGAACCGCTTCATCTCCGGCACCGCGGCGCCAGGAGCCGGCGGCCCGGCGCATGCTAAAGAGCCCGAGCCCGCGCCCGCGCGCGGTGAGGCGTCGCCGACTGAGGCTTACGCCAGTGAATTACCGGATCTGTCCGGTCCGGTGCCGCGCGGCCCGCACCGCAAACCCGCCCAGGAGCGGCCCGCGGAGGCGCCGAGCTCGTCGGGAGCGGGCCGGCCGGCAAGCACCGAGAACCGGGAAAGCCGAGATAACCGCGACAACCGGGTGCAGGTCTCGCGTCGGACGCGGGGCCCGGTGCGCGCCAGCATGCAGATCCGCCGGATTGATCCGTGGAGCACGCTGAAGGTGTCACTGCTGCTCTCGGTGGCGTTGTTCTTCGTCTGGATGATCGCCGTCGCGTTCCTCTACCTGGTGCTCGGCGGCATGGGCGTGTGGTCGAAGTTGAACAGCAACGTGGGTGACTTGCTGAACAACACCAGCGGCAGCAGCGGCGAACTGGTGTCCAGCGGCACGATTTTCGGCGGCGCCGTCCTGATCGGCTTGGTCAACATCGTGCTGCTGACCGCGATGGCCACCATCGCGGCGTTCGTCTACAACCTGACCACCGATCTGATTGGCGGCGTCGAGGTCACGTTGGCGGATCGCGACTAGCGTGGATACTGCGCTTTTGGGAGTCGGGCGGCTATTGCGGTAATCTCGTCGCTCGGCCGTACGCGAGTACGGGCCTATAGCTCAGGCGGTTAGAGCGCTTCGCTGATAACGAAGAGGTCGGAGGTTCGAGTCCTCCTAGGCCCACAACCATGTGTCCGTCAAGACGTTGCGTAAGACTCGCACTGCCACTGGGACTGATCGCCGTATTGGCAGCGGTGGCGTGGTCACGACGTGGAGTCGAGGTCTGGCACGTGGCGGTGGATGACCAAGGTCAACCACTCAGTCACGACGAGGGGCCTTAGCTCAGTTGGTAGAGCACCGCCTTTGCAAGGCGGGTGTCAGGGGTTCGATTCCCCTAGGCTCCACAAGTCAATTCGACTCGTGCGCTCTGGTATACGACGAGCCGAGGAAGCGTTCCACCAAGGCGCGTTCAGCGGCAGGATCTTTGAGCGGCCAGCCCCACAGCGCCAGGAAGACGCGGATCAGCCACTGCCCCGCCAGCGGGTCGTCGTTGCCAGGCCCCAGCATCTCGGCGGCCAGGGCGGTCACCGTGGGTGAGCTGATGACCCAATCGCTGACCGGGGCCGCGTGGATCGACCGCATGAGCTGAGCGAGCGGATCGGAACGCAGGCTTTCCAAAGCCATAATCGTGGCGGTCACGACCCGCTCGGGGCCCCGGAGGTCCTTGATGGCTACCCGGGTGGCGTCGACGACGCGAGCCGCTTGAATACCGACGACGGCGTCGCGGATGGCCGCTTTGCCGCCGGCATGCCGGTAAATCGTCGCGGGCGAGCAGTGCACCCGGTCCGCCAAGGCCTCGATCGTGAATCCGTCGTATCCACGGCGCGCGATGAGGTCCGCCGCCGCGGTGTAGATCCGTTCGGCGGCTTCGCTGCCGCGATCGCGGCCCACCAACCAGTCGTCACCCGGCATCCACCCATGTTCCACCACATTGCACGATGCAGAAGTACTTCTCGCAGCGTGAGAAATCAGGGGCAGAAATTATCAGGCGAATCGGCTGCTGGTGACGGGTGTGCGCGACCGTCCGTCGTCGACTCCGCCCGCCACGGTTCCTCAACTTCTCGGAATCCCGTTGACGCTGCGGCGAGCTGCATCGAGCCTGAACGCATGACGGTCTTGGATAGTGCGGTCCGGTTCTTCAGCGGCGAGGCGATCCGGGACCCCTACCCGCTGTACGACCGCATGCGCGCCGAGGCGCCGGTGCACCGCATCGGCGATTCGGTGTTCTACGCGGTATGCGGTTGGGATGCGGTGCATGAGGCCGTCGATCGGGTCGGAGATTTTTCGTCGAACCTCACGGCGACCATGGTTTTTCACGAAGACGGCACCGTTACCCCGTTCGACATGGGCCCGCCGGGGACACCGATGCATGCATTGGCCACGGCGGACGATCCGATTCATGCGATGCATCGAAAGATCCTGCTGCCACACCTGTCGGCCAAGCGAATTCGGGTCATCGAAGAGTTCGCCGCTCAGACCGCGGACCGTCTCTGGGAGGAGAATCTGCGCGATGGTCAGATCGAATGGATGAGCGCGATCGCCAACCGCTTGCCGATGATGGTGGTCTGCAAGCTGCTGGGTCTGCCCGATGATGATGTCGACAAACTCATCCGGCTCGGCTACGCCACCACCGCGTTGCTCGACGGGATTGTCGCTGCCGAACAGCTCGAACTGGCCGGACTGGCCGCGATGGAACTGGGCGGCTATGTGCTGGAGCATTTCGAAAAGGCAAGCGATAAGCCAGAATCGGCGCTGATATCCGACCTGGCTGCACGCTGCGCGTCGGGTGAAATTGAGCAGCTGCCGGCGCTGGGCATCATGCTGACCCTCTTCAGTGCCGCCGGAGAATCGACAGCGTCGTTGCTGGGCAGCGCCGGGTGGATTCTCGCCGATCGCCCCGCGATCCAGCTGGCGCTTCGCGAGAAGCCGGAATTGCTAGGCGCTTTCATCGAAGAGACGCTTCGCTTCGAGGCGCCGTTTCGCGGTCATTACCGCCACGTCTGGCACGACACCACGCTGGGTGGGGTCGACGTGCCGGCCAACTCACATCTGCTGCTGATGTGGGGAGCCGCCAACCGCGATCCGGCGCACTTCGACGCCCCGAACGAATTCCGGCTCAGCCGTGCCGCCGGTAAAAGTCACGTGAGTTTTGGCAAGGGCGTCCATTTCTGCGTAGGGGCAGCACTGGCCCGGTTGGAAGCCCACGTCGTGTTGCGCATGCTGCTCGAGCGCACGAGGTGGATCGACGCAGCCGAGGTCGGAGAATGGTTGCCGAGCATTCTGGTTCGGCGACGCGAACGATTGCGGCTAGCTGCGCGCTGAGCCTATGGGCGCGGTTGCACGTCGACACTGGGAGGCCGCGACTGCGGCTCCTGCGGCTTGGCGCGCACCGAGCGCCGGACGATGCTGAACGCGGCGGCGCCCCCGGCGAGGACCGCGACGGCGACTCCGACAAAAACCAGCGGGCGCTTGCTGCGACGCTGCGCGCGACGCGCGTCCTGCAGCGCTTGGGGAAGGCTCGTCACCACTTCCTGGGCGGCGGCAAGCTCCTGGGCCAGGATTTCTTGGGCCGCGGCGAAGTCTCGGGCCAGGCGCCCCTCCTGATACCGGCGGCGCAGCTGCGACGCGGTCGCCTGCACCGAATCCACACTCAGACCGGCGACTCCCCGGGCGACGTCCACCGGGCCCTGGGCCGAATAGGTCAGGCCGCGGGCCAATCGCTGCCGTGGGCTCAGCCGGGAATCCGCCTTTGCGCGCATCTGTCGCCTTTCTGTCCCGCTGATAGAGCCTGCCGTGAAGGCGGCCCAGGAAGAGTCCGATATGTGAACAGACTGCCAGCATAGGGACGTCGCCGTCCGCCCTGCGCCCTTCGGCGCGTTTTCGGCAGTGGTTCGCCGTGGGTGACACCGCGTGCGGCAACGCCCGCCGGTAGTGGCAGACTCTGATGCCGTGACCAACAGCCCCTTTCAGACTGCTACCGCCACGCTCCACACCAACCGCGGCGACATCAAGGTCGCCCTATTCGGAAATCACGCGCCCAAGACTGTCGCCAACTTCGTCGGTCTGGCGCAGGGCACCAAGGAGTACTCGACGCAGAACGCATCGGGAGGCTCCTCTGGCCCCTTCTATGACGGCGCGGTCTTTCACCGGGTGATCCGGGGCTTCATGATCCAGGGTGGCGACCCGACCGGAACCGGTCGCGGCGGCCCGGGCTACAAGTTCGCCGACGAGTTTCACCCCGAACTGCAATTCGACAAGCCCTACCTGCTGGCGATGGCGAACGCGGGCCCGGGTACCAACGGCTCGCAGTTCTTCATCACGGTCGGCCAAACCCCGCACCTGAATCGGCGCCACACGATCTTCGGCGAAGTGACCGACCCCGAGTCGCAGAAGGTCGTGGACGCGATCGCCACGACGGGTACCGACGGCAACGACCGTCCCACCGAGGCCGTGGTCATCGAGTCGATCACCATCTCCTGAGGCCGGCAGCAAGCCGCGGGCGGCTCAACGCTGCGCACGGCCCGCGTAGCCGGCTTCGGTGAGCGCGTCGAGCACCTCTAGCGGGTCCGTCCCGAGGTCCCAGCGGGAGAACAGCACCAGGTCGCCGTCGGCCGTCTCGACCTCGAGTAACCGCACTTTGCGTCCGTAGCGGCGGTACTCGATGATGCGGATGATCTTGATGTCGGAATGCTGCAATACCTGCGTCCGAAACCACCCGCGGAGCGTCAGGCCAGCTGGCGTGATTGCCAGCTTGGGACGGGCGTGCCACGACATGCCGGCAAACACGATGAGACCCGCCGCGGCAACGCCCGCCAAAATGCGCCCCGGCGGATCTGTGACCACGGTCACAGCAGCGATAGCCATCAGAACGCCCGCGGCTCCGCAACCAGCGATTCCCGCCGTGTGCGGCTCCCATTGTGTTTGCTGCATGCGCTCCTTAGCCCCTCCCACCACGGCCTATGCAGTTATCCACATCAGCTATCAACAGTGGGGATAAATCACACGCGTGTGATTGGGTCGTCGGAAAGTTGCTGACGCAGTGATAAATCAGCCCGAAAATGAATTCATTACGCCGACCGTCCTGCTCAGTGCCAGCGCATCGTGAGCAACAAACCGGTGATCATGAAAGCGAACGCGATGGCGTAGTTCCACGGGCCTAATTGCGCCATCCAGTTGAGGGCGGTCGGCGCCTGGCTTCCCACGGCGGCCAACTGAAAAACCATCAGCCAGACGAGGCCGATCAGCATGAGACCGATGAACAGCGCGACGAACCACACGCTCGACGGCCCGACCTTGACTTTCACCGGGGTGCGGCTGACCGTGCCGACGGTGAAATCGTTCTTCTTGCGGACCTTGGACTTGGGCATTCTTACCTCGCGGATTACCTCAACGACACGGTGAGCGGGACGGGGTGCAACGATAAACACCGCAGTTGCACCCATAGCTTGGCTACGAGACTAACTCACCTGGGACGGTGACCAGGAAATGGAGACTCGATGATCCAGTCGCGCCGGTCGCCATGGCGCTGGGGCGTCCCGGTCGTGTGTCTGCTGGCCGGGTTGCTGCTCGCCGCCACCCACGGAGTCTCGGGCGGTGCCGAGATCCGCCGCAGTGACGCCCCGCGGCTGGTGGACCTGGTCCGGGAGACCCAGTCGTCGGTGAACCGCCTCAGCGCCCAACGCGAGGGGCTGGCGGGCAAGATCGATGCCGCGCACGGCAGGTCGTCGGACGCGGCACTGGCGGCGATGCTGCGACGGTCCACGCAGCTCGCCGGCGAGGCGGGGATGAGGCCGGTGCACGGGCCGGGCCTGGTGGTCACCCTCGCGGACGCGCAGCGCGACGCCAACGGCCGTTTCCCGCGCGATGCCTCCCCCGATGACCTCGTGGTGCATCAGCAAGACATCCAGGCCGTGCTGAACGCGCTGTGGACCGCCGGTGCCGAGGCGATCCAGATGCAAGACCAGCGGATCATCGCAACCTCGGTGCCGCGCTGTGTCGGCAACACCCTGCTGCTCAACGGGCGGACTTACAGCCCGCCCTACGCGATCACCGCCATCGGCAACGCGGCAGCCATGCAGGCGGCCCTCGCCGCCGCTCCCCTGGTGATCCTGTACAAGCAGTACGTAGTCCGCTTCGGCCTCGGATACAACGAAGAGGTCAAGTCCGACGTGCAGGTCGTGGGTCATTTCGAGCCCGACCGGCTGCACTTCGCGCAGCCCAACGGCCCGATCGGCTACTGACGCCGGCTGACCAGCAGCGCAGGCCGGCGGACGGTAGCCTGGCACGATGCGGATCCTGGTTGTCGACAACTACGACAGCTTCGTGTTCAACCTGGTGCAGTACCTCGGTCAGCTGGGTGTGGACGCTGAAGTCTGGCGCAACGACGACGCCCGGCTCTCCGACCAGGCCGCCGTGGCCCGCCAGTTCGACGGCGTGCTGCTCAGTCCGGGACCGGGCACCCCGGAGCGCGCGGGCGCGTCGATCGGGATGGTCCGCGCGTGTGCCGCCGAGCGGACTCCGCTGCTCGGGGTTTGCCTGGGGCACCAGGCCATCGGCGTAGCATTCGGTGCCACCGTCGACCGCGCCCCCGAATTGCTGCACGGCAAGACCAGCAGCGTCCACCACACCAATAGTGGTGTGCTGCAAGGACTTCCGGATCCGTTCACGGCGACCCGGTACCACTCGCTGACCATCCTGCCCGAGTCGCTGCCGCCGGTGCTGCAGGTGACGGCCCACACTCAAAGCGGGGTGATCATGGGCGTGCGGCATACCGAGTTACCGATTCACGGTGTCCAGTTCCACCCGGAGTCGATCCTCACCGAGGGCGGGCATCGCATGCTGGCGAACTGGCTCGCGGACTGCGGGTGGGAGCGTGATGACACGCTGGTGCGCCGGCTCGAGAATGACGTGCACGCCGCGGTGCGACCGTATTTCCCCGCCGACCCGACGGCTACTGACCGAACTTCAGCGTGATGATGCCGTCCCGGTTGACCCCGGCGCCGGCCGGCGGGTTCTGATACACCACCCGATGGGACTGGGAGCCGCCGGCATCGACGTCGGCGCCCTTGTCCAGGATTCCCGTCCAGCCCAGCGCGCGTAGCCGCGGTTCGGCGTCGGTCCAGAACATGCCGGACAGATCGGGCATGACGAACTGATTGCCCTTGGACACCTGCAGCTCGATCACCGAATCCACCGGAACCATCTGTCCCTTAGGCGGATTGGTGCCGATTACCTCACCGGCCGGGCGGGTACTGTCGACCTGCACCTGGGTGACCTTGCTGAAGCCGTAGACGGTCAGGTTCTTCTGCGCGATGTCGACGGTCTGGCCCGCGATATCGGGAACCTGCTTGGTTTCCGGTCCGGAGCCGACGATGAGGGTGACGACATTCGTGATCGCCGACGTCTGGTTGGCCGGCGGGTTGGTCCCGATCACCTTGCCCAGCAATTCCGGGGTCGACGGGGAGTTGGCCTGCTTGAACTTACTGAATCCGGCGGCCTTGAGCTTGCTGACCGCGTCGGAGTAACTGAGCGAGGACACGTCGGGCACCTCGCGCTGTTCGGGTCCGGTGGAGACGTTGATGGTGATCTCGTCGCCCGCATTGACCGACGCGTTGGCACCCGGGTCGGTACCGATGACGTGATCGGGCGGGATCGTCGAATCCGGCTTTTGCAGGGTGCGGGTCTTGAATCCGCGGTTCTGCAGCGCCGCAATGGCGTCGGCGGACACCTGCCCGCGCACGTCGGGCACCTGCACATCACGGGCACCGCCGCCGAACGTGTTGAAAGCAATGACAACAACGATCGTCAGGATGGCCAGCGCTGCCACCGCGACAACCCAGCGGCCGACCGAACCGACGCTGCGGTCCTCGCCCGCGTCGGCGAGAACCTGACGCGGCAACGGATCGGTCCGCGTCGGGCCGGCGTTGCCGGTATTGGACGACAACAGTGAACTGCGGTCGGCGGCGGTGAGCACCTTCGGCGCTTCGGGTTTCTCGCCGTTGTGCACCCGAATCAGATCGGTCCGCATTTCCGCCGCCGTCTGATAGCGGTTGTCGGGGTTCTTCGCCAGCGCCTTGAGCACGACGGCGTCGAGCTCGGGGGCGATGCCTTCGTGCCGCTGCGACGGAGGGACCGGGTCTTCTCGAACATGTTGGTAGGCAACAGCAACCGGCGAGTCACCGGTGAAAGGCGGTTCCCCGGTGAGGATTTCGTAGAGGACGCATCCCAAGGAGTACACATCGGAGCGCGCGTCGACGGACTCGCCGCGGGCCTGCTCGGGCGAGAGATACTGCGCGGTGCCGATCACCGCAGCCGTCTGGGTGACGCTGTTGCCGCTGTCGGCGATGGCCCGGGCGATACCGAAGTCCATCACCTTGACCGCGTTGGTGGTGCTGATCATGATGTTGGCCGGTTTGACGTCGCGGTGGATGATGCCGTTCTGGTGGCTGAAGTTCAGCGCCTGGCACGCGTCGGCGATGATTTCGATGGCCCGGCGCGGTGGCAGCGGACCGTCGGTGTGCACGATGTCGCGCAGGGTGACCCCGTCGACGTACTCCATGACGATGTAGGGCAGCGGCCCGGTGGGGGTCTCGGCCTCGCCGGTGTCGTAGACGGCGACGATGGACGGGTGATTCAACGCGGCGGCGTTTTGCGCCTCGCGCCGGAAGCGAAGGTAGAAGCTGGGGTCGCGGGCCAGATCCGCCCGCAGCACCTTGACCGCGACATCGCGATGTAAGCGGACGTCGCGGGCCAGGTGAACCTCGGACATACCCCCGAAGCCGAGGATTTCGCCCAGTTCATAGCGGTCGGACAGGTGTTGCGGCGTGGTCATTGCGGTGTTCCGTGTCGGGCCGGCACGTTGTGAAAGCCGGAAGTCCCTATTGTCCCGTCATCCGGCCAATTAAGCCGCATGCCGGGCTGGGCCCCGGAACCGCTCGGCGTCTTGCTCGGCGGCGGCGCCGACGCGGGTGGGGTCCCGGTGTCGGTCACAGTGGGTGGTTGCTGCTGCTGGTCGGCCCGCGAATTGATGACGATGAGCACCGCGATGATGATCGCCAGCGCGCCGAGAACCCCTGCGGCCCACAACAGCGCCCGCTGACCCGAGGAGAACGTCCGCCGGGCCGGCGGCGGCCGGTGTCCGCCGGTGGTCGGCCGCGACCGGCGGGGCGCAGCGGTTCGGGCCGGAGACACCGCGGCTGCGCGGGTGGTCGGGCTGGACGGAATGGCCGCCGGCGACGCCCGGCCGGCAGGCGGTGTCGCGCTGGGCCGCGGCGGACGACGCCCCGCGCGCACCGCGGCCACGGCGTCGGCGAACGGTCCCCCGCTGCGGTACCGCATCGCGGGGTTCTTCACCAGCGTGATCTCGATGAGTTCGCGCACGTTGGGCGGCAGCTCCGCGGGCAGCGGCGGCGGCGGTTCCTTGATGTGCTTCATCGCCACCGTCAGGGCGCCGTCACCGGTGAACGGCCGCTTACCCGAAACAACCTCGTAGCCAACAACCCCCAGCGAGTACACATCGCTGGACGGGCTGGCGTCGTGGCCGAGGGCCTGCTCGGGTGCGATGTACTGCGCGGTGCCCATCACCATCCCCGTCTGGGTCACCGGCGCTGCGTCCACCGCCTTGGCGATACCGAAGTCGGTGATCTTCACCTGACCGGTCGGGGTGATCAAGATGTTGCCCGGTTTGACGTCGCGGTGCACCAAACCGGCCGCGTGCGCCACCTGCAGAGCGCGGCCGGTCTGCTCGAGCATGTCCAATGCGTGCCGCAGCGACAGCCGGCCGGTGCGCTTGAGCACCGAGTTCAGCGGCTCACCGTTGACCAGCTCCATCACCAGGTAGGCGGTCCGGCCTTCCCCGTCCAGCTGGCTTTCGCCGTAGTCGTGGACGGCGGCGATCCCCGGGTGATTCAGCATCGCCGAGATACGCGCTTCGGCGCGGAACCGCTCAATGAACTCCGGGTCCTGGGAGAACTCCTGTTTGAGCACCTTGACCGCGACGCGTCGGCCCAGCCGGCTGTCTACGGCCTCCCACACCTGGCCCATTCCGCCGGTGGCGATCAGGCGCTGCAGGCGGTATCTGCCAGACAGCGTCACACCAACTCGCGGGCTCATGGTCCTCCCTGTAGCGCGGCCTGGATCACAGCCCGTCCGATCGGCGCGGCGAGTGCACCCCCCGTCGCGGACAGGCGGTCGGCGCCATCCTCCACCAACACCGCCACGGCGACCTTCGGGGTCTGTACGGGCGCGAAAGCGATGTACCACGCGTGCGGCGGTGTGTGCCGCGGATCGCCGCCATGCTCTGCGGTACCAGTCTTCGATGCGATCTGCACGCCGGGAATGGCCCCTTTCTGCTGTGCGACCTTCTCGGCGCCGACCATCAGCTCTGTTAGCTTAGCGGCGACCTGCGGCGACACGGCGCGCCGCTGCTCATACGGTGCCGTGGTGCTAATGGTGGTCAGGTCGGGCCCCTTGAGGCTGTCGATCAGGTAGGGCTGCATCGTCACCCCATCGTTCGCGATGGTCGCGGCGACCTCGGCGTTCTGCAGGGGCGTCATAGCGACATCCTTCTGGCCGATGCTCGACATTCCCAGAGCCGCGGCGTCCGGAATGATCCCGACGGTTGATTCCGCGACCTGTAGCGGGATGACGCTGGGCGTGCTGTCCAGCCCGAACGAGTGCGCCATGTTGCGCAGCGCGTCCGACCCGGTGAGGATGCCGAGCTGGACAAACGCGGTGTTGCAGGACAGGGCGAAGGCCCGCTGCAAAGACACCGTCGGCTCGTTTCCACACGACTCCCCACCGTAGTTCTCCAGAGTTGCGGTGCTGTTGGGTAGCGGAATGGAGGGGGCGGCGGTCAGCTGCTCGGTGTCCGAAGCGCCGGCCTGCAGCGCGGCCGCGGTGGTGATCACCTTGAAGGTGGATCCGGGCGGGTAGGTCTCCGAGATGGCACGGTTGGTCAGCGGATTGTTGGGGTCGTCGCGCAACTTCTGCCACGCTTGCGCCTGCACGTCGGGATCGTGCGACGACAGCAGGTTGGGGTCATAGGACGGCGATGACACCATCGCCAAAATCTTGCCGGTCGACGGCTCGAGGGCAACGACCGCGCCCTTGCATGGCGGACCGCCGCAGCCCTGTTGCATACCGTCCCAGGCGGCCTGCTGGACCCGCGGCTTGATCGTGGTGTCACCGGTCGCGCCGCGCGGGTCGCGACCGGTGAAGAAGTCGGCAAGCCTGCGCCCGAACAGCCGCTCGTCGGAGCCGTTCAACAGCGGATCCTCGGCGCGTTCCAGCCCCGTGCTGGAATAGCGCAGCGAGTAGAAACCCGTGACCGGCGCGTACACCGCGGGGTTGGGATAGACCCGTAGGAAGCGGTACCGGTTATCGGTGGCGACCGAATAGGCCAACAGTTGACCGCCGGCCACGATCTGGCCGCGCTGGCGCGAATACTCGTCGAGCAGGACCCGCTGGTTGCGCGGGTCGGCACGCAGCGAGTCGGCGGCGAAGACCTGCGTCATCGTGGCGTTGATCAACAGCAACACGATCAACGCCATCACGGTCACCGAGATCCGGCGCAGGGAGGCGTTCATACTTTCTCGATCACCTCGGTGCCGGCCGCCGCGATCGACGGCTCGTTGCGGGTGCGGGTGCGCAAGGGACGACGGGCGCTGTGCGAAATGCGCGCCAGGATGGCCAGCAGCACATAGTTCGCCAGCAAGGACGAGCCGCCGTAGGACATCCACGGGGTGGTCAACCCGGTCAGCGGTATGAGCTGGGTTACCCCGCCGACGACGATGAACAGCTGAAGGGCCAACGTCGACGCCAGACCCGCGGCCAGCAGCTTGCCGAAGCTGTCGCGGGTGGCGATTGCCGTGCGCATACCTCGCACGATGACGATCGTGTAGAGCATCAGGATGCTGGCCAGGCCCACCAGCCCAAGCTCTTCGCCGAACGCGGCGATGATGAAGTCGGTCGAGGCGGCGGGCACGGTGTCGGGCTGACCGTTACCGAGTCCGGTGCCGAAGATTCCGCCGGTGGCGAAGCTGAACAGCGACTGGACAATCTGGTAGCCGCTGCCGTCGGGATCGGAGAACGGGTCCCACCACATCTGCACCCGCACCCGAACGTGAGCGAAGATGTAATACGCGACAACGCTTCCCGCGACGAACAGCACCAGGCCGATCCCCACCCAGCTGAAGCGTTGAGTGGCGAGGTAGACCACCACCAGAAACGACGTATACAGCAATAGCGAAGTGCCAAGGTCTTTTTCGAAGGCCATCACGCCGACCGAGATCACCCACGCCGCCAACAGGGGCGCGAGGTCACGTGGGCGGGGCAGGGTCAAACCCATGAAATGCTTGCCGACGCTGGTGAACAGACCCCGCTTGGCGATCAGCACCGCCGAGAAGAAGATCAGCAGCAGAATCTTGGAGAACTCGGCGGGCTGAATTGAGAAGCCGGGCAAGCGAATCCAGATCTTGGCGCCGTTCTGTTCGGACAGCGATGCGGGCAACAGGGCGGGAATCACCAGGAAGATCAGACCGACCAGTCCGCAGATGTAGCCGTAGCGTGCCAGTTGCCGATGGTCTTTCAAGAACGTGACCACCAGGGAGAAGGTCACCACGCCGATCAGGGTCCACAGCATCTGCTGGGTCGCGCTGGGGTGGTGCCGGCCGCTGAGCTGATTGGTGACCAGATCGAGCCGGTGAATCATCACCAGTCCAAGGCCGTTGAGTAATGCCACGATCGGCAACAGCAGCGGATCCGTATAGGGCGCGAAGCGTCTGATGGCCATGTGCGCCGACCCGAAGACGACAAGGAAGACCAGTCCGTAACTGATTGCGGTCCAGTGCAGATCGCGCTCTTGGTTGGCTTCGACTATCAGCAGCGCGGCGACGGTGATCAGTGAGGCGAAGCCCAGTAGCAACAACTCGGCATTGCGCCGGGTAGGCAACGGGGGCGTGACCGCGACCGGCGGCTGAAGTTGTGTCGTCATGCCACCGTCCGGCAATCGATGCCCGGTTGAAGTGGCGGCCCGGGAAGCGCGGTCACTGTCTGCGACGTGGTCGTCGGACCTGCCGGCGCAGAATTCGCGGGGCCGTTGGCGCTCGTGCTCGGTGAGGGGCTGGCGCTCGAAGAGCTGGTGGTCGGTGGTGCTGGCGATGCTGGGGTGCCGGATTCGGGTGTTCCGCTGCGGGTGCTCGGCGCCCCCGGCGGAGAGGTGGCGCGCGGGGGCGGACAGATCGGCAGCAGATATTCGGCCAACAGTTGCCGCAGCTGCGATTCGGCCTGGTCCAGGCTCCCGCCGGGCAGTCCGGTTTGAACTTGGACTTGTCCGGGACGGCGCAGGTCCTGCAGCGTCATCAGCTGGCAATTGGAGTGGCCCGCGGATTGCCCGTAGCTGACCAGGGATAGCTCATTGCGGGTGTTGAGGCAGCCCACCAGATAGGGCTCCTGCAGCGGGACGCCCAGCAGGGTTCCCTGAATTCCGCGGACGATGGAGATCCTGCCGCTGTATTCCGCGACGTAGTAGTTGCGCTGAATGACCCACCAACCGACGGTGAGGCCCGCGAATACCAACAGCACCGCCAGCGCGACGGCGACCGACATCTTCCGGCGCGACCAGCGCGGCCGACTCGGTGTTTCCGGTTGCGGTGCAACGCGTTTGGCGGACTCGTCGCGCGGCCGGATCGCTGAGGCGCGTCCGGCCGAGGTGTTGGGCAGGGTCATTTGATCCTCGTCACCCGACACCGCGCCGGCGAGAATCGGCTGGGTCTGGCCGTAGTCGTAATCCACCACGTCGGCGACCACGACGGTCACGTTGTCCGGACCGCCGCCGCGCAGCGCCAACTCGATGAGGCGGTAGGCGGCCTCGGCGACGTCGGGGATCTGCAGCGCCTCGAGGATGGTCTCGTCGCTCACCGGATCCGATAACCCGTCGGAGCACAGCAGATAGCGGTCACCGGCGCGCGCCTCGCGCATGGTCAGCGTCGGCTCGACCTCGTGACCGGTCAGCGCGCGCATGATCAACGAGCGCTGCGGGTGGCTGTGGGCCTCTTCCCGTGTGATCCGACCCTCGTCGACCAAGGTTTGGACGAACGTGTCGTCCTTGGTGATCTGGGTCAGCTCGCCGTCGCGCAGCAGGTAGCCCCGCGAGTCGCCGATGTGCACCATCCCGATGCGGTCGCCCGCGAACAGGATCGCGGTGAGGGTGGTGCCCATCCCCTCAAGCTCGGGTTCGGCTTCGACCTGTGCGGCGATCGCGGCGTTGCCCGACCGCACCGCATTGTCGAGCTTGGCCAGCAGATCGCCACCGGGCTCGTCGTCATCGAGGTGGGCCAGCGCGGCAATCACCAGCTGGGATGCCACCTCGCCGGCGGCGTGACCACCCATGCCGTCGGCGAGCGCGAGCAGTCGTGCGCCGGCATAGACCGAGTCTTCGTTGTTGGAGCGCACCAGGCCGCGATCACTCCGCGCGGCATATCGCAGGACCAGCGTCACGGGCGCAACTCGATCGCCGTTTTGCCGATTCGAATCGGCGTTCCGATTGGAACTCGTACCGCAGTCGTCACCTTCGCCCTGTCAAGGTAAGTACCGTTGGTCGATCCTAGATCCTCGACGTACCACTCCGAGCCGCGCTGAGACAGCCGGGCGTGCCGCGTCGAGGCATAGTCGTCGGTGAGCACCAGCGTGGAGTCGTCGGCCCTCCCGATCAACACCGGCTGTCCACTGAGGGTGATGCGTCCGCCCGCCAGCGCGCCTTCGGTGACCACCAGGTAGCGGGCCGCGTGCCGGCGCTGACGCGACGGCAGCAGCGTGCTGCGCAGAGCCAATCCCCGTCGCACCATGACAGCACCGGTGGGCGCGTAGATGTCGGTCCGAAGGATCCGCAGCACGGACCAGATGAATACCCACAGCAGCATTAAAAATCCGGCGCGCGTCAGCTGCAGTACCAGTCCCTGCATCTGGCGTCCTTTCCGTCCTAGCGTCGCATCCCTGGTGCCCGTGACTCCGAGCACATCGGCTACGTCACGATACTTGGACGGCGGTCGACACGGGGCGAAGCACGGCAGCGTTAAGCCCAGTGGCTTAGTGGATTCGGACGATGATCTCCGAATGGCCCAAGCGGATCACGTCACCGTCGGCCAGCTGCCACTCCTGGATCGGTGCATTGTTCACCGTGGTGCCGTTGGTCGAGTTCAGATCCGAGAGCAGCGCGACCTGTCCGTCCCAGCGGATCTCGAGGTGACGCCGTGACACGCCGGTGTCGGGCAACCGGAACTGAGCATCTTGGCCGCGGCCCACGATGTTGGAGCCCTCACGCAGCTGGTAGGTGCGGCCGCTGCCGTCGTCGAGCTGAAGGGTGATTGTGGTTCCGCCGGCGCCGTAGCCGCCCTGGCCGTAGCCGCCGTAGCCACCCGCGGGCTGGCCGTAGTCGGCGGGCTGCCCATAGTCGGCGGGCTGCCCGTAGTCGGCCGGCTGGCCGTATTCCGCCTGCTGGCCGTACTCGTACTCGGGGCCGGCGGCCTCCGGGTAGCCAGTGCCCTGACCGCCGTACGTTCCGCCCTGCGCGTGCTCGGAGTACTGGGTGTACTCGGGAGAGCCGTAGTCCTGCCGCCCGTATCCCCCGCCTTGCTGGTAGCCCTGGTCGTAACCACCGCCACTGCCCTGATCGGGGTACGCGGGTCGCTGTTCGGGCGGAGCGTAGCCGGCCTCGTCCTGGCGGGCCGGACCGCGACCGTAATCGCCGTATCCGCCGTAGCCCTGCTGACCAGCGCCCTGCTGGCCGCCGGGAGGGCCGTAGCCCCCACCTTGGCGGTACCCCTGGTCGTAGCCCTGGCCGCCATAGCCGCCGGGCGCGGGTGGACGTTGCTCGTACGACTGCGGATAGCCGCCCTGTCCCTGCTCGGGGTAGCCGCGCTGGTCTTGATAGCCCTGCTGAGGGGGCTGAGGGGGATAGCCCTGACCCTGTTGGTCGGGGTAGCCGCGCTGGTCCGGATATCCGCCTTGTTCCGGGTAGCCCTGCGAAGGGGGGTAGCCGCCATGCGCTTGCTCGGGGTAAGCGCCTTGCTCCGGGTAGCCCTGCTCAGGATGGCGCGGCGGTGGGTAGCCCTGTTGGGGCGGGTAGCCGCCCTGTTCTGGTGGATATCCACCCCGCTGCTCGGGCGCCCCCTGCGGCTCCGAGCCGCCGCGCGCGTCGTCCTGCGGACGGCCGTAGCGGTCGTCGTAGTACTCGTCGCCGGGCCGCCCCGGCCCCTGAGCCCCGCGGTAGCCAGAATTGTCAGTCATCGCTGCTACTCCTCGTTCTTCGCCGAACGCGTTATTTGATTGTGGCCGGACGGAGTCGTCGACCGTCGGGCGGGGCTGGACATCAGGGTTGACAGCACCACGGGCGCGGTACTGTCCGGTGCGCAGGTTCGACGACTGCTCGAACCGGACGACCACCTCACCATACGTTTGCCACCCCTGTTCGTGGATGTAGTCAGCCAAGTACCTCGCGAAAGCGCCTGACGTGAGATCCGAATCGGCGCTCGCCTTCTCGAAGTCGTGCATACCGAGGGTAATGATGTATTCGTTGGGGGCCAAAAGGCGGTTTCCGTGAAGCTTCCGGACGCCATCACGCGCTTCGCGGCATAACAGGGCTTCGACCTCTTGCGGAACGACCGATCCACCGAATACCCGGGCGAAGGCGTTGTCCACCGCCGCCTCCAATTTGCGCTCGATCCGCGCAACGAGCCCCCGTTGGCTACCCATGTCCTACCGTTCGCATGCACTTGCCATGAGGTATTGCCGGTGGACGGCAAACGAATCACCTCGGTGCTGGATCACTTCCGAATGGTATCGGGACATCGCCGCGCTGCGGCACTTTCGAAATAGTGAGAACCGCATCAGCCCAGCTCAGAGTCGTGCCGACCACCGAGCGCATGATGCGGGACGGCTTTGGCCCCACTGCGGCGGTTCGGGAAGGGGGCCATTAGAGTGATATGGTCCACCGGTTGTTTTTCCGGGCGAGTGGCGGAATGGCAGACGCGCTGGCTTCAGGTGCCAGTGTCCTTCGGGACGTGGGGGTTCAAGTCCCCCTTCGCCCACACTGTGCGGTTCTACGAAAGGTCACGGCCTCGAAAGAGGTCGTGACCCTCGTGTTGGTAGGGATGAATGTGGCGCCGCGCTGAGTGCGTAAAGTCGGGCGCCATGGTCGATCACAAGACGGCCCAGCTGCAGTCCGAAGTTAATCGCCTCGCCGCAACGTTGAACGCCCCACCAATCGAGGTCGGCGTCGTGTTGAAGGATGACGACCGCAACATCTACATCGATGACGACGGCAGATATCACTACGACTACTGGGAGCGCGGCAGACAGAAGTTCGACCGTGTCGGCGACATCGATGAGGCGCTCTACTGGTTCGCGAAAGACATCGCTTTCGACGTCGGCGGATCGTTCTCCGCCGTCCATAGCCCAGAACACCAGGACTCGCGCATATTGTTGTGGGCCAAGCAATATGAGCTGCTGAATGGGCTGAACCCGCGTTGGGCCAAGCGCTGCGTACGCGAAACCGCGGACAGCCTCCGGCGTTGGGGCCGACACGAAGATATCGAGCTGTTGCCGGACATCACCGAACGAAACGCCTGATCGGCCCGCTGGAACGCGATCGGTTGCGGCCCGCGCCTTGGTCAGTCGGACACCCGATAGGTCCCGTGGCCCTCGATGATCGCGCCGTCCCGGAAGCCCAAGACCTCGTTGACCAGGTCGCCGTTCTGGTTGCGGTACGCGATGACGACCGTGTCGATGCCTTGGTAGACGCCTTCTACAGAGAACCGGAGATCTGGGATGCGTGCGACGGCCTCGGTCCAGTACTGCCGCAACGCTGCCTTACCGCGGACGACGCCCCGCGTTTCCGGGAAGAGTTTGGCTGCTACCGGCGAGGTGAACACGACGTCGTCATGGAAGTCGGCGAGCACGGCTTCGACGTCGTGAGCGTTCCAGTTACGCACCCACCGTTCGCTGAACGCGGCCGCATCGACGTTCATGGTCGGAAACTGTAGCGCCGGGGATTCAGCGGCTCAGCGATTTCCCACTGCACGCCGGCTCGGGTCATAGTTGGCGGCGAATGTCGGCGAGGTGGTGCTGCAGTTCGTGCGCGGTGTGTACCGCAACCCAGCGCAACGACCGCTCACTGGTCTCGGGGTAGTGATAGACAACGGTGCGATCCCAGTCATCGGCGCAGAGCCGAGCCAGCACATTACTGAATAGCGTTGCGGCGTCGGTGAGTTGACGAGCGACCCCAACCGGGTCCTGCTCGTTGTAACCGTCGTGCTCGGCGCGCTCCTCGCGACCCATGGAGGCGCAGTCGGCGCCATCTACCCGCCGCGCCGCGAGCACCCGCTCGCGCTGCACGAGTAGCACATCTCGCAGATGGCAGGCGTATTGCAGCGCAGACCATACGTCGGGCCGTGAACGCCGCCGGACGTCGATGTCGTTATTACACAGAAGCGCACCAACTTCGGCTGCCTGGGCGCAGATGTCGTCGGCAGCGGTTGTTGCTCGCCGCAGGTCGTAGGTAAAACCGCATTCCGCGCAGTGGTCCGCCACGGGACCATTGTTCCAGACCAGTTCCTCGGCATTCGCGCGAAGATGGCTAGCCGTCCGAGGCCGATACGGCAGCCTCGGAAGCTGTTGTGGCCGTTGGTGAATAGACGGATACGGCGGCGGTCACAGTGGACGCGACAGGCGGCAAATAGTCGGTCCTGAGCGGGAGGCCTTTTGGCGCGCCACGACGATGACACAACCCAGACCGAAATCGAACAGGTAGCAGGACAAGTCGATGGCGTACCCGTACCTCGTCGGGCAAGCTCAGACGACTCGAGGCCCGCCGGCAGCTACAGATGTGAAGTTTCTAGTGAATTGACCGCTGTCTACGCATTAGTACCCTTATGGGCAGCTTGGAAGGGGTTGGAAATGCGTGTCACCACGGGACGCCTGTGTTCTGTGCGGATGCATGCCGCACGTTCTGCGGGGTGACGCGTGCGGCTAGGTAGCCATCGACGGTGCCATGGGACTTCCTTACATAGATGAGAAGGCGCTGGTTGCTGAAGCTGGTGGCGACCCCTGGGCGATCAATGCAAGTCTGCAGGCTGGCAGCCCGCTGCAGATTTCCAATCTAGCGAGGGCTTTTCATCGCGCGGGCCGATGCACTGCGGAGTCCGACAATGCTTTCGAGCAAGCCCGCACCCGGTTCGAAGCTGCCTGGAATCACCAGGATGGCGGCCATCCGATCAACGACTCTGACGAAGTGCAGCGGGTGGTGAAATCGCTGGGGGCGCAGTCTTTACAGCTGCCGAAGATCGGTGCGGACCTGGAAAACATCGCCGCGGCGTTGGCCGACGCGCAAAAAGCCGGAGCAGCGCGGATCGCCACCTTGGATGCTCAGTTGAAGAGCATCTCGGACTCGGTTGCCGACGCCGTCAACCTGTTGAACAACGACAAAAGTCTCACCGCGGCGGATAAGGACGCGGTGCATGCCTTCATCAACACTTGTGAGGACGACGCCCTTCGTGACACCAAGTCGGCGCTCGCCGCATTGCAGTCGATTCGCAACGGCTACTCCGATGGCCTTCAGAAATCGCTGAATAACCTCCACGCCGAGGGATATGACGGTGCTCCCCTCCATGGCGCCGACGCTGACGGTGTCGCCCCGGCGTCACCAGCCCAACAGGCCGCATTGGCTGACATTCGCCAAGTCACCAATCAGGCCGTCGTGGACCAAATGGCGAAAGTGCGTGCCGCGCAGGACGCAATCAATAAAGCCATGGCCGACGTCTATACCCACGGCCCGGGCTCACCGGAAGCCGAGGCCGCCAACGCCCGGCTGCCCAAGCTCAAGGCCGATCTTGCGCATGCCCTCGACGACCTGGGCAAGATTCCCGATTACAACAGCATTGACCCCGCGTCCGTGAGCGTCACCCCCGACGGGCATTTCATGTTCACCTACAACGTCAACGGGCAGTCCGTACAGGCTTTCGGTCAGCTGAAGAACGGCGCCGGTGAATTCTTCGACCAAGCCACCGGCACGTACTACACCTTCAACGGCGGCAGGTTGACCGGCCTGCGCACACCGGATCCCGGGCAGGTGGAAGCCACCTCCGAACCGCTGTTTACCGCCATTACCCTGGCGGCCGGAGCGCCGGAACTCAAGGCGGGCGGCGCGGCGCTTGTACAAGGCGTGAAGATGCTCTTCAGCCGCGAAATGTTGGAGGGTCTGACAGCCGACAACGTGTTCCCTCGCGCACTGGCCGGGGCCGAGGAACACTTTCAAGTCGCCGAGCAGAACCTGAATTCTCATGCCCCACTACCCGGAGAACCCGTCCCGGGTACCCACCCTCTTGAGCCACCCCTGGTCGAGCACACGCCACCGGCCGACGTACCCGTCGACCATGCGCCCGCAGGACCTCACGTAGCGCCGGTGCCCGACAGCCCGGTACCAGTCGTTGATCCAGCCCATCCGGAATTCCACCTGGACAACCCACTCAACTACATGCCACCCGAGCTGCGAGTGCTTTCCGAACAACATCTGACCGGCAGTGGCGAAACCGTCCTGGGACCGTATCAAAACCCGTTGGGGGGCCCTTCGTACATCGACGTCGCTCAACAGCGGGGCGCAAGTTACTTCGACATCGGGGACGCATGGAATTCGTCCACACCTATTGAGCGACTCGCTGCCAACCAGCATGTCCTCGACATTGCAATCGCAAATCGGGACACTATTAGACTGTCGACTTCTCTCGATAGGGTCTTAGACAATACGTATACGGCGGCCGAGCTCAGCTACCTGAAGGCGCACGGGTACCAAGTAATCGACGGCTATACCCTAATACCCCCCAAGATCGGAGACTAGTTTGAAAGCATTATTAGAATTCATCGTTCAGTACGTCAGCTTTCTTTACCTCGACCCCAGGTATAGAATCACAGATTCGTCTACCCGGGGCCTCGCGGATATCGACGCATCGATTTCATTTTCCAGCGAGCAGCTCAAATGGGATGTCGTTAACGACCGCGGTATCATCTACTTCACAGCAGTACCAGTATTCCAAGATGGCTCCGATTGGTTTGCGCTTTCACTCGTCCGTCAGTACTTGGACGGCGGCGACGACGCGGTCGGGGACCTAGCCGTAGACCAGGCCAATTGGCTGTCGACGAACCTGAACCGTGTCGAGCGGCTATTCGCGGACAAGCCGACTGTAGCGCGCGTTTGCGACGAGCTGGCGACATTACGCCGCTCGAATTCATCAAAAAGGTGGGGATGGCCGAAACCAGACGAAGTCAGCTAGCTGCACCCCAGCTACCAATTTTATCAGGAACTGTTGGCAAGAATAGCTAATGGCGCAGTTGAAGTGCATGTCAGCACGCTGGTATGAGCGCGGATCCGGGATGGGTGGCGGCAAAACGCGCATCTCTACCAATGCATGATTGCGAACCGTATTTGTTCGAACGATTAACCTGCCGACCTGCCATCATCGTGACTTGTGGATGGTCGACACCGTCGATGACCGGGCACAGAGCCACCTGTGACGCGGACCTTTCTAGCTTCGAGCTAGCTGAAAACTACTGATTTGGACTTGGGCCGACAGTGCTGGAGGCATCATCGGGCGCAGCCCCCAGGCCCGGTGTAGGCGCTGGGTCATAACAGGCGTTGAGGGGATTCCGATAACTGAAGGCGTTCGCGGTACTACGCAGCGGCGGTTTTCGGTACTCAACGGGCCAGGTACGCTTCCTTAGCCTTCCTTCTACGAGCGCACCCACTGCGAAATCTCCGGAGTGACCGGGTCGGTGATGTCGTCGAATTCGGGATGCTTCTTGAGCACCGTGCCGATCATCGAGCACACCGGAACTATGCGCTTGCCCTCGTCGCGCGCCTCGTTGAGCGCCTCCTCGACCAGGATTGTCGCCAGCCCACGTCCGCCATACGCCGGATCGATTTCAGTGTGGTAGAAGACGCGCTGGTCGCCGCGGTCGGCGAAATCGGCGAGCCCCACCGTCTTGCCCTCGACGGCAATCGTGTACTTCCCGTCCTGGAGGCTGACCGTGGCTTCGGCGCCGGTCTTATCGGTTGTCATGTGCTTCCCTTTCTTTGCGGTGTAGGTCGGGGCCGCAGCCGAGCGGTCGGCAGCGGCGGGGCGGGCAGCCGGGTGAGTTTCCCCCGGTATCCCTGAACGGCGCCGAATCGGTCGTCGGCGTCTTCCCACAGTCGGCGATAGGTGACGATGTCCTGGTGGCTTCGTCCGACGAAGTTCCACCACATCACCAACTCTTCGGTGAACGGCGTGCCGCCGAGCAGCAGCAACCGGGCAGGTCCGTCTCCCGCGTTGTCCACGTGCAACCGGGTCTGACCGGGGCCTCGGTATGCCAACTCAGCGATCGTGAGGGCGGTCCCATCCACGCGCACTGTCCCGGCGTCACAAAGCACCCCGTGTTCGAACGTTGGGTCGACGTCGATGTCCAGCGCGGCCCCAGCGTCGAGGTCGATCTGGGCACCCAGCAACGGCGTGAATGTCGGCACCGGTGACCTGCTTCCGGCCAGCTCGCCGAGAAAGACCCGCACTTCCGCGCCCCGCAATGCCAAGGGGGTGGGCGTGTAATAGGCGAAGTCTCTACCGGTGTCGCGATGGGATGCGGGCAGCGCGACCCAGAGCTGGACACCGTGCAACAGGGCGGAGTCAACCGACACTTCCGAATGGCAGATGCCAGCCCCCGCGGTCATCAGATTCAGCTCGCCGGGCCGAACGGCCGCGTGCACGCCGGCGCTGTCGCGGTGCTCCACTTCCCCACTGAACAACCAGCTGACGGTTTGTAGTCCCGTATGGGGGTGCGGTGGGACGTCCATCCTCGCGGCAACCGGGCCGTAATGATCGATGAAACACCACGCCCCGATGAGCGAGCGTTGTCGTTGCGGCAGCGTACGTTGAACCCGGATCGCCCTGGGGCCGCCCAACGGAACTTCTCGTGGATACAGCACCTCCACCATCGTCGCGGTGTCTAGGTGTTGTGAAGCAGCGCAAGCGACTTCGGCCGGCGCAGCTTCAAGGTTGCTCATCTTTCACCTTCCGTCGCGCCCGATAACAGCGGGTCATCCGCGACCGTACCCCCGCCTGCTTACTTGCGCGGGGGCCGCAGCACTTTCATGGCCAGCCGCATGACGGGCTCGGGCACGCGGTCTTGCATCGACAGGGCGGTGTCGGCGGCCCGCGATCGCAGCGGGGTGCCTCGCCCGAAGACCCGGTTCAGCGGTCCCCCGGACGGCTCGAGCACCACATGCAGCGGCGGGGTCCCGACAGCGGCACCCAGCGCGTTCGAGATGACCATCCGCTGGATCTCGCTGGTTCCCTCAAAGATGGTGTACAGCTTGGCATCCCGATACCATTTCTCAACCGGATGATCGGTGATGTAACCCCAGCCGCCCATGGTTTGGATCGCGCGTTCGGTGGCCTTCACCGCGACTTCGCTGGCAGCCATCTTCGACATCGAACCTTCCCCCCGTTCGAAGGGAACATTGTTGGCCGCCATCCACGACGCACGCCAGGTGAGTAGCCGGGCGGCGTCGATCTGCGTGGCCAGTTCCGCCAGCGGAAATGCGATGCCCTGGTTGTCGATGATGGGTCCGCCGAAGGCCTCGCGCTCGGTCGCGTACGCGGTGGCATATTCGAGCGCCGCGCGTGCGATTCCGATGGCCTGCGCGGCGACCATGGGCCGGGTCTGCTCGAAGGTGCCCAATGTCGCTGAGCCGGAGCGCCTTCCACCCGCCACGACTTCCCTGGCTTTGGCGAGTTTGTGTTCGAGTTTTTCTTGTCCGCCAAGCAAATTGGCTGCCGGAACGCGCACACCTTCGAAGAGCAACTCGGCAGTATGAGAAGCCCGGCAACCCAGCTTGTCGAGCTTCCGCACCAGCTTCAGGCCGGGTGTGCCGCCCGGCACCACGAACAGTGCCTGACCGCGATGGCCAAGTTCCTCGTCGACCACCGCGTTGACCACATGCACGTTGGCGATGCCGCCATTGCCGATCCACATCTTGTGGCCGTCGATGATCCAGTCGTCACCGTCGCGTCGCGCGTGGGTACGCAGATTGCGCACATCGCTGCCGCCTTCGGGCTCGGAGATGGCCAGGGCGGCAAGCTTGAGATCTCCTGGCGTGCCGAAACATTCGGGCGCCCACTCCAGCATCTGCTCCGGTGAGGCGGCCTGGCCGATCGCTGACAGTGCCAGCGCCGGCATGACGATGGCCAAGCCGATCCCGGCGCAGCCCCAGAACAGCTCCTCCATGAACATCGGTAGGGAAATGCCGGTCGGATCACCGATCAAATCGCGGTAAAACAGCGGGCTGTAAAAACCGTGCTTGGCCGCCTCCTCCAGCACGGCCCAGGGAAACTCCTGTCGCTGGTCGTAGTCGAGCGCTACTGGGCGTATTACGGATTCGGCGAACTCGTGCGTGCGCCGTGCGAGATCGTGCTGTGCTGCTGTCGGGGTCAGGTCGAACGTCATAGGTGCGCCTCTGGGTCGACAGACTGCTCTTGCCGACCCCGACTACCCCGTTGCCCCGCTCAGCAAACTGCCGCCACGGATTTCGGCGAAATGTCAGGCAGCGGAACGGGGTTTGACTTGCGCCAGCGGCAGGTGCAGCACGACTGCGGCCACCGCGACCGCCTCGTGTTCGTGGCGCGCCAGCAGCGCCGCGTTCTCGGGCAGCTGTCGGGCATTGATCTCGCCGGAGGCGATACGTCGCAGGACGTCGTGGGCGTGAGCGAGCTGGTCACGCTTGCGATATTGGCCGCCCGGCAGCTTCACGCCGGCCCACACCCCGTACTCCTCGCGGTGCGCGATCGCATGGGCGGCGCAGCGGCGCTGTTGGGCCAGCGGGCAGCGGCGCAGGCACTGGATCCGCGCCTCGGTGGCCGACCGCTCGTATGCGCGCGCCTTCGCGGCGCCGTCACCACCGTCGTCGTCGGGGTAGCCGAACCAAAGTTCCGGATTGGCTGCACAGGGGTGTCCCATGTCGGTCTCCTTGTCGAGCGTGAAACGTAGATAGAAGCGTATACAGACAGAGGCCGGCGGCGCAAGAGAAACGTGACAGAAACGTATATATCGATATCGCCCACCGCGGCTGTGTAATATCCGGCCCATGGCCGGAGCGTGCGGTGACCCGTGAATCGGCCGGTGCGGCTATCCGCGCGCTGCGCGAATCACGCGATTGGTCACTAGCCGACCTCGCCGCCGCGACCGGGGTCAGCATCATGGGACTGAGCTTTCTCGAACGTGGTGCCCGCAAACCTCACAAAAGCACAGTTCAGAAGATTGAAAACGGCCTTGGTCTGCCGCCGGGCACCTATTCGCGGCTGTTGGTGGCCGCCGATCCGGACGCCGAGCTGGCGCGTCTGATGGCTGCGCAGCCGCCGGCCCCCCTGCCCGCGCGGCGCACCGGACCGGTGGTGGTTGACCGTCATAGCGACACAGAAGTGCTGGAAGGCTATGCCGAAGCGCAGCTCGATGCCCTCAAATCCGTCATCGATCGATTGCCCGCGACAACATCAAACGAATATGAGACGTATATTCTGTCTGTGATCGCGCAGTGCGTGAAGGCCGAGATGCTCGCCGCCAGCTCCTGGCGGGTGGCGGTGAACGCCGGCGCCGACTCCACCGACCGGCTGATGGAGCATCTGCAGGCCTTGGAGGCGACGCGCACGGCATTGTTGAAGCGGATGCCGAGCAGCCTGAGCGCACGCTTCGACCGGGCATGTGCGCAGTCGTCGCTGCCAGAGTCCATCATCTCCGCATTGATCGGCGTCGATGTCGAGGAGATGTGGGACATCCGCAATCGCGGCGCCATCGCCCCGGGTGCGCTCCCCCGTGTGCGTGCCTTCACCGCTGCCGTCGAGTCCAGCCAAGAAGGGGCAAGCCAACACGACGACGAGGGGGCATCGTGAGTCAAACCGAAGTCGAGGCGTTGAGCCGTGCCCATCAACTATTCGCCGGCAGCACCGAGCCGTCGTCCCTGGACGCCGGCACCGGGCATTACCGCAACGTGTTGCAACGGTCCGCGCGGTTGAGCAACACACTGGCGCACGGCGGTTACCAACTCGCGGTGGACCACAGTCGCCAACACCTCACGGCGGCGGCCGGCACCGACGCCGCGGCGACCGACATCATCGCCGGTGCGCATCGCGATCGAGCGCAGGCCCGCGACGTGACCCGAAGCGTCCTGGACGCGGCCCGCGCGGATGCCGCCACTATCCCGACGACGCCATTGGCGCAGCGAGAGGCGATGCGGCGCCGCGCGACTCGCCTGCGGGCGCAGCGGACGCACGTCGTGTCGGCGCGCTTGCGTGCGCGACGGCGCCACGCGGAACTGCTGGCCTTGCGTTATCGGATCCGTCGGCTGGGATTATCAGGACTGCGGGGGCTGCCCGGCGACCGCGCCGCATTGGCGGTGCGTGCCGCGTTGTCTCGGCTGGGCCGACCATATGTGTGGGGCGCGACCGGACCCGACCAGTTCGACTGTTCCGGACTGGTTCAGTGGAGCTACGCGCAGGCGGGTATTCACCTGGATCGCACCACGTATCAGCAGATCAACGACGGCGTTGCGGTGCCGCGTTCTCAGGTGCGACCCGGTGATCTGGTGTTTCCGCACGCCGGTCACGTGCAGCTGGCCATCGGGAACAACCTGGTTGTGGAAGCGCCCTATTCGGGTGCATCGGTGCGAATAAGCCGACTGGCCAACAACGTTGCGATCCGTCGACCGATATGACCAGCCAAGACCGCCCGGCGACGCGGGCACGACGAATAGGGTGAGCCGATGCCGGAACAACCCGGACCCTCGTTAGAGGCCGTCGAGGCGCGGCGGTCCGCGCTGGCGAGTCAGCACGGCGCCGCATCCGAAGCCGACCGCGTGCTGACCGATGTGCTGACGAGCGCTCACGAGGCAGCGCGCGAGAGCGTCAGGCGACTGGACTCCATCGCCGAGCAGATCGACCGCGCGACGGTGAACCAGGCGGACCTTGCCCTGGATACACCCATGGGAGCGCGTGAATTTCAGAAGTTCCTGATGGCCAAGCAACGTGAGATCGCGTCGGTTGTGGCCGAGGTGCGCGAATTCGATCGCGCGAAAAAAGCTGTGTTGCACAGCCTTCGGGCCCAGTACGCAGCCGATAGCGGCTAGTCAGAACTAGTCCACACCGTGCAGCAGAGTGAATTGTCGACAGCTATGCGCGTGAGTACCGTCGCCGGACATGGAGGGGTCGCGTTATTTCCCGCAGCAGCGTTCGAGCAAGCTGCGGCGCGGCCTGTCTGGCTGATGTCGGCGTATGACGATTTGCTTGCCGCGGTCAAATACGTCCGAGATCGCACCGGTGATCCGAACGCGTGGCAGACGGGATTGGCGCCGGCCGAAGTGACCGCTGTGATCACCCCGACTACCCGCCCCGAACAGGTCGAAGCAATCTTGCGCAAGATCCGCCAACAACACGCGGGCGTATTCGGCGCCGGAACAACGGCCAACCCACCCGCGAGTCGGCCCTCCGACGAAACCCCGCCGCCGCCGGATCGCGAGACAGGCGAAGCGGCGGACGCCATCGCCCACGCTGAAGCGGCTCTCGCGCAACAGAACTCGGCGAGCTCGCAGCTGGACATGCAGGTGGTCTCGGCCATCCTGAACGCGCACCTGCGTGCGGTTGACGGCAGAGAAGCCCTCACCAAGTTGCAGCACGAAACCGAAGCCGCGGTACGGATCAGGTCAGACCTGGACACGCCGGCGGGAGCGCGTGACTTTCAGCGGTTTCTCATCGGCAAGCTCCGAGACATTCGCGAGGTCGTCCTGAATGCCAGCCTGGATGACACGTCGAAGTCAGCGCTGATGGCCGCCTGGACGTCGCTGTATGACGCCTCAAAAGGCGAACCGAAATCTTCGGGCGAACAGCCGCGAGCCGCGGTGCCGGTTGGTGATGCACCCGCGGCCGATGATCCCGACAGCGAATGGGATCCGCTGCTGGACTCCTTGTTGGGCGACGATGACGGGCTGCTGTCTGGGGATGTCGCGGGGATGGATCCTGCCGCGGTCGCCGCGCCACCCGCCCCGCCGCAGTCGGTGGCGCCCGCCATGCCCACCTTTGGTGGCGGGTCACTCCCGGGGCTGGGCTCTCTGCCTGCATCGATGGCCGGTTGGGAAGGGCCCGGTGGCCTTCTCTCGGGACTGCGGGGCGGCGACGGGACCGATCCGGCTCTGGACGATCTCGCCGATGAGGACCTGCCGGGCGACCAAGGCCAGGACCCGGGCGCGCAGGATGTTTCGAACGAGGCCGACGACGGGACCAACGACCAGCAGGGCACGTCGTCCGAGGAGCCGGCGGCCGGTCCCACACCGGTGACCTTGCCCGACGGGGAGACGTTGACCGCTGCCAGTCCACAGTTGGCAGCGGCGATCAAGGCGGCGGTCGGCGGCACCCCGATCGCGGAGGCCTTCCAACAGCAGGGCATGACTCTTCCCCCACCGGGAACCGCGGTCCCCGATCCCATCGACGCCCTGCAGGTGACTCCCGGCGATATCGGGATGTTCACCGATCGCCACGCGCTCGCCCTGAGCCCAGGCAAGGCGCTACTCGATGGCCAAATTCAACACATTGCCACCGTGAGCGGGCCGGGCTTCCTAGGCTGGGAGCATCCGCCGGCGGCGACCGCGGCAGTAGCGACGCCGGCCAAGCCTGACCCACCGACACCTACCCGGCCGGCGACCTCGTCGACCACCTGACAAAAATGAACTCGCCGGCACAACCGGCAGTCGTCAACAGGAGACAGCGGATGGCAGATTCGATCCATGTAGTGCCTGCGCACCTACGTCAGGCTGCCGCGCACCACCAGGACACTTCGGAGTATTTGCGCACCGTTCCGTCCTCGCACGCCGCGATCCAAGAGAGCCTGGATTCGCTCGGGCCGATCTTCAGTGAACTGCGCGACGCGGGCCGTGAGTTGTTGGAGCTTCGACGCCAGTGTTATGAGCAGCAAGCTGCCGACCACGCCGATTTGGCCGACAAACTGACCGATTCGGCGGCGATGTGGGAACAGCACGAGCAGGAGGCGGCAGGGAAGTTCGGCGACATCGTCGACCGCGGTCGATGACCGACGCGAATCCCGCTTTCGACACTGTTCACCCGAGTGGACACATCCTTGTCCGCTCTTGCCGCGGTGGCTATATGCACAGCGTCGCGCTGAGCGAAGAGGCGATGGAAACCGACGCCGAGACGCTGGCGCAGGGCATTCTGCTTACCGCCGACGTGTCATGCCTCAAAGCGTTGCTGGAGATACGCGACGAGATCGTCGCGGCCGGGCACACCCCGTCCGTGGAGGTTCCGACGCCGCGAGATCTCGATGCGGCCATCGAGAAGTTGCTGGCGCACAAACTGCGCCGCCGTAACGGCGCGATCTAGACGGCTGTCAGGCGAGCTGCCGGCCTAGCGTAGCCACGGCTTAGCGACGTTGGGATCGGGAGCGATGCCAGACGGCGGCTCGACCGGATTGGGGCCGAACAACTCTCGCGCGCGAGCGAGCAAAGCGCGCACCTCGTCGAGTTGCTGCTGCAGTGCAGAATCAGCCATGTCCCTACGCTACCCAGGGCCTTGCGACCGCACAATTCACTGGCCGCACAAGTCGACCGCCCGGTCCCGGTACGCTTAGCCGGTGGCGGTCTTCGGTCGGATGTCGGCGCGCCAGCGCCTCCGGCGAGCTACCCGGGAGTCACTGGCGATGCCGGCTTTCAGCTCTCCTATCGACTGCACCCCGTGGGTGACAGGCGGGTTGTGGCCTGCCGAATTGTCGACGGTGACGGCCGAAACTGCCACTCTCGCTGAGTATCTCAAGGCCGACCTGCAACGAATTGCTCACGCGGCCAACGACGAACTGAAGTTGCTCAAGCGTGCGGGGATGACCGACCTTTCCCGCCAGGCGGCCGAGGCCCGAGTCATCGACGAGGCTCGCGTCCGCGCGGTGCGCCGAGTCGAATCGACGATCCGCTACCTGCATGCGGTGCAGAGCGGAGCCCAAGCCCCCGCTCCTCCCCCACCGAGGATCGAGCCGTCCGACACGGACGTGGACAAGACGCAGGTACTGCCCGCAATCCGCGAGGGCAAGCCCGTCGCCGAAGCTGCCGAGCCGACTTCACCCGAGCCGTCTCCACCACCGGGCAGATTTCGTCGTCGAGAGGCCGCAGTCGAGCCGGTCGCCGACATACGTTGGCCGCAGGTTCGCCGGCGGGAACCTCCTGCCGAGGACGAGGCTCGCTTCACCGCCCCCGATGTGTCACCTCTCGACGAGACGCAAGTCATCCCGGTGGTCAGGGCCGCGCCAGTTTTGCCGCCGCCGGTGGAGCCCGCGCCCGACTCAGCTTCAGATCAGCCCGACTTCGGTCGCCACCACGCGGTCGTCGAGCCCATCGCCGGCGAGGACGAACAGGAGGCAGCCGGCGAGCCGGGCACTAGCGAGGAAGAGCCCGTCACCGACGACGTGTCGCATCTCGAGGAGACGCAAGTCATTCCGGTCGTCCCGCAGGCGGAGTCGGTGTTCGAGGCACCGATGGAGCGTGCTCCCGAGCGGGCGCCGGACCAGGCCGACTCCGGTCGCCACCACGCGGTCGTCGACGAGCCGTCCACCGGCGAAGCGGAACCGCAGGTGGCCCGGCAAGAAGCCGCGGCCGACGCCACCCCCGCCGCGGCCGACGCCGCCACGGCGGCTTTCGTCGCGACCCCTCCACGCGCCGAAACACCCTCGACCTCAACAGGATTCGACAATCAACGGCTGAATCGGCTGCTCGAATTCGTGGTCCGGCAAGAGCCACGCGTGAATTGGGCGATCGGAGATCGCGCCGACGGCACCACGGTAGTGGTCACCGATCTCGCTCACGGATGGATACCTTCAGGCATCGCCCTTCCGGTGGGCGTGCGGTTGTTGGAACCCGAGCGCCGCAGCGGCAGGGTCGCCACACTGATCGGCGAAACGGCACGCGTCGTCACTTACGCCCCCGGTGGTTCGCTGCACCGTTCGGTCGACTTCGCCGCGACCAAGTCGTCGGTGGAGGCGCGCACGCTGCCAGCCATCGATGACTTGGCGGGCGCGCTGAGCGCGGCCACACGGGGGCGTGCCGACCTGCCCAAGATCGTGCCGAGGTTGGCAGAAGCCGCCGCCGCGGGAACGGTTGTGGTGGACCAGGAGGTCGACGTGCTGCGCGTACATCTCGATACGGCGCGCTACCAGCTCCTCGTTCAGTATCCGAACGTCAATCCCGCGCTGCTGCTCAAGTGCCTGTTGATGGCCGCCACCGAAGGCATCGCGAGCGGAGACGCGGTGTCCGCGAACTACCACCTTTCCTGGTTCCAAAAGCTCGCCGGGTGAGGCCGGCAGGTTGTCCTAAACCTGCTCGCGTATGAATTGACGCTGGTCGGAGGGGACGACGATACTGTCATGGTGGCGGGTTCGGGCAGTCGCGCGAATCTCAGCGAGAAGGATCTCGTCGAATCGGTTCTTCGGGAACTGAGCGAGGCGGCCGACAAGTGGGAAGCCCTTGTGGCACAGGCCGAAGCCGTCACCTACAGCGTCGACTTGGGCGACATTTCCGCGGTAGCGAATTCCGATGGCCGGTTGCTCAAACTGACTTTGCATCCCGGGGTGATGACCGGGTATGGCCACGGAGAGTTGGCCGAAAGGCTGAACCTCGCGATCACCGCGCTGCGTGAGGAGGCCGAGGCCGAGAACCGGGCGAGTTACGGCGGTCCCCTGCACTGACGCTGCGAGCACCCGGCTGTCTTCGCGCGTTTTACGCGCTCATCGACCGGGCTTGGCTTGACGGGCCCCGGCTCTCTTCGCGCGTTTTACGCGCTCATCGACCGGGCCCGGGAGGCCCGGCGAAAGCCTGAGCGATCTGTAACCACTGCTGGGCGTCCGCGCCTTGGGCGGTGATGTCGAGGGCGCTCAGCGGACGCCGTTGGGTGACCAGGTAACAGAAATGCTCGGCGGACCCAGTGACTCGCTGCCCGGCTTCGGGCGGCCCCCAGGACCAGGTGTTGCCGCCGGGTCCGCGCAGCTCGACCAAAAATGGTTCCGCCGGTGGCGCGAGATTGTTGACGGCGAAGGCGAAATCGCGGGTGCGGACCCCCAAGTGAGCGATCGACCGAAGGCGTTCGGTCGCGGGCCGCGTCACGCCCAGGGCGTCGGCAACATCGAGTCCGTGCGCCCAGGTCTCCATCAGCCGCGCGGTGGCCATCGACGCCGCACTCATCGGCGGCCCAAACCAGGGAAGTTTGTGACCGGACGGCACCGCGAGCAGCGCTTCGTGCAGCCGTCCCCGGGTGATCCGCCAATCGGCGAGCAGCTCGGCGGGCGCCACGGCAGCCAGCTCTTCGGCGCCTTTGTCGACGAAGCCCGTCGGGTCGGCGGCCGCACTCGCCAACACTTCGGCGAACCCAGGCTCGTCGGTGACCGAGATCAGGGCGACCCGATCGGTCCACAGCAGGTGGCCTATCTGGTGCGCGATGGTCCAGCCGGGCGCCGGCGTCGGGTCGGCCCAGCGTTCTGGCGACAACGGCGCAACCAGCTCGTCGAGCGCGGCGCTTTCGGCACGCAGGTCGTCGACCATGGGCGCGGGACCGGTCATCGGAGCACTCGACTGTCGGGTGCCGCCGTCGGACAAATCACGTCTGTACCTTGGCGATTGTTCGCTTCTCGCCGCGGCGCCCGATAACGCTGTGCACGGCCAAGCCGATCAGGTAGAGCACCGAGCCGAACAGCGCGAATGCGGGTGCGTGCCCGTCGTCGGGAATCAAGATGCCGGCCACGGTGATCGAGACGATGAACGCGACCCAGAACAGCGCGTCCTGCACGGCGAAGACATGCCCGCGAAGAGCATCGTCGACGTCCATCTGGATCGCTGTGTCGGCGCAAAGCTTGACCATCTGTCCGGTGACGCCGAGCAAAAAGCCGCACGCGACCATGATTGGAAGCAGCAGCTCGGCGCCGGCGACCTCGATGATCGCCGACGTCGCCAACGCGCCGTTTGCGGTCGCATAGCGCCCCCAGCGCCGGATCGCGGGCGGTGTCAGGACGTTGGCCAAGAAGGCCCCGAGTCCCGCGGCGCCGAAGAACAGCAAGGCGGTGCCGAATCCCCCGCCCTTGAGGTTGGGTATGTGATGGACGAGCAACAACACCAGCAGCGAGTTGATGCCGATGACCATCCGGTGGGCGACCAAGCCGGACAGGGTGGCGGCGACCGTGGGACGCTGCGCCACTGTGCGCGCACCGTGCAGCCAGCCCGTGATCACCGCGTAGATGACCGGCCCATGGATAGCACGCCATGTGTCGTCGGGGCCCAGCACTCGGGCACCGAACCGCCACGACAACAGCAACGCGATCGACACGGGAATCGCGGTGATGAACACGATCGCCGAGGCGCCCTTGTCGCTGGCCCCGAGGATGAACCTGGGCACCAGCATGAAGTTTGCGCCGAAGAACGCCGCGATGGCCCCCGATGCGGTGGCAACCGAGTTCATCGTCACCACCTGCTCACGCGGCACCACATGGGGCAGCGACGCCGACAGCCCCGACCCGACGAACCGGGACAAACCGTTGGCGAACAGTGCACCCAATAGCAGCGCCACATCGCCGGCTCGCACTGCCAGGATCGTGCCGATCGCCGCGAACAGGATCAGCCGGCCCACATTGGCGCCGACAAGCACCAGCCGTCGATCCCAACGGTCCATCAGCGCGCCGGCGAACGGTCCCAGTAGCGAGTAGGGCAAAAACAAAACCGTGAAGGCCCGGGCGATGGAAAGCGGGTCGGCTGCCCGATCCGGGTTAAACAGCAGCGCCCCGGCCAGCGCCGCCTGAAACAAGCCGTCACCGAACTGGCTCGCAATGCGCACCTGCAGCAGCCGCCAGAAATCCGGCAAACCGCGCACCGACCGCCAAATTTCGACGGGTGCACTGGACTGCATCCGGGTTGGAATCACCGAAAACCGACTTCCACGATTGGGGTTGGCAAAGCTCGCGCGATCAGAGCCGTTCCAGTAACACTACAAATCTCCGTGGCCCGCCCCATCGATTGCCCTGGGCCACGATGCGCCGGATGCGATGATGGTGTGGTGCCGCCGCCGGAGGATCCAGAGGACTACGTCGCCCCCGCCGCGCAACGGGTGCGCGCGGGCACTTTGCTGCTTGCCAACACCGATCTTCTCGAACCGACGTTTCGGCGCAGCGTGATCTACATCGTCGAGCACAACGACGGAGGCACGCTGGGTGTCGTATTGAACCGCGCCAGCGAAACCGCGGTGTACAACGTGTTGCCCCAGTGGACCAAGCTGTCGGCCAAGCCGAAGACGATGTTCATCGGAGGACCGGTGAAGCGTGACGCTGCGCTGTGTCTGGCGACGCTGCGAGTGGGCGCCGATCCCCAGGGCGTGCCAGGCTTACGGCACGTGGACGGCCGGGTGGTCATGGTCGATCTGGACGCCGATCCGGAACTGATCGCGCCGCTGGTCGAAGGGGTGCGGATCTTCGCGGGCTACTCGGGCTGGACCATCGGTCAGCTTGAAGGTGAGATCGAGCGCGACGATTGGATTGTATTGTCCGCGTTGCCATCCGACGTCCTGGTCGGACCGCGGTCCGACCTGTGGGGCCAAGTCTTGCGTCGCCAGCCGCTGCCGCTGTCGCTGCTCGCCACCCACCCCATCGACATCAGCCGCAACTAGGGCCTTTCCCGGCTTCAGTTCAGTGGCACAACTGCGTGCAGCCGGCGCAGCTTCCGGCGCAGGCGGGCGCAGCCGCTTCCCGGCGCAGCGCGAAGCGCGCGCTTTGCCACGAGCCCGCGGCCAGCGTTCCCAGCGCGCCCACGACGCAGACGATGAGCACCACCAGCGCGGTATCTGGGACGGCGGCCATGGCGACCGCGCCACCGGCTGCCAGCATCACCGCGGCCGCCAACTGGGTCGGCGCCATCGCGCGCAGCGCCAATGCAGTGGCACCGGAATTCCGGTTGTGCGCCAGCGACCAGGTGCCGAACCCCGCCGAGGCCACCGCCGCACACATGCACAGGACGCCCGCAATCAGCATGGGGCCACAATACGAGCCGGGTTACCGGCCCGCGCGTCCGGCTCTGCGGGCGTCGGCGCGTCCTTAGTGCTGGAGGAACGAGAAGTTCGGTAGCGGGGGCAGGCCCGGCACCATGGCCAACAGGCTGGGTGCGTGCTGCTGGCCCATCATCGGTGCCTGCGCGGGGAGCCCGACCGGGGCCGCCGGCGAGGTTTGGGCGAGCGGTACCAGCGGAGTCGCGCCGGGTGCCGGGGCAACCGGGGTCACGGCCGGTGCCGGGCCGGCAGGCGCGACTGGAGCCGCAACCGGCGCCGGGGCAACCGGAGTCACGGCCGGTGCCGGAGCGGCCGGCGCGACCGGAGCCGGAGCAACCGGGGCGAGCGGAGCAGCGGTGGCAGCCTGGGCGGGCAGCCCAACCGGCGAGGCAGCGGGTGCCTGGGCCGGCGCCGGAGCCGCCGCGCCGGGGGCGCTTACGCGGAATCCGTTGATGATGGCGTCGGTGGCCGGTGCGTCGGCGACGCTCACCGCACGATCGGTGGTGACCGACAGCGACACGAGGTACTTGTCGTGACCCGACGTCGCGATGACGTGGCGCCGCGACGTGTTGAGCGTCAAATCACCGTCGCGGTAGGTGCCCTCGACAATCGACGACGGAAAGCCGCCGAAATCGGTCATCGACGCATTGGTGGGCTGCCACGCCAGAAGCTTCTGGCTGTCGACGTAGCCGTGGCTGATGGCCTCTTTCGGATCAAAGGCACCGACCAGTTTGTACACCACGACCTGCGCATTTGATGAATAGATGCTGCTGCCGCGCCGGTCGGCGATCACCGCGAACGCGTCCGGCACATTGGGGTCGGGCACCTGGGTCCAGCGCGCGGGCACCGGCAAGGTGATGTCGAGTGCCTTGAAGCCCTGGGGCTTCTGCGCCTCGAGCTTCACCCCCTTCGACTGCAGGAATTCATGGATCGTTCCCGACGTCGCGGGAGCCGGAGCCGGAGCCACTGGCGGCACGGCGGCAGGCGCCGTTGTTCCCGGGGCCGCGGCGATAGCCGGCGGGACGATCTGGTTGCCGGCCGGCGGGGCCGCGAGGTATCGGCTCGGCGGCACCAGCTCGGGTCCGAGGTTCTGCGGTGCCTGGGCGGGAACCGCGGGAACGGGTGCTGGCGCCGGAGGCAACGGGTCTGCCGATGCCGTGCCGCCCGCAACAACCGCCAGACCCATCAGGCCAGCGACCATACCGCCGAGGAGTGCCCGGTGGACGGGGACGATCTCAATCATCTGCGTCGGTCCTTCCAATGGCTCAGTACCAGAAGCCGTCGATAGTGGCTGACTGTAACTAGAGGTCAAAGGCGGTGAATAGGCTCGAAACACACCTGGGATGAACCCCTGATCCGCGCGCAACGGAACCGAGACCAACCTGTGGCCGGCGGACTCGTCGTGTCGGCCCTTATACCCTGTTCAGGTGACCGACTCCCCGACCGCTTCGCCGCCAAGCAGCTCTGACGGCGCTGTGCCCGACTCCGACGCGCCGCCGTATCGCTACACCGCGGCGCTGGCGGGCCGTATCGAGGGCGCGTGGCAGGAGAACTGGGCGAAGCTCGGGACATTCGACGTGCCCAATCCGGTCGGATCGCTGGCCCCGGCAGACGGAGCCCCGGTCCCGGACGACAAGTTGTTCGTGCAGGACATGTTTCCCTACCCGTCAGGAGAGGGTCTGCATGTCGGCCATCCGCTGGGCTACATCGCAACGGACGTGTACGCCCGCTATTACCGGATGACCGGTCGTAACGTGTTGCATGCGTTAGGTTTTGACGCGTTCGGGTTGCCCGCCGAACAGTACGCGGTGCAGACCGGCACCCATCCGCGCACCCGTACCGAGGCCAACGTCGTGAATTTCCGGCGCCAACTGGGTCGCCTGGGCCTCGGCCACGACAGGCGGCGCAGCTTCTCCACCACCGACGTCGAGTTCTACAAGTGGACCCAGTGGATCTTCCTGCAGATCTATAACGCTTGGTTCGACACGGCCGCCAACAAGGCCCGCCCCATCGCCGAGCTGGTCGCCGAATTCGATTCCGGTGTCCGCGCCCTCGAGGACGGGCGGGACTGGGCCGGGCTTTCAGCGGGGGAGCGGGCCGACGTGATCGACGGCCACCGGTTGGTCTACCGGGCCGACTCGATGGTGAATTGGTGTCCCGGTCTGGGCACCGTCCTGGCGAACGAAGAGGTCACCGCCGACGGACGCAGCGACCGCGGCAATTTCCCGGTATTCCGGAAACGCTTGCGGCAGTGGATGATGCGAATCACCGCGTACTCCGATCGGCTGCTCGACGACCTCGACGTACTGGACTGGCCCGAACCGGTCAAGACCATGCAGCGCAACTGGATCGGTCGCTCCACCGGGGCCAAAGCGCTGTTCGCCGCGACCGGAGCCGATGGCGCGACGGTCGATATCGAGGTGTTCACCACCCGGCCGGACACGCTTTTCGGCGCCACCTACTTGGTGCTGGCCCCAGAACACGACCTGGTCGACGGGTTGGTGGCCGCGGCCTGGCCGGACGGCACCGACCCGCGTTGGACGTATGGCGCCGCCACACCGGGGGAGGCCGTCGCCGCCTACCGGCAGGCGATCGGGTCGAAGTCAGACCTCGAGCGCCAGGAGAGCAAGGTGAAGACCGGCGTCTTCCTGGGCAGCTATGCCGTCAATCCCACCAACGGGAAGCCGGTGCCGATCTTCATTGCCGATTACGTGTTGGCCGGGTACGGGACCGGAGCGATCATGGCTGTCCCGGGCCACGACCAGCGTGACTGGGACTTCGCCCGCGAGTTCGGCCTCCCGATCGTGGAAGTCATTGCCGGCGGCGATATTTCGGAGTCCGCCTACGCTGGCGACGGGGTGCTGGTCAACTCCGGCTACCTCGACGGATTGGATGTGGCCGCGGCCAAGGAAAAGATCACCGCCCGCTTGGAGGCTGAAGGCCGCGGCTGGGCGCGCGTCGAATTCAAGTTGCGCGATTGGCTTTTCGCCCGCCAGCGGTATTGGGGCGAACCGTTCCCCATCGTCTACGACGCTGACGGGCGCGCGCATGCGCTTTCCGAAGCCGCGCTGCCGGTCGAGCTGCCCGACGTGCCGGATTACTCGCCCGTGCTGTTCGAGCCCGACGACGCCGGCAGCGAGCCGTCGCCGCCGTTGGCCAAGGCGACGGATTGGGTACACGTCGAGCTGGACCTGGGCGACGGCCTGAAGCCCTACAGCCGCGACACCAACGTGATGCCGCAGTGGGCCGGCAGTTCCTGGTATGAACTGCGCTACACCGATCCGCATAACTCGGAAAGGTTCTGCGACAAGGAAAATGAGGCCTACTGGATGGGTCCGCGGCCGGCCGAGCATGGGCCGCAGGATCCGGGTGGGGTCGACTTGTACGTCGGCGGGGCCGAACACGCGGTGCTGCACCTGCTCTATGCGCGGTTCTGGCACAAGGTTTTATACGACCTGGGCCACGTGAGTTCTCGCGAGCCGTATCGCCGATTGGTCAACCAGGGCTACATCCAGGCCTTCGCCTACACCGACTCGCGCGGGTCGTACGTGCCGGCGGAAGAGGTGGTGGAACGGGACGGCCGTTTCGTCTACCGGGGGCCCGGGGGAGAGGTCGAAGTTTTTCAGGAGTTCGGCAAAATCGGTAAGAGCCTGAAGAATTCGATCTCACCCGACGAGATCTGCGACGACTACGGCGCCGACACACTGCGGGTGTACGAGATGTCGATGGGCCCGCTGGAGGCCTCCAGGCCCTGGGCGACCAAGGACGTCGTAGGGGCCCATCGCTTCCTGCAGCGTGTGTGGCGTTTGGTGGTCGACGAGCAGACCGGTGACACGCGTGTCGTCGACGGGGCCGCCCAAGAGTTGACGACCGACACGCTTCGAGCACTGCATCGCACCATCGCCGGTGTTGCGGAAGACTATGCTGCACTGCGCAATAACACCGCCGCGGCCAAACTGATCGAATACACCAACCATCTCACCAAGGATCACCGTGATGCGGTGCCCCGCGCGGCGGTCGAGCCGCTGGTGTTGATGTTGGCGCCCCTGGCCCCGCATATGGCCGAGGAGTTGTGGCTGCGACTGGGCAACCAGACCCCGCTGGCGCACGGACCGTTCCCGGTTGCCGACCCCGCTTACCTGGTCGACGACACGGTGGAGTACCCGGTGCAGGTGAACGGCAAAGTGCGCGGGCGAGTGTTGGTGGCCGCCGATGCCGATCAGGACACACTGAAGGCCGCCGCGCTTGCCGATGACAAGGTCCAGGCATTTTTGGCGGGTGCCAACCCGCGCAAGGTGATCGTGGTCCCCGGCCGGCTGGTCAACCTGGTCGTGTAGCGCCGCCTAGCGCTGGGTGGGTCGCAGCACCACCTCGTGGACGTGCCCGTCGGGCGGGGTGGCCACCGCATGAGCGACCGCGGCCGCGACCGTCTCGGGCTTCAAAAAGTTGGCGGGGTCATACGTGCCGCCCTCGAACTCGACGAGTTCTCGCTGCATGTCGCTGTCGGTTCGGCCCGGATAGATCGTCGTCACCCGCAACTCCGGTTCGGCACTGCGCAGCGAGTCCGCGAAGGCGCGCAGCGCGAACTTACTGGCCGAATACGAAGCCATACCCCGCGAAGCGTCGCGGCCCGCACCGGAGTTGATGAACACCACCTGGCCGCGCGCCCGTCGCAGCGCCGGCAGCAGCGCCAGGGTAAGTTCCACCGGTCCAAAGACGTTCACGGCGAACGTGGCACGCCATTCGTCGACGTTGGAGTCGGCGACGCTGCCGGGTATGGCCAATCCCGCGTTGTGCACCAGTACGTCGAGTTCGTCCACGATTTCGCAGGTGGCTTCGATATCGCCGGAGTCGGTGAGGTCCAGTGGAAACGTGGTGGCGCCGAGCCGCTCTGCGACAGCGTCGAGCCGATCGGATGGTCGGCCGGCCAGCAGCAGGGTGTGCGTGGGGGCCAGCGCCGCGGCGATTGCCGAACCGATACCGCCGCCGGCGCCGGTGATGAGTGCATTGGGCATGCCCTGCAGCTTACCGACCTCGCAAGCGCAGGCGAAAACTGTTGAAGCGCTGGCCTTTTCAGGCTTCTTTGCGTGCAGGTGGCACGCCGGCAGGTCCGGAGACGGGGTCACCGGAGGCCAGTCGTTCCAGCGGCGCCAGCGCCTGCGTCAGGGTGTTGAGGTCCGACGCCGGGAGCTGGCTCAGCATCGCGGCCAGGGAAGCGCGTCGATTGGCCAGCGACTCACCGTGAACGGCCCGCCCCCGGGGGGTGATGTCCACGAGCACCGCACGCAGGTCGGAGGGGTCGCGGGAACGCTTGACCAGCCCGACCTTCTCCAACCGGCGGATCGCCACGGTTGTGGTGGGCGTCCGCACCCGTTCGTGTGCGGCGAGATCGGTCATCCGGATCGGGCCCTGGTCGAGCAGGGTGACCAGAATCGACAACTGCGCCAGGGTCAGCTCCCCGGCCGCCGCGCCGCTGGGGTCGCCACGGCGCAGAATCGCAAACAATTTGGACAGCGCTCGATGCAAACCTTCGGCGAGCTCGGCTACCTCGGCCGGGTTCGATTCGCTGTCTGCCATAAATCGGGAGTCTATCCCGATATGAGGTGCTTACAAGGGAGCTATTGCCACTAGTTAGTGGAGATCAAAGCACTTGGGACAAAAACCGCTGCAGCCGTTCGGTCTCTGCCGCTTCGAATATCTCCTCAGGAGGGCCCCATTCCACGACCTTGCCGTGATCCATAAACACGACGGCGTCGGATGCGGACCGTGCGAAGCCCATTTCGTGGGTCACCACAACCATTGTCATGCCGTCGGCGCCAAGGTCGGCAATGAGTTGCAGTATTCCCTTGACCATTTCGGGATCCAGCGCCGAGGTCGCCTCGTCGAAAAACATCACCTGTGGCGCCATTGCCAGCGCGCGGGCAATAGCCACTCGCTGTTGTTGGCCGCCCGACAACATGCTCGGGCGGGCACCGGCCTTGTGCTTCAGGCCAACTCGGTCCAACTGTGTCATCGCCAGGTCGCGGGCTTGGTCGGCCTGCAGACGCCGCAACTTTCGTGGTGCCATCGCCACGTTGTCCAGCACGCTGCGGTGCGGGAAGAGGTTGAAATGCTGGAACACCATGCCGATACGCTGGCGCAGCTCGTCGGGATCGTCGCGCAGCACCGATTGGCCATCCAGCAGAATGTCGCCGCTGTCAGGCTCATACAAGCGGTTCAGGGTGCGCAGCAGTGTCGACTTGCCCGAGCCGGATGGCCCGATGATCGCCACGGTGCTGCCCGCGGGTGCCTCGATGTCGACGCCGCGCAGCACCTTGCTTCCACCCAGGGTTTGGTGAATGTCTTTGGCCGCCAGCGACACTGACGCACGCCCATGGATAACGGAGGTCACGTGATTTCCTGGCCGAATGTCGTGGCAAGCATGTCGGCGTCGTCCTCTCCCGCGGCGGCGCGGCGTCCGCGGCGAAGCCGGGTGTCGATGTAGTTGACCAAATGCGTTAGCGGGATGGTCAATAGCAGGTAGAAGAGACCGGCGGCCACCAACGGCGACAAGCTCCCGGTCTGTGCGTTGAGATCTCGTCCCACCTGGAACAGTTCTCGCTGATCGGCGATCAGGCCGAGGAAGTAAACCAGCGCGGAGGCCTTCAACAGCCCGATCGCCTGATTGACCAGGGCGGGGAGCACGCGGCGGATTCCCTGCGGTACCACCACCAGGCGCATCGCGGTGACATAGCTGAAGCCGAGCGCCCGGGAGGCTTCCAGTTGTCCGGGGTCGACGCTTTGAATTCCGGAGCGCAGAATCTCGCCGATGTAGGCGGCGGCCATCAATCCGAGTGCGGCAATGCCGAGCGGATAGGGATTTTTGTTGGTCAACCCACTGACCAATGGGCCGATGCCCATCCCGATGAGCAAGATGATCACCACTTCAGGCAGGCCGCGAAAGATGTCGGTGTATACCCGCGCCGGCCAGCGCAGCCAGCGCCGGTGCGAGATGCCGGCCATCGCCAGCACCATTCCGAACGCCAGGCCGATCACCAGGGCACTGTTGGTCAGGATCAAGGTATTGGGCAGCCCGGTGGTGAACAGAATCGGGATGGCTTGTCGGTACATGTCCCAGTCGAAGAAGGAATCACCCAGCTGGGCCAGTGGTGATTTCGGGGCGGGCGGGCCCGCCGGCGAACGGTGCTGTTTCGCGATGGCGGCGAAGTCCGGCAACTTCGGAATGGGCGCGGCTTTGGAGCCGGGTTTCCAGCCGGGCGGCATTGTCCGCGGCACCCACTGGGTGTACAGGTGCGCCCAGGTGCCGTCGGCAATGACGGCGTCCAACCCGGAATTGAGCGCGTCAATCAACGGTGTATTGCCTCGAGCAACCGCATAAGCCACGAAATTGCCTGGGCTGTAGGTGTTCGCGGTGACCACCGCCGGATCACCGGGGCGAATGACGGTCGCTGCGAGCGTCCCCGGCGCCACCCACGCATCGATCTGACGGGACTTGAGGCTCGCGTACAAGGTGGCAAAGCCGGGATATTTCACGGGTTGCAGATGCAATACGTCGACGACGTACGACTCCTCGACGGTGCCTTGCACGACGCCGATGCGCTGGCCTGCCGCGAGGTCGCTGAATTTGTGGATCGTCGAACCAGGCGGCACCACCAGCGAATAGAAGCCGAAGTCGTAGCCGTTCGTGAAAGAAACCGTGTGCCGACGGGCGTCGGTGGCTTTCACCGCCGCCGAGCCGACGTCGAAGCGCCGGGACGCCACCTGGGCGAGCAACGCGGAAAAGTCGGTGCTGACGAAGCGGACTTGCAGACCCAGTTTGTCGGCGATGGCCCGCAGCAGTTGGTTGTCGAAGCCGCTGAATTCGCCGGTGGGATTGATGCAGATGTTGGGTGGGGCGTCCGACAGCGTGCCGACCGTCAGGACTCCCGGCACGCCGAGGCCCAAGGCGCCGACGTCGACGGCGCTGAGCGGCTCGACGGACGCCGTTGTGTCGCGGTCATCCTCGCCGGTGGTCGGGTTCTCGGTCAGATCCTTGGGCAGGGACCTGGCGCTGTCTACCCCCGCGGGGGCACATTGATTCCAGTCGGCGGCCGCCGGGGCAACCGGTCCACCCAGCGAGATGCCGCACACCATCAGGACTGTCGCGGCCAGGCCGAATGCCCTTCCGCGGTGCTTGGTGTGCCGGCCCACGCGCGAACTCATCAGTGTCACCGTAACGACTGAACGGCGACACGGCCCCTTCAGCGTCGGTTCAAAGGGCCAATGATGCTTCGCCGCAGATCGTATCCGCGTCGGCGATTATCTCCAGCGGGCCCGAAACGATCCGGGATTCGTCGTCGGGTGGGGTGAAGACCCGCCGCCGGTACAGTTCGGCAAGCATGGTCTGGGCCATCAGATAGGAGCGGTCGATGCACGCCGCCCGCGCGGCTACGGAGTCGCGCCGGTGTATCGCCGACGTCTCGTCTTCGTAGAAGGGCAGCATCTCGTCGCGCCCGCTCTGATAGGTCGTCCAAAAGAGGCGTGGAATCAGATTCTGCGAGGCGCGGATGGTGGCGTGGAGCCGCGGTCCGGCGTACTCGTCGTTGAGCGTGCGCCGGTATTCGGCGGCGAGGTCGGTGAAGGCGCGCGAATCCTTGGCCGTGCGCAGCGAGCGCATGAGCGTATCGAGCTGTCCCAAGATCCGCGGCGTGGGATTGGTGGCCGCGCGTGCGGACGCAGTCCCATTGAGCAGTCCGTCGAGCTCGTGGTGCTCGAGAACGGTGGCTTCGTCGAACCGCTCGACGAAGGCGCCCCGGTGGTAACGCGTGGACACAATGCCGTCGTGTTCGAGCTGGACCAGCGCTTCTTGGATCGGGACCCGGCTGACTCCCAGGACCAGCGCAATTTCGTTGCGGTCGACGCGGTCCCCGCTGCGCAGCTTTCCAGTCAGCAACAGGTGGAGGATATGCGAAACAACCAGGTCCTTTTCTTTGACCCCGTATTTCTTCGGCATCTTTTCGTTGAGTCTCTTTCACACCCGGTGCGGCCATCTAGCGCTGCGAGTTTCTCACGAATTGATGCGTGCGTTTAGGTATTCGGCCAATGAACCTGACCCAAATGTGGCGGGGCCGTTTAACGGCTATTGCGCCACTTGCACAGAGCCTCGGCGGCGGTCAGGTCGTAGTCCGGACCGTTGACGCCGACGGTCAACAGCGTCACGCCCAGCGCGGCGAGGCCTTCGGCGTTCGCGATTAACCCGTCGAGGCCCTCGCCACGGCGGACACCGCTGTTGTTCTCAACGCCGGCGGATCTCTCGATGGTGGACGGGTCGCGCCCGACGGCGGCGCAATGTTCATCCAGCACGGCCGCCGCGGCCGGATAGGTCTCGACCGTGGTGAAGCCGTGCCAGATGTCGCCGTATTCGGCGACCATTCGCAGTGTCTTTCGCGGGCCCTTGCCGCCGATCAGGATTGGAAGGTCGCGGGTGGGAGCGGGGTTCAGTTTGCCCAGCCGCTCTTTGATCCGGGGCAGTGCGGTCGCCAGGTCGTCCAGGCGACTGCCGACGGTACCGAATTCGTAGCCGTACTCGTCGTAGTCCTTTTGTTTCCAGCCCGAACCGATGCCCAGGATGAGTCGGCCGTCGCAGATGTGGTCGACGGTGCGAGCCATATCGGCCAGCAACTCAGGATTGCGGTAAGAGTTGCACGTCACCAGCGCGCCGATATGAATGCGCGACGTCTGCTCGGCCCAGGCCCCGAGCATCGTCCAGCATTCGAAATGCGCGCCGTCGGGATCGCCATAGAGCGGGAAGAAATGATCCCAGTTGAAGGCGATGTCGACACCGATGTCCTCGCAGCGGCGCACGGCGTCGCGGATCTGGCTGTACTGCGGAGCGTGTTGCGGCTGTAACTGGACACCGATACGGATCGGAAAGTTAGCAGTCATGGGCGTCGCTCCTCATCGCTTCGCTCTGCACCGTCGTCGACGCGGGTCATGTCCCCACCGTAGGCTCAGCGTGCGTCAAGCACCCCGCGCAGAATGTCGATCAGCGCGCGAGGCTGGTCGCTTTGCACGGAATGACCCGAATTCTCCACTACGTGCGCGGAGCGGAAATGCTTTGCGCGACGGCCGAGCTCGGCCGTGTCCTCGTCGCTGACGAAGCCAGATGAGCCACCGCGCACCAGGGTCACGGGTGCGGACAAGGCGTCGACGTCGTCCCACAGGCTGGCGAAGTCGGGGAAGGTGCGGATGGCGTCGTAGCGCCACGTCCATTGGCCGTTGTCCAGCTTGCGCGAGTTGTGGAACACCCCGCGGCGCAGTGCCTTTACCTCGCGGTGCGGCGCCGCGGCGACCGTCAAGTCGAGCATGGCCTGGAAGTTGGGGAACTCGCGTTCCCCGTGCATCAGCGCCACGGTGCCCTGTTGCTCCTTGGTCATCTCGGAATGCCGTTGCAGCGCCGACGGGGTGACGTCGATCAGCACAAGCTCGTTGACCAGTTCGGGTGCCACCGCGCCCAGCCGGATCGCGGTCAACCCGCCCAGCGACATGCCAACGACGAGGTCGGCCGATGCCGCGTGTTCGCGCAGGATCGGCAGCAAGGTGTCGGCGTTGTGCTGAGGCGAGTAGTCGCCGTCCTCGCGCCAGGCGGAGTGGCCGTGGCCGGGAAGGTCGACCGCCAGCGCGGGCTCACCAAGGCCGACGATGATGGTGTCCCAGGTGTGCGCGTTCTGCCCGCCGCCGTGCACGAACACGATCCGAGGGGCAGTGCTGCCCCAGCGCAGCGCGCTGATTTTGCTTTCGCCCGTGCCGGACTCGACGCGCTCGACGTCGGGCAGCGGACCGGAGACCCCGGCCTGCTCTGCGTTTTCGGACAGCAGCGAGAATTCGGACAGCCCGGCCAGTTCGTCTTCGGAGATCTCGGTCACGACCTTTGACCCTAGACCTGGCGTCTAGTGGCGATCGCAAGCGCGGCGTAACCGGGCGCAGCGGGTCGCCACCACCGGCCTAGAGGACATAGCGGCGGCGAATGCCATGGAAGCGTTCCCACATCGCGGCGACGCGCTCCGGTGCACTCACCATGGCGGTTTCTGCCGGCAGGGCGTCGGGCAGTTCGTCGTGCTTGACCACCCGGGTGTCCAGCACGACGGGTTCGCCCTCGAGCATGTGCCGGTAGGTCAGGTTGCCGCGTTCGAAGCCCTGAGTGTCCAACCAGTTGTGCACGCCGGGATCACGGTGAGCCATAACCAGACGGATGCGTCCGTCGTGATCGATTTTCGTGCGGCTCGGCGTATAGCTCACCGGGCGATACAAGTAATCCATGCTGTTGAAGAAGACACCCATGTTGGTGAACATCCACAGTCCGTCGTGGGCGTCGAATTCGACGATCAGCGCCTCATCGGCCGCCAGCTCCCAGTACATGTTGGCGGCGGCTCGGCCGCGCTTGTTGTCGGCGTCGGTCGCCCCGACGCACGGGAACGTGTTCGGGTGCTCGGCGTCGACGCCCCCGTAGTTGAACGGGAATTCGGGCCAATCAGACATCAGGCCGGTGACGAAATCACCGGCCCAGCGCATCGCCGCGATCATGTCGGCCGGGGTGGGCAACGGCTTGGGGGAGGCCATGTCGATGCGTTCGATGCGCATCTGCGCCGGCGACTCGTCCCAGCGGTCAAAACCCTGACGGATGAACAGTTTTCGTGACTCCGACGTGGTGGGCAGCCAGTTCGGCCCGCGTTCGGGCCCGCCGAGGTACAGCTCGAATTCACCATCCTTACCGATATTGAGTTGACGGCCGAGCAGATTGGCCTGCGGTGTGTCACCGAACGGTTCGTGCAGCACGCCCGGCCCGGGTGTGCGTCGCCCTTGCACGGTCACGTTGAAAAAGCGCGAGGTACCACGGACGCCGGTGAGCCGGTATGTCGACTGTCCGTCGATCCACGCCTGTTGATAGGTGAAATCGGCGCAGTCTCCGCCGAGTTTGCGGGTCGGGCCGCAGAAGGTGTGCAGCACCGGGTAACCGGTGTCGCGGGTTTCGAGGGCCAGGTCGAAAGTCTGGCCGAGGTTCTGGGTGAGAAACCGGTAGGCGTCAACGCGCTGCAATGCGGCGGCAGGGTTGGCGTCCTTGAAGACTCGCTCGCCCGCGCGCTGCAGCTGGGAGCAGAATTCGATCCATGCTGATTGCAGCGTCGCGTCGTCGGCGCCGTCACCGAAACCCATTGTCACGCACCCAATCTCTGCAGCATCGCTCCGACGACATCGCAGGCGCGTCGCGCGGATTGCAGGCGACCTTCCGCCTCGATGCGGGGACCGATCAATTCCAGGTCGAACCCGTGCGCATAGCCACCGGCCAGCGCTTGCGCGACGAACGCTTCGAGCGGAATCGCGCCGTCGCCGGGCACCGCCCGACCCGGAAGCGCCCGGTCACCCAGCACGTAATCGCTGAGCTGAATGAGTTCGGTTCGAGGCAAGGCCCGCTGCACCATCGCTTCGAAATCACCCTCCGCCCAGCAGTGGAACAGCTCGATACAGATACCGAGCCCGCTCACCTCGGCCAGCGTGATGGTATCGCGCAGCGTGTGGGCGAAATGGATGTCGGCGTAAAGGCTCGAGGCGTTCTCGATTGCCAGCGCCACGCCCGCCCGCTTCGCGTGCCCGACGCAAGGAGCGATCATCGCGCTGAAGCGCTCGGCGGCTTGCGGCCAGGTCAGTGCGCCCCTACCGCCGGTCAGCATATAGACCACGCGCGCACCCACCAGCGCCGCGGCGTCGATCACCGGCAGCAGCGCGTCCCGCGCCGCGTCCGCCCCGGCGTCCAGCCGGCCCCCACCGAAGATATGGCACACCGCTTCGACGGTGTAGTCGTTACGCTGCAACAGTTCTGGGAAGCCCGGATCGAGCAGCTGGCTGTCCAGGATGCTCAGCCGTGAGACACCGAGTGCCGCCCAGTGTGCCTCCAGCGCGGCCAGCGGTTCGCCGTAGAACGTGACGTTGTGCACCGACAACCGTTTGTGTGCCGCCACCATGTCAGCCGCGGTTCTCGATCTCGACACCGAATCGCTCACGGAACGCCCGGAATTCGGCGTGCAGCGCGTCGAGGTCTTCGCCGATGTCGGTGAGCAGTTGGGTGGAGTAGCGGAACTTGCCATGGCGGTCGCCGGGATTGTCGGCCAGATAGGCGCGCATCGCGGCTTCTGCTTCGTGCGTCAGGTGGCGCCCGGCGAAGGCATAGTAGCGCTGCACCGTCCCCACCTGATCGGCGATGAAGTCGGTGTAGCGCAGGTGCAGAATCCGTGGATCGTCGACCAGGGGATTGGTCATCGTGTTGGCGATGCTGGAGCGCGTCAACTCCAGATGCGTCTTCGCCAAGGCATGCAGGTCGACGGGACCGACCATGCCCTCGGCGATGTCGGCCATCATCATGGTGCGCGACGCGGCGACCTGAACCGGGTCGCGGTGCAACCAGACCAGGGTGGCATCGGGATAGGTCTCGAACATCTCCTGGAGCCGGAATCCGTGAAAACCCTTCAGCACCCAGTACTTTCGGGGACGGCTGTATTGCAGTTGTTGCAGCATGGCCTTGTGCAACCGGTATTGTGCTGCCGGGTCGGTGGCCAGACCGCCGACCAGCGATTGCATGGGTACCCGCCACCACGCGGTGGGGGTCATCACCCGAAAGTCGAACGCCCAGGTCCGTTCGTCTTCGGGAAGGCCGTCGCCCAGCATGTCGTTGTAGGGGTGGCTGTGCAGCCACTTCGGCATCTTGGCGTTGATCTCACGCCAATCGGCATCGGCCCGGGCCCGGCGGTCGTCGTCGGGTGCGGCCAGGCCCGGGGGCGGAGACGGATACATCACCTCCCAGAACCGCAACGCCCGAGCTTGCGGGTCGACGGACATCAGGGCGTGCATAAGCGTTGTCCCCGAACGGGGTTCGCCGGTGACAAACATCGGGGATTCGATCGCTTCGGCGCCGATCGGGTAGCGGTTGCGGTCCTCGATGAGTTCAAGACGCGACGTCAGCAGCCAACGACACGCCTGCGCGGCTTCGAAACGGCCATCGGCGTCCATGCCGAGGCCGTTCAGGTGATCGACGGCAACGGTGAAGCGTTCGGGCAGTGTGGGGTCGCCGTAGTCGCGTAATCCGGTCTCCGCCTCGGCGGCGGCGAGCATCTCGGCGGCGTCCAAACGTGTTGTCACGACAGGTCTCCACATAACCGCACGAGTTCATCCTCGGCCGCACGGACGTTCGCCGCCGAAGCCTGTGCGTATTTCAAACCGGCCATGGCGCCGTAGTCGAGAATCTTGGGCACGCGCAGGCCGGCGTCCACATACGTCTTGACGATTTTGGCGACCTCTTTCGGTGTGCCATGGGGTACGACGGCCAGGACCATCTCGGGCCGCACGTTGTCCAGAAACTCCACGATCCGTTCTCGGGTGAGAACGGCCGGGTCGATGTCCTGGAATCCCCGCCAGTTGTCGCCCATCGGGTGTGCAAAGCCGAAGTCGTGCAGCGTCTTCGCAGAGACCTGTAACAGAAAGGCCTTGACCAGGGGAGCCTGCAGGATCTCGGCGAGGGCGTCGCCGTCGTCACCGATCAGACACACCTGGATGAAGCACGGCGTGATCGCCAGCGGATCGCGGCCGGCGCGATCTGCGGATGCGCGCACCGCGGAGAGCATCTGGGCGTAATGCTCTGGAGTCCAGGCGCCCGCCGGCCACCACCCGTCGGCATACCGGCCCGCGATGTCGAGCATCCGCGGGCCGCTACCGCCGATCCAAATCGGCGGTAGCCGTCCCTCGTAGGGCTCGGTGTCCAACCGGGCATGGTGCAGCGAATAGAACTTGCCGTCGAAGTCGACCGGGCCATCGCTGCGCCATAACAACTGGATCACCGCCAGCGCTTCCTCGAACCGGCTGACCGAACGCGAGAAGTCGAAGCCGTAGGGCAGCGTGTTTTCGCTCTCGCCGCTGCCCAGCCCGAGGATGAAACGTCCCTTGGACAGGTGATCGATGGTCAACGCCGTCTGCGCGAGCAGCACGGGATGGCGGCGCACGGTATCCACCACGGCGCTGGCCAAAGGGACCCGCTCGGTCAGCACGGCCGCCGCGGCCGCTACCGCGAGGCCGTCCAGGTGGCGGTGCGGTGATGGGGAAGCGGTGGCCAGGTCGGTGAACTCGGGAGTCCAGATCGAGTCCGGCCAGAAGCTGACCATGTGATCGGGCAGCCAGACGGAGTGGTACCGACCGCTGTCGAGTGCTGCGAGTCCGGACAGGTCAAGGGGGAGCGTCGTGCGGAGGAACGCCGCGGGTTGAACGGTCATCGAGACATGATGCTAAGCACCTGCACAGCATCATGTCGACGATTTAGCCGGACGAGAGCCCACGAGCGTAACGCTGTGGCGAATTCCAGCCGTGAAAATCGCCCTGGCGTTACGCTCGCGGGTCAAAAACGGGGTGTACCTAACCGATGATGAACTCTTCGAGCTGGGTGCGCGCGATGTCGTCGGGCAACTGCTGCGGCGGGCTCTTCATCAGGTAGGCCGACGCAGGGATCACCGGGCCGCCGATGCCGCGGTCCTTGGCGATCTTGGCGGCGCGCACCGCGTCGATGATGACGCCCGCGGAGTTGGGCGAGTCCCAGACCTCGAGCTTGTACTCCAGATTCAGCGGCACGTCACCGAAGGCGCGGCCCTCGAGCCGCACGTAGGCCCACTTGCGGTCGTCGAGCCAGCCGACGTGGTCGGACGGACCGATGTGCACGTCCTTGGTCTTGAACTCGCGCTGCAGGTTGGAGGTCACGGCCTGCGTCTTGGAGATCTTCTTGGACTCCAGCCGCTCGCGCTCGAGCATGTTGAGGAAGTCCATGTTGCCGCCGACGTTGAGCTGCATGGTGCGGTCCAACTGCACGCCGCGATCCTCGAACAGCTTGGCCATCACGCGGTGGGTGATGGTCGCCCCGACCTGGCTCTTGATGTCGTCGCCGACGATCGGGACGCCCGCGTCGGCGAACTTCTTGGCCCACACCGGGTCGGAGGCGATGAACACGGGCAGCGCATTGACGAAGGCCACGCCGGCGTCGATGCAGCACTGCGCGTAGAACTTGTCGGCCTCCTCGGAGCCCACCGGCAGGTAGGACACCAACACGTCGACGTTGGCTTCGCGCAGCGCACGGACCACATCGACGGGCTCGGCGTCGGACACCTCGATGGTGTCGGCATAGTACTTACCGATGCCGTCCAGCGTCGGGCCGCGCTGCACCGTCACGTTGGTCGGCGGCACGTCGGCGATCTTGATCGTGTTGTTCTCCGACGCGTAGATCGCCTCCGACAGGTCGAAACCGACCTTCTTGGCGTCGACGTCGAACGCGGCGACGAACTTCACGTCGCGAACGTGGTACTGGCCGAACTTCACGTGCATCAGGCCGGGCACGGTGCTGTTCGCGTCGGCGTCGTAGTAGTACTGGACGCCCTGAACCAGCGAAGACGCGCAGTTACCGACGCCGACAATGGCGACTCGTACCTCCGTCGACGCCTGTGGCGCGTTCTTCTCACTCATATGGGCGTTCTCCTAACCTCTAACCTCTGACTGGGATGCTGGGTCGTGCAGGGGTTTACGTTTGCTCGGAAAGGCCGGGCATGGCCCGCTCCGCAGCAATGAGCTCGTTGAGCCACTTGACTTCGCGCTCACTGGACTCGAGCCCCAATTGATGAAGCTGGCGGGTGTAGCGGTCGAAGGAGCTACTGGCCCGCGCAACGGCGTCGCGCAGACCTTCCCGCCGTTCCTCGACCTGACGGCGGCGACCTTCCAGAATGCGCATCCGCGCCTCTGCCGGAGTCCGGTTGAAGAAGGCCAGGTGGACCCCAAAGCCGTCGTCGGTGTAGTTGTGGGGACCGGTGTCGGCCACCAGCTCACCGAAGCGCCCGCGGCCCTCATCGGTCAGCTGGTAGACGCGCCGGGCCCGCCGGACCGGCGTCCCGGCCGGGGCGGCGTTCTCGGCGATCAACCCTTCGGCCTGCATGCGCCGCAGGGCCGGGTAGAGCGATCCGTACGAAAACGCCCGGAACGCACCGAGTAGGCCGGTCAGCCGTTTGCGCAACTCGTAGCCGTGCATGGGCGATTCGATCAGGAGACCCAGGATGGCAAGCTCCAGCATCGATTCACCTCCTTGAAAAATCTGCATGGCTGGTTACGACGGTTCGACGCCTCGCGCAATCGTATCGTCTCGATATATTAGCCACAACACCACTAACCGTTGGTTTGCAGTTCGTCACAGTGCGGGGGGTGTGAATTACGCCGGGGGACGGTCCTTTACATGGGCAGACTCATCTGCTTGACGGTGCCGTCGCCCGAAGGGGATCTAGCCGCCTCCTTAATCGCCGGCGACGTGCAGCGACAGCGAGCGCACACCCGCAGTGGCTGGCTCGGTTCCCGGCTCGGCGATCAGGTGCGGGGTTTTAGCGTCGGACGGCTTCGCGTGCAGGGTCGGTTTGGCGCGTAAACCACCGTTGCTCACCCGGCACGGACCGCCACGGATTCGGTTGCGTATCACTGCTCGGGATGGCGACGTACTCTGGTGGGCGTGCGACTGCAGCGACAAGTGGTGGATTACGCGCTCCGGCGGCGCTCACTGCTGGCCGAGGTCTACTCGGGCCGCACCGGCGTGACGGAGGTTTGTGACGCGAACCCGTATCTGCTGCGCGCCGCCAAGTTTCACGGGAAACCGAGCCAGGTCATGTGCCCGATCTGCCGCAAGGAGCAGCTGACGCTGGTGTCGTGGGTGTTCGGCGAACACCTGGGTGCGGTCTCGGGCTCGGCGCGCACAGCGGAAGAATTGGTGATGTTGGCAACCCGGTTCGACGAGTTCGCCGTCCACGTGGTGGAGGTGTGCCGGACCTGCAGCTGGAACCATCTCGTCAAGTCATATGTGCTCGGTGCGGCGCGCACGGCACCTCCTCCCAGGGGCACCGGACGCACGCGGACGGCGCGCAACAACGCCCGCACGGCCATTGAATAACGAAGGACGCCACAGCCAGTCGTCCGGCGACCAACGTGGGCCAGCGACTGAGCATGTCGGCAATCAGAGTTCTCGCGAGCGTCCGGACCTCGACCGTCCGGACGCCGATCCTCGCGCTCCCGAACGACGGGATACGGCACCGGCGTCCAATCGTCGCCGTCAGGCTCCACCCGACGATCGTCTGACCACGATCCTGCCGCCCGTCAAAGATGGCCGGGCGCCCCGACGCTCCGATCCCATCGACGAAGTCAAAGCCGCCCTGGCCGGTCCGCCGTCGACGCCCTTACGGCGCGACGCGCTCGACGAGGTCAAGGCCGCACTGGACAGCCGCGGGCCGACGTCCGGCCGGCACGAGCGGGCGCGTCTCGGCGGTGGTCCGCCCGGTGGACCGCCCCCACCGCCCCGGCGGCCCGGAGGCTCGGGCGGACCCGGCGGTCCCGGCGGGCGACCCCTCCCCCCGTGGCGCGACTGGGCGTGGACCGAGCAGGTCAACTGGCTTTGGGTGCGGCGAGCGGCCTACCTCTGCGCGGCGGTGCTGGTGCTCTTGCCCATCGTCACGTTCGCGATGGCGTACTTCATCGTCGACATTCCCAAGCCGGGTGACCTTCGCACCAACCAGGTTTCGACCATCCTGGCCAGCGACGGCTCGGAGATCGCCAAAATCATCCCGCCGGAAGGCAATCGGGTCGACGTCAACATCAACCAAGTTCCCGTGCACGTGCGCCAGGCGGTGATCGCCGCCGAAGACCGCAATTTCTACTCGAACCCCGGGTTCGATTTCAGCGGCTTCGTGCGCGCGGTGGACAACAACCTCTTCGGCAGCGGCGACCTGCAGGGAGGGTCGACGATCACGCAGCAGTACGTGAAAAACGCGCTGGTGGGTTCGGCGCAGCACGGGATCAGCGGCCTGATGCGCAAGGCCAAAGAACTGGTCATCGCCACCAAGATGTCGGGGGAGTGGTCGAAAGACGATGTGCTGCAGGCCTATCTGAACATCATCTACTTCGGGCGGGGCGCCTACGGGATTTCAGCCGCCGCCAAGGCCTACTTCAACAAGCCCGTCGAGCAGCTCACGGTCTCCGAGGGCGCACTGCTGGCGGCGCTCATCCGGCGGCCCTCCTCGCTCGACCCGGCGGTCGATCCGCAGGGCGCCCGTGCGCGCTGGGCGTGGGTGCTCGACGGCATGGTGGAAACCAAGGCGCTGTCTCCGAGTGACCGTTCCGCGCAGCAGTTCCCACCGACTGTGCCGCCGGATCAGGCGCGGGCGCAGAACCAGACGACCGGGCCCAACGGGCTGATCGAACGTCAGGTGACCAAAGAGTTGATGGAGCTGTTCAACATCGACGAGCGGACGCTGAACACCCAGGGCCTGCAGGTCACCACGACCATCGATCCGAAGGCCCAGCAGGCGGCGGAGAAGGCGGTGTCGAAGTATCTCGACGGCCAAGACCCCGATATGCGCTCGGCCGCCGTCTCGGTCGACCCGCACGACGGCGCGATCCGTGCGTACTTCGGTGGCACCGATGCCAACGGGTTCGACTTCGCTCAGGCCGGCCTACAGACCGGGTCGTCGTTCAAGGTCTTCTGCCTGATTGCCGCGCTCGAGCAGGGGATCGGCCTCGGCTTCCAGATAGACAGCTCGCCCCTGACGGTCGACGGCATCAAGATCACCAACGTCGAGGGCGAGAGCTGCGGGACCTGCAACATCGCCCAGGCGCTAAAGATGTCGTTGAACACCTCCTACTACCGGCTGATGCTCAAGCTCAAGGGCGGTCCCCAGGCCGTCGCCGACGCGGCGCACCAGGCCGGCGTCGCGACCAGCTTCCCCGGTGTGGACCACACCCTGTCCGAGGACGGCAAGGGCGGACCACCCAACAACGGAGTTGTGCTGGGCCAGTATCAAACCCGAGTGTTCGACATGGCCTCGGCGTATGCCACGCTGGCGGCCTCCGGCGTCTATCACCGTCCGCACTTCGTGCAAAAGGTCGTCAATTCCGACGGCCAGGTCCTGTTCGACGCCGCCAACTCCGACAACAAGACCGAGCAACGCATCCCCAAGGCCGTCGCCGACAACACCACCGCGGCCATGGTCCCGATCGCCAGCTATTCACGCGGCCACGCCCTGGCCGGCGGTCGGCCGTCGGCGGCCAAGACCGGGACCACCCAGCTCGGTGACACCACCTCGAACAAGGACGCCTGGATGGTGGGCTACACGCCGTCGCTGTCGACGGCGGTGTGGGTGGGCACGGCCAAAGGCGACAGCCCGCTGGTAACGGCTTCGGGCGGACCGGTTTACGGCTCGGGCCTGCCGTCGGACATCTGGAAGTCCACTATGGACGGCGCGCTCAAGGGCACCTCCAACGAATCCTTCCCCAAGCCGACCGAGATCGGCGGCTACGCGGGTGTGCCCGTTGCGCCGCCACCGCCCCCGCCGCCCTCAGAGACCGTCATCCAGCCCACCATCGAAGTGGCGCCCGGCATCACCATCCCGGTCGGTCCGCCCACCACGATCACATTGGCGCCACCCGCGCCCGGTGGTCCGCCGGGTGGTCCGGAGCAGGGCGGCCCGCCTGGTGGCCAGCCGGGTGGTGGCTTTCCGCCGGGTGGTGGCGTTCCGCCGGGTGGGCTCCAAGCCCCGCCACCGCCACCGTGACCGGCGCCGCGGAACACGGCGCCACCACCTCACCACAGCGGCTGGCCGCGGATCTGCGTAGCGCCGACAACCGAGATTGCCCGAGCCGCACCGACTTTCTGGGCGCCGCGCTCGCCGACGTCGTCGGGGGACCGGTGGGTCGGCACGCGCTGATCGGCCGCTCTCGGCTGATGACCCCGGTGCGGGTCATGTTTTTGATCGCGCTGGTGTTCCTGGCGCTGGGCTGGTCGACGAAGGCGGCCTGTCTGCAAAGTACCGGCACCGGGCCCGGCGATCAGCGCGTGGCCAACTGGGACAATCAACGCGCCTACTACGAGTTGTGCTACTCCGACACCGTGCCGCTCTACGGCGCAGAGTTGTTGAGCCAGGGCAAGTTTCCCTACAAGTCGAGCTGGGTCGAGACCGACTCCACCGGCGCCCAGCAGATCCGCTACGACGGCAAGCCCGCGGTGCGCTACATGGAATATCCGGTGCTGACCGGGGTCTATCAGTACGTGTCGATGGCGCTGGCCAAGACCTACACCGCGCTGAGCAAGCTCGCCCCGCTTCCGGTGGTCGCCGAGGTGGTGATGTTCTTCAACGTCGCGGCATTCGGGCTGGCGCTGGCCTGGCTGGCCACCGTCTGGGCGAGCGCCGGCCTGGCCGGGCGGCGGATCTGGGATGCCGCACTGGTGGCCGGCTCGCCGATATTGATTTTCCAGATTTTCACCAATTTCGACGCCCTGGCAACGGCTTTCGCGATGGCCGGGCTATTGGCCTGGGCGCGACGAAAACCGGTGCTGGCCGGTGTGCTGATCGGATTGGGGGCCGCCGCGAAGCTGTATCCGTTGCTGTTCCTGGGTCCGATGCTGCTGCTCGGAATTCGGACCGGACGTCTGCGTGCGTGGTGCCGCACCGCGGTGGCGGCCGGGGTGACCTGGCTGTTGGTGAACCTGCCCGTGATGGTGTTCTTTCCACGCGGATGGTCGGAGTTCTTCCGGCTCAATACGCGACGCGGCGACGACATGGATTCGCTGTACAACGTCATCAAATCGTTCACCGGCTGGCGGGGTTTCGATCCCAAGCTCGGATTCTGGCAGCCGCCGACAGTACTCAACACCGTTGTCGCGGTGTCGTTTTTGGCGTGTTGTGCGGCGATCGCGTTCATCGCTTTGACCGCTCCACAACGGCCGCGGGTGGCGCAGCTGGTGTTCTTGGTGGTCGTGGCTTTCCTGCTGACCAACAAGGTGTGGAGTCCGCAGTTCTCGCTGTGGCTGGTGCCGCTGGCGGTGCTTGCACTGCCGCATCGCCGGCTGTTGCTGGCGTGGATGACCGTCGACGCGCTGGTATGGGTGCCACGGATGTATTACCTCTACGGCAACCCCAACCGCTCGCTGCCGGAGCAGTTCTTCACCACGACGGTGCTGCTGCGGGACGTCGCGGTGATCGCCTTGTGCGCGTTGGTGATTCGCCAGATATACCGGCCCGGTGAAGACTTGGTGCGATGGGGCGGACGGGTGGACGATCCGGCGGGCGGCCCCTTCGACCACGCGCCTGACGCCCCACCCGGGTGGTTGCCGGACTGGTTGCGGCCGGTTGGGTCGCGCCGCTCGACTATCCCGGCATCCGACAGCGTCGACGAGCGACCCGCGGTGGCAAGCGGGGCGCCATGACCCGCGTCGACGACGATGATGCCGGCGTAGCCGGGATCGGAGGAGTGGCGCCGTGACCCAGGTTGCGATCCCGATCTTCCCGCGATTCACCGCACTCGACGCGGTGGGCCCGTACGAGGTGCTGCAACGCATTCCGTCAATCGACGTCGTGTTCGTCGGGCATTACCGCGGCGAGGTGCGGACCGAGAACGGCATGCTCGGTGTCAGCTGCGACGCGACCTTCGACGAGGTGGACGCACCCGATGTGGTGGTGTTCCCCGGCGGCATCGGCACGCGACAGCTGATTCACGACGAGGCCATCCGGGCGTGGCTGCAAGGGGTGCACCCCAACACCAGGTTCACCACCTCGGTGTGCACCGGTGCCCTGCTGCTCGCTGCGGCCGGACTGTTGGACGGGCTCACCGCCACCACCCATTGGCGCGCCGCTGAGTTACTCAACGGCCTGGGCGCCCGCTACGTGCCGGAACGAGTCGTCGAACACCTGCCGCATCGGGTCATCACCGCCGCCGGCGTGTCCAGCGGCATCGACATGGCTTTACGTCTGGTGGAACTGCTCGTCGATCGCGAGGCCGCACAGGCGGCTCAGCTGCTCATCGAATACGACCCGCAGCCACCCTTCGACTCGGGCACGCTCGCCAAGGCCGATGCCGCGACGGTGGCGAGGGCCGACGAATACTTGGCTGGCCGGCAATAGCGAGGTTGCCCCAGGGGCCGGATTTTTCTGGTCAGCCCGGTATCCGGTAGCCTGATGCGGTTGCCGACGCAGGCGACTCTCCTGCCACGGATCGACCGTGGCCGCACAGACCAGAGGAGGTGGTGAGGTTTCCATGCGTCCATACGAAATCATGGTCATTCTTGACCCCACGCTCGACGAGCGCACCGTTGCCCCGTCCTTGGAGACGTTCCTTAACGTCGTCCGCAAGGATGGTGGATCCGTCGACAAGGTTGATATCTGGGGCCGGCGCCGTCTGGCCTACGAGATCGCCAAGCACGCCGAAGGCATCTACGTCGTCGTCGACCTGAAGGCCGAGCCGGCGACGGTATCCGAGCTCGATCGCCAGCTGAGCCTCAACGAGTCAGTACTGCGCACCAAGGTGATGCGCACCGACAAGCACTAACAGCCTTGGCTGCGTCGCGTGCTTCTCGTCGGCGCACTTGCTTAGGCTGTGGAGAGTTCAGCGAAAGTACGCTCATGACATCCACCACCCGAGCGGCGGACCCAGGAGGAAATTGTGGCTGGTGACACCACTATCACGGTTGTCGGAAACCTGACCGCCGACCCCGAATTGCGGTTCACGCCGTCGGGTGCCGCCGTCGCGAACTTCACCGTGGCGTCAACACCTCGGATCTATGACCGTCAGAGCGGGGAATGGAAAGACGGTGAGGCGCTGTTCCTGCGGTGCAACATCTGGCGGGAGGCCGCCGAGAACGTCGCCGAAAGCCTGACCCGCGGGTCCCGGGTGATCGTCACCGGCCGGCTCAAGCAGCGTTCCTTCGAGACCCGCGAAGGTGAGAAGCGCACCGTCTTCGAGGTCGAGGTCGACGAGATCGGCCCCTCGCTGCGGTATGCCACAGCCAAGGTCAACAAGGCCAGCCGCAGCAGCGGTGGCGGTGGGGGCGGCTTCGGCGGTGGTGGTGGCGGCGGTGGCGGATCTCGCCAGCAGGCGGCGCCGGCGAGCAGTGCACCGGCTGACGACCCGTGGGGCAGCGCCCCGGCGTCGGGATCGTTCGCCGGCGGAGACGACGAACCGCCGTTCTAACCAAGACTTCAGCAGTAGGAAACGAAAAGAAAGACAGACATGGCCAAGTCCAACAAGCGGCGTCCGGCTCCGGAAAAGCCGATCAAGGCGCGTAAATGTGTCTTCTGCTCGAAAAAGGGACAAACGATCGACTACAAGGACACGGCGTTGCTGCGCACGTACATCAGTGAGCGCGGCAAGATCCGCGCGCGCCGCGTCACCGGCAACTGCGTGCAGCACCAACGCGACGTCGCGATCGCGGTGAAGAACGCCCGCGAGGTGGCGCTGCTGCCCTTTACCTCCTCGGCGCGATAGTCGCCGCAGGCCTACCGAAAGTACGAAACGATGAAGCTGATTCTGACGGCTGACGTCGACCACCTTGGTTCCGTCGGCGACACTGTCGAGGTCAAGGACGGTTACGGCCGCAACTTCCTGCTCCCCCGCGGTTTGGCGATCGTGGCCTCACGCGGCGCACAGAAGCAGGCGGAAGATATCCGCCGGTCCCGCGAAACCAAGGCGGTCCGCGACCTCGGGCACGCCAATGAACTCAAGACGGCGATCGAGGGGCTCGGCCCCGTCCCGCTGCCGGTGAAGACCGCGGCGGATTCCGGAAAGTTGTTCGGCTCGGTGACCGCCAGTGACGTCGTCGCGGCGATCAAGAAGGCCGGCGGGCCCAACCTGGACAAACGGATCGTGCGGCTGCCCAAATCGCACATCAAAGCCGTCGGGACCCACCCGGTGGCGGTGCACCTGCACCCCGAGGTCGACGTCGAGGTCGCGCTCGAGGTCGTCGCGCAGAGCTAAGCACCCGACATTTGCTCGTTCCCGGCGGTGGCCATGATCGGCCGCCGCCGGGTTTCGTTGTGCTGGGCGAACCCGGCTGCACTCCGCTGCCAAGGATCGCGGACGCGCTCCCCGGCGAACTATTTCTGGTGTGCATTCCTCCAGTGCGCTTTACCGGCCCGTAACGCAGGGAAAATACGGCGGAAAGCCAACACGCCCGGGGCGGTAACCTGGCCCGACACGCCGTAGAGATTCTTGTCCACACGGTTTCCATGGCGTTGTATGGCCGGTATCTGCACTGATGTCCTAGCCCTTTGCATTAATCCACAGGTTCTCCACACCCCGCTCAACACAGGTGTCGATGGATATGCACACACGATCCACAGCTTCATGAACAGCACCCCCTTTGCCTACTAGGCAGCAACGTTTAACGTCGTCCCGGCGCCGGGCGTGCGGGTGCTATCGGGCGAAGGTTGTCAGCACCTTGACTTACGCTCAACGCCGACTGTCGAATGTATGTTCGGATACGTGAGTTAAGGGGAGGAGGGAATCCGTGGCGGTCGTCGATGACCTGACGTCGGGCATGGATTCCTCGGTGCCCAGTGAGGACTTCGGACGGCAGCCACCGCAGGACATGGCGGCCGAGCAGGCGGTGCTGGGCGGCATGCTGCTGAGCAAGGATGCCATCGCCGATGTGCTCGAACGGCTGCGGCCCAGCGACTTTTATCGTCCTGCCCATCAGAACGTCTACGACGCGATCCTGGACCTTTACGGGCGGGGTGAGCCGGCCGACGCGGTGACGGTCGCCGCGGAACTGGACCGCCGGAACTTGCTCCGCCGGATCGGCGGTGCACCGTATCTGCACACGCTGATCTCGACGGTGCCGACCGCGGCCAACGCGGGCTACTACGCGACCATCGTGGCCGAGAAGGCGCTCCTGCGTCGCCTGGTAGAGGCCGGCACAAGGGTCGTGCAGTACGGCTACGCGGGCGCCGAGGGCGCTGACGTGGCCGAGGTCGTCGACCGCGCGCAAGCGGAGATCTACGAGGTCGCCGAGCGCCGGACGTCGGAGGATTTCGTTCCGCTCGAGGATCTGCTGCAGCCGACCATGGACGAGATCGACGCCATCGCCTCCAACGGCGGCGTCGCGCGGGGCGTGCCGACCGGTTTTACCGAACTCGACGAGGTGACCAACGGCTTGCATGCCGGGCAGATGATCATCGTCGCGGCCAGGCCCGGTGTCGGGAAATCGACGCTGGGATTGGATTTTTTGCGGTCGTGCTCGATCAAACACCGAATGGCCAGCGTCATCTTCTCGCTGGAGATGAGCAAGTCCGAGATCGTCATGCGGTTGCTGTCAGCGGAGGCCAAAATCAAACTCGCCGACATGCGGTCCGGCCGCATGAGCGACGAAGACTGGACGCGGCTGGCGCGGCGGATGAGCGAAATCAGCGAGGCGCCACTGTATATCGACGACTCGCCCAACCTGACGATGATGGAGATCCGTGCCAAGGCGCGCAGGCTGCGGCAGAAGGCCGACCTGCGTCTGGTCGTTGTCGACTATCTACAGCTGATGTCGTCGGGAAAGAAAGTTGAGTCGCGGCAGCTAGAGGTATCCGAATTCTCGCGCCATCTCAAGCTTTTGGCCAAGGAGCTCGAGGTTCCCGTCGTCGCGATCAGCCAGCTCAACCGCGGTCCCGAGCAGCGCACCGACAAGAAGCCGATGCTGTCCGACCTTCGTGAGTCGGGATCGCTGGAGCAGGATGCCGACATGGTGATCCTGCTGAACCGGCCGGACGCGTTCGAACGCGACGATCCGCGCGGGGGAGAGGCGGATTTCATTCTCGCCAAACACCGCAACGGTCCGACCAAGACCGTGACCGTCGCGCACCAGCTGCACCTGTCGCGCTTCACCAACATGGCGCGGTAGGACCAGCCGCGTGTGTAGGTTCCCATCCAAGGTGGCGGAATTCCCATCTTCGTGACGTAGAAACGGCGGATCCGCCACAAAGATGGGAATCTCGTTAGCTGGCCTAAGTATCGGCCGTTCCTTTGGCGGTACCCACTGGCTTTCGGCCGTAAGTTATTGGACTCACGAAGTGCGTTGTACACCAGGGACTTTGCCGTCTCCTTGGTCGCCGATGAAGTGGATCTGATTGGAAAGCACCGCGTCGAACGCGGTGCTCTGCGCGCCCGCCCCGGTCAGTGGATCGCTCCACATATCCTGCACGTGCTCAACGTGTTTGGTGTCGGCGTCGAGCTTCTTGACGACCTGGTCGTAGTAGGCGTGCGCGTCGGCACCCAGGGAATTTTGGCCCTCGAGGACGATCATGACCGAGCTGTTCGATTTGTACTCGTTGAATATCGCGCCCATGCGCTTGGTCG
>NZ_LZTA01000068.1 GCF_001665875.1 Mycobacterium sp. 852002-40037_SCH5390672
ATGCGATCGTCGGCAGCGTCAGATGTGTATAAGAGACCACCGACGGGTGGTGTGCTGCCGCGTCCTGCGGTTCCCGTGCAGTTTCGCTTTGAGGTAACTAGGGACCAAGTGGGGATTTGATGGACCAACAGAGCACCCGCACCGACATCACTGTCAACGTCGACGGTTTCTGGATGCTCCAGGCGCTCCTGGACATCCGGCACGTCGCGCCAGAGTTGCGGTGCCGGCCATACGTGTCTACCGACTCGAGCGACTGGATCAACGAGCATCCCGGAATGGCGGTGATGCGCGAGCAGGGCATAGTCGAGAACGACCAGGTGAACGAGCACGTGGCCGCGCGGATGAGAGTGCTCGCGGCGCCCGACTTGGAAGTGGTCGCTTTGTTGTCCCGAGGCAAGCTCGCCTACGGCGTGCTCGATGACACGAATCAGCCCCCGGGCTCGCGCGATATCCCCGACAACGAGTTTCGGGTGGTCCTGGCGCGCCGCGGACAGCACTGGGTGTCGGCGGTTCGGGTTGGCGGTGAGATCACCGTCGACGACGTCGCCGTCGCGGACAGCGCCTCGATCGCGTCCCTGGTGATCGACGCGCTGGAGTCCATCCACCACGCCGAACCCGCGGCGATCAACGCGGTCAACGTGCCGCTGGAAGAAATGCTGGAAGCGACGAAGTCGTGGCAGGAGTCGGGGTTCAACGTGTTCTCCGGTGGTGACCTGCGCCGGATGGGCATCAGCGCCGCCACCGTGGCCGCGCTAGGCCAGGCGCTGTCCGACCCGGCCGCCGAGGTTGCTGTGTACGCCCGCCAGTACCAGGACGACGCCAAGGGCCCCAGCGCGTCAGTGCTGTCACTCAAAGACGGCTCCGGCGGCCGCATCGCGCTCTATCAGCAGGCCCGCACCGCGGGGTCGGGGGAGGCGTGGCTGGCCATCTGTCCGGCGACCCCACAGCTCGTGCAGGTGGGCGTCAAAACTGTGCTGGACACGCTTCCCTACGGCGAGTGGAAAACGCACAGCAGGGTCTGACATTCGCGCGAAACACAGAGTTCACCAATGTCTTTGCACTCAACATGCGCTTGAGCTGCGAACACGGCATACTTCTCTCAAGGCATCAGCAAATCTCAAACCGGTGTCAACCACAACTCTTAATCGCAAGGCGAGGCAGATGGAATTCCAATTAGTCGGAATGCACTTTGCGGGGGGCCGCAGCACCTCGACGAGTACACCGGCGCACGCCCGCGCGCGACTGGCGGCACGGGCTCACACATTCATCACGGTAGGGAGTGCAACGCGATGACTGCGGTAGTTGAAGTACCACAGACTGACGTAGAGGGAATCTCGCAGCCTCAGGCAGTCGTCGTCGGCGTGATGGCCGGCGCGGGCGTCCAGATCGGCGTCCTGCTGGACGCCAACGCCCCCGTCTCGGTGATGACCGATCCGTTGCTGAAGGTGGTCAACAGCCGGCTCCGGGAGCTCGGCGAGACTCCGCTGGAGGCGTCGGGCCGGGGCCGATGGGCGCTGTGCCTGGTGGACGGCTCGCCCTTGCGGGCCACCCAATCGCTGAGCGAGCAGGACGTCTACGACGGCGACCGGTTGTGGATCCGGTTCATCCAGGACACCGAGCACCGCTCGCAGGTCATCGAGCACATCTCCACCGCGGTCGCGGCGGACCTCAGCAAGCGCTTCGCCGCCATCGACCCGGTCATCGCGGTGCAGGTCGGCGCGTCGATGGTGGCCATCGGGGTGACGACCGCCGCCGGCCTGCTCGGCTGGTGGCGCTGGCACCACAACTCGTGGCTGCCGACCGTGTACGCGGGCGTGATCGGCGCGGTGGTGCTGGGCGTTTCGCTGATGCTGTTGATGCGGGCGCACACGCAGCAGGAACGGCGCGTAGCCGACACCATGCTGTTGAGCAGCCTCGCCCCCCTGTCGATCGCGGCGGCGTCGGCGCCGCCCGGCGGCGTCGGATCGCCGCACGGCGTATTGGGCTTCGGGGTCCTCACCATCGCCGCAATCCTCGCGCTGCGCTTCACCGGACGTCGGTTGGCGATCTACACCGCGATCGTCACCGTCAGCCTGATCGCAGCGGTGGCCGCGCTGGCACGCATGGTCGCCATGACCAGCGCAGTGACGCTATTTACCTGCGTCGTGCTGGTGTCCGTCATGATCTACCAGAGTGCGCCGGCAATCTCGCGGCGCCTGGCCGGCATCCGGTTGCCCGTCTTCCCGTCGGCCACCAGCCGGTGGGTGTTCGAGGCACGGCCCGACCTGCCCACCACCGTGGTGCGCTCCGACGGCGGTCCTCCGGTTCTTGAGGGACCCGCCTCGGTCCGCGACGTGTTGACCCAGGCCGAACGCGCCCGCTCCTTCCTGTCGGGTTTGCTGATCGGGCTCGGCGTGCTGATGATCGTCTCCCTGACCGCGCTGTCGGATCCGCACACCGGACAGCGCTGGCTGCCCGTCTTGCTGGCCGGTTTCAGCGCGGGCTTCCTGATGCTGCGCGGCCGCTCCTACGTCGACCGCTGGCAGGCGATCACCCTGGCCGGAACGGCCGTGCTGATTGTCGGTGCGGTCGTGTTGCGCTACGCGCTGGTGCTGCAGTCCCCGCTCGCCGTCTCGATAAGCGCGGCGATCTTGGTTCTGTTGCCGGCCGCGGGACTGACATCGGCGGCTGTGGTGCCGAACACCGTCTACAGCCCGCTATTCCGCAAATTCGTGGAATGGATTGAATACCTCTGCCTGATGCCGATTTTCCCGCTGGCATTGTGGTTGATGAATGTCTATGCAGCAATCCGCTATCGCTAACGGCAAGGTGTGGCGTGGTCGCGCATCCGCCGCGACCGTTGCCGCCACGCTGCTCGCGTCGGGCGCACTAGCCGGCTTGCCGCCGGCGTACGCGATTTCGCCCCCGACGATCGACGCCGGCGCGGTACCGCCGGACGGTCCGCCGGGGCCGGGGGCGCCGATGAAGCAGAACTCGTACTGCACCGAGGTCGGTGTGCTGCCCGGGACCGACTTCCGGCTGCAACCCAAATACATGGACATGCTGAATCTGCAGGAGGCATGGCAGTTCGGTCGTGGTGCCGGCGTGAAGGTGGCCGTCATCGACACCGGTGTGACGCCGCACCCCAGGTTTCCGCACCTCATTCCCGGCGGCGACTACATCATGGCCGGTGACGGGCTGTCCGACTGCGATGCGCACGGCACCATCGTGGCGTCGATGATCGGTGCGGCATCGGCCAACGGCGCGGGGGTGCCACCGGCGGCACCGCGCAAGCCGGTCACCATCCCCACCACCGAGCCACCGCCCAAAGCGCCACCCCCGCAGACGGTGACCCTGTCACCGCTGCCACAGACCGTGACGATGGTCCCCCCGACTCCGCAGGAGCAGCAACTGCCTCCTGGGCCCTTCGGGGCACCGCCGCCGGCACCGGCGGCTCCACCAGCCGCGGGTCCGCCCGCGGGTTCGCCTCCGGGACCACCCCAGGGTGGTCAGCCTCCCAACGGGCAAGCCCCGGCGGCCAGTCACGGTGGCGGCACGGTGACCATCCCCGGTTACTCCGGTGGCGAACCCGCGGGCGGACCCGCGGCTGGTGGAGCCGCCGGTGCCGGCGGCGGTGCCCCGAAGGGC